>JBMLPD010000146.1:0-30690 GCA_049242285.1 Rubrivivax sp.
GCCAGGGCCAGGGCCAGGGCCAGGGCCAGGGCCAGGGCCAGGGCCAGGGCCAGGGTTCAGGGCGCCCAGGTCCCACGGCGTCACCAGCCACTGCGCCATCCAGGCCTGCAGGGTGGGGGCCCATTCGGTCAGACCGGCGGCGCGGCAGCGGCGTTCGATCTGGGCCT
This sequence comes from Rubrivivax sp., assembly GCA_049242285.1. GTDB lineage: Bacteria > Pseudomonadota > Gammaproteobacteria > Burkholderiales > Burkholderiaceae_C > Rubrivivax. Next base: position 168 of record JBMLPD010000146.1, read on the forward strand.
GCAGATCGGCCGGATGTGCGCTGACCTCGCCGAAGCCTTCCTGGCCGGCCCATTCCAGCAACTCGTGCAGAAAGCTGCCCGGTGATGCGCCGCGCGGGAAGCCGTGCAGCAGGCCGGCGCAGGCGGGGACCTGCCCGGCCGACGGTGGCGTCTGCGCCGCGCCGCCGGTTTCCGAAGCCTCTTCCAGGAAGGTTGCTGCCTGCGCGGTGTCCCCCTGGACCCCGCTGCCCATGCGGGCCAGCAGGGCGGAGTAGCTGCTGAAGCCCCAGGCCTCGGCGGGCCGGGCGGGCAGGGCCGGCGGCTCACGCCAGGCGGTGACCGCGGTCTCGGCCTGCCAGGTGGGCACGGGCTGGTTGTTTGGCGTCACCACCGCGATGTCCGGGTGGCCCTGGGCCAGGGCTTGCAGCGCGCTGCGCAGGCCGGGCGATGCGGCAGTGGCCCAGGCGTCGGCAGACGCTGTCTGTCGCCCCAGGCCCAGCAGATGGCCCAGGGCGCTGCGTTCCAGCTGCTTCACCCGGGCCGCGCCCACCCAGGTGGCGAAGCGCGCGCGCGTGAGCGCCACGTACAGCTTGCGCAGGTCTTCGCGCAGGCGCTCCTCGTCCACGCGGGCCAGGACGGCCGCGTCGGCGACGAGGCTCAGGTGCAGCGGGCTGTCGCCCGTCAGGCCTTCGCGCCAGGTGAAGGGGGGCGAGTCGTTGGCCTTGGCAGGCCGGCAGGCGCTGGCAAAGGGCAGGAAGACCAGCGGGTACTCCAGGCCCTTGGACTTGTGGACGGTGACCACCTTCACCAGTTGCTCGTCGCTCTCCAGCCGCACCCGGCGGCCCTCGTCGTCCGTGCCTTCGTCCTGCCGCAGGCGCGCCAGGTGCCGGATCAGGGCCTGCGGGCCGTCCAGGCCGGTGCTGGCCTGCTGCAGCAGTTCGGCCAGGTGCAGCAGGTCCGTCAGGTCGCGCTCGCGGCCCTGCGCCAGCAGACGGGTGGCGATGCCGTGCTCGTGGATCCAGCGCCTGAGCATGGGCAGCGCGCCGTGGCGCAGCCAGGTTTCATGGCAGGCACGGCACTGCCGCACCCGCAGTTCCCAGGCCATGTCGTCCTGGCGCAGCGCGTCCAGCTCGGCCCAGGACAGCGCCAGCGCCGGCGTGGCCAAGGCCGCGCGCAGCAGCCGCTCGTCCTCGGGCGCGGCGCAGGCGGCCAGCCAGCGTTGCAGCTCGCCTGCCAGGGGGCTGTGGTAGACCGAGCTCCGGTCGGACAGGTAGACGCTGCGCAGGCCCCGCTGCTGCAGGGCGTGGCGCACGGCATCGGCTTCGCGCCCGGTGTTCACCAGCACGGCCATGTCGCCGGGTTGCACCGCTCGCCGGGTGCCGTCCGGCCCCACGAAGCCGGCCTGCCGGGCGCGCCCGGCGTGCAGCAGGCGCAGCATCTCGTCGGCGCACACCCGGGCCAGGTGGTCGCGGTGGGCCTGCGTGCCCAGTTCCTCGTCCTCGCCCTTGTCTTCGCCCGTGGCCCCTTCCTCGGTCTGCGCGCCTGGCATGTCCCCTTGCATGTCCTCAATGCACCAGAAGGTCAGGGCGGGGGTCACACCACCTGCGCCGCATTCCCAGCGCTCGCTGCGGCCGTGGGCGCCCACCTCCTGGAAGGGCAGCAGGTTCTCCCCGCCCGGCAGGCGGTAGCCGAAGGCGCTGCCCGTGGCGGTTTCGGCCTGAGCGAACACGCGGTTGACGGCCCGCACCATGGCCTGGGTGGAGCGGTAGTTGGTGCCCAGGGTGGCGTGCCGGCCCTGGGTGTGGTGGCGCGCGGCCAGGTAGGTGTGGATGTCCGCGCCGCGAAAGGCGTAGATCGACTGCTTCGGGTCGCCGATGAGCAGCAGCGCGGTGGCCGGGTCGTTGCGCTGCACGCCGTAGACGGTGTCGAAGATGCGGTACTGCAGCGGGTCCGTGTCCTGGAACTCATCGATCATCGCTACGGGGAACTGCGCCCGGATGCGCGCCGCCAGCGCCGGGCCGTTGGGCCCGCGCAGCGCGGCGTCCAGGCGCACCAGCAGGTCCTGGAAGCCCATCACCGCCTGGCGCACCTTCTGTGCGGCCAGGTGCTTTGCGCACCACCAGGCGGCGTGGCTCAGCAGTTCCGTGCGGGCGGTGGGCAGGTCGCGCAGGCCATCTCGGAGCTTGGCGAAGGCTTCAGGGCCCTCATGCTGCGGCGTGTGCCCCTCGGCCCACTGGCCCCAGAACGCTTGCGGTGTGAGCCGCTCCCAGGCTTTGTTCCTGTCGGGAAATGGTGAACGCCTGTCGTCTTCCGCCCAGCTGCGCAGGTCGCCCAACCAGCGCAGCGCGTGCGCGCGGAAGTGGCCCTTGACCAGGTGCTTCCGTGCGGCGGCCGCATCCAGCAGTTGCCCCAGCTCCTGCGCCCACGCCGCCCACGACGCCTTGAGCGCGGCGAGCCGCCGGGCCGCCTCCTGCGCGGCGTGTTCCAGCGCCTGCGCAGGGGCCGGTGGTTCGCCGGCTTCGGCCAAGGTGTCGGCCCAGCGCATCAGCCGGCGGATGTCTTTCAGCAGGGCGTCGGGCGTGGCCCACCAGCCGGCCACTTCCGCGGCCTGCGCCTCGTTCAGCGGGTACAGGTGGTGGCGCCACCAGTCGCGCACGGCTTCTTCCTGCAGCGCGCGCTCGTCGGTCTGCAGCGTCTGCAGGAACAGGCTGTGGCTGTCGAAGGCGTGCTCGCGCAGCATGCGCTGGCACCAGCTGTGGATGGTGGACACGGCGGCCTCGTCCATCCACTGCGCGGCCAGATGCAGCGTGCGGGCCTGGGCGGGCCACTGCTCGGGCGCACAGGCGGCGCGCAGGTCGTGCAGCACGTCCTCGCCGGCCGGGCGGTCGGGCACCTCGTGGGGCGCCTGTTCGAAGGCTGCGGCGGCCTGCACCAGGCGGCTGCGGATGCGGTCGCGCAGCTCCTTGGCCGCGGCATCGGTGAAGGTGACGACCAGGATCTCCGGCGGGGTGAGCGCCCGGCTGAAAGCCTGCGCTCCGCCATGGCCCAGCACCAGTCTCAGCACCAGCGTGGCGATGGTGAAGGTCTTGCCCGTGCCCGCGCTGGCCTCCACCAGGCGGCTGCCTTGCAGCGGCACGGCCAAGGGTTGCAGCAGCGGGGCGCCCGAGGGGGATGGATGCGTCGTCATGTCGCCTCCTGTCCGGCACCGTCCGTGGGCGCTGTGGCAGCCTCGGGTGCAGCCCCCAGCGCGTCACGCAGCGGCCCCAGCAGGGTGCGGGCCCAGTGGCCGAACTCGCCATCGCACCACAGCGCCGCAAAGTCCGGGAAGGCGCGCGCAGCGCAGGGGTTGGACTCGCGCTCGCTGAAGATCTTGTGCGCGGGGTCGTGGTGTTCGTAGGCCTTGCGGGCCGCGGCCTGCGCCTGGGCATCGCCATTGCCGGGCTTCATCTTGCTCACCCACCAGGCGTCGCTGCAGCGCTGCACGAAGGGCAAGGGCCGGGTCATGCCCTCCTGCCAGGCCCGCAGCAGATCGCTCCAGGCCTGCCGGGCCTGCGCCGGCGTCAACGGGGCGAAGGTGGCCGTGCCGGCCTTGCTCACCACCACGGTGGTCAGGGGCTCGCTGGCGTGGTGTCCGCCCAGATGTCCTGCCGGGTGCCCTGCCACATGTCCTGTCACATGCCCCGTCACATGCCCCGTCACATGCCCCGTCACATGCCCCGCCACATGCACCACCCAGGCCACAGCCAGCTTGTCGGTGCGGTAGTGCTTCTTCTTGACGACGCTGCTGCTTTCCAGCAGCAGGCGGCAGCGCCGGCCCTCGGCATTGCGGCGCAGCCCGGTGAGCTGGTCGCTCACCTGGACCTGTGCGTCAGACCACATGAAGGGCTCGTCAGGGGCTTCGTGGGGCCAGGCCTGGAGCAGACCTTGCCACTGGGCGAAGAGCTCGGCCATCGGCTCGGCCAGCGCCTGCCGGGCGTGCCGGCCGAAGGCGCCCACGGGCAGGGCGCCGCTGCGCGCCAGGCGGTCCAGGCCCTGCTGCAGGGCGCGTTCCACCGAGGTGCCGGACTGCACGGCCGCCTGCTGGGCGCGGATGAGCATGTCCTGCAGTTGCCAGTTCTCCAGGGCGTCGAGCTCGAAGGGTTCGTGGTCTTGCGCTTCGTCGTCTGACTTGCGCAGGCGGATGCCCAGCCGCTGCTCGAAGAAATGGCCGATGGGGTCCTTGAAGAAGGCGCCCAGTTCCTGCAGGGTCAAGGGGGTGTCCCGCAGCAGGGGGGGCAGGGCCACTGGCGCAGGGGCCTGCGCCTTTGCCTGTGCCTGCGGCCCTGTGGCCCGGGCCCGGAGGGCGTCGCGCCACTCCTGGGCATGGCTGAAGAGCTCCGGCGGGCCGCCGGCGGCAAAGTAGGCTGGGCTGAAGGGCTGCAGGGGATGCGCCAGCGTCAGCGCGCCCAGCAGCGCCGCGCCGGCCTGCGCAGGAGGGCGGGCGTCGCCAGGCAGGCGCCAGACGGCTCCGATGTGGTCACGCAACTGCCCCACCAGCACCGAGGGCGGACGCTCCTCGTTGTCGTGGATGCTGCGTCCCACCCAGCTGATGTGCAGGTGCTCGCGCGCCGACAGCAGCGCCTCCAGGAACAGGTAGCGGTCGTCCTCGCGGCGCGAGCGGTCGCCCGGGCGCGGGTCTTGCGCCATGAGATCGAAGTCGGGCGCGACGCGGCTGCGCGGATAGTCGCCGTCGTTCATGCCCAGCAGCGCCACGAAGCGGAAGGGGATGGCGCGCATGGGCATCAGCGTGGCGAAGGTGACGCCCCCGCCAAAGAAGGGGCTGCCCAGCCCGCCCAGGTCCATCTGCGCCAGCCAGTGCTCGCGCACCACCGACAGCGGCAGGGGCTCGTCCAGCGCCGCCGCTTCGCAGGCCTGCAGCCAGGGCTGCAACGCCGCCGCCAGGCGCTGCAGCAACAGGCCTTCGGCCCCGCCTTCGGCCAGGAAGAAGTCCTGCAGCAGGCCGCGCAGGCGCTCCACCCACCGGGCCGGCAGCGCGGGCGTGGCCAGCGCCCGCCAATGCTGCTCCAGCGCCCGCACCAGTTGCGCCAGCGGGCCCAGCAGCGCGGCCTCCAGTCCGCCCACTTCATCCACCGGCTCCAGGCCCTGCCAGGGTGGGTTTGAGCCGTCGTCCGTTGGCGCCGACGCGCCCACGGCGTAGCCCAGCAGCAGGCGTTTGAGGCCTGGCACCCAGGTGTTGTGCTCCAGGCCCGGCGGCAGGCCCAGCGCGGCGCGGTGCTCGGCGTGCAGGCCCCAGCGGATGCCGGCCTCGTCCAGCCAGCGCAGCAGCTGCGGCAGTTGCGCCTCGTCGATGCCGAAGCGGCGGCGCAGCGCGGGCACCTGCAGCAGGTCCTGCACTTCGCTGGCGCCCAGGCGCGCGCCCGGCAGGCCCAGCAGCCGCTCCAGCGCACCGGTGATCGGCTCCTGCCGGCGAACGCCCCGGTCCACCACGGTGAAGGGAATGCGGCGCAGCCGCTGCCTCGGGTCCTGCGGGTCGCCCAGGCTGGCCTGGCCGAACACGGCCTGCACCAGCGGCGCGTAAGCCTGGATGTCCGGCACCATCACCAGCACGTCGCGCGGGCGCAGCGTCGGGTCGGCGGCGAAGGCCGACAGCAGCCGGTCATGCAACACCTCCACCTCGCGCAAGGGCCCGTGGGTGACGTGAAAGCGGATGGAGCGGTCGGCCTGCGGGTTCAGCACGCGCCGGTGCTGCTGCGTCTCGGCCAGCGGCCGCAGGTCCAGCACGTCGTCCTGCAGTTGCTGCAGCACGCCCGCGCGGCCCGGGCCGGTGTTCTCGTCGAAGCAGTCCACCCGCTGGCCGATGGCGGCAAAGCGCCCGGCATAGGCCTGCAGATCGTCGTGGGCATCGAGCAGGCGGATGAAGTCCCGCCCCTGGCGCCCCCAGGCGGACAGCAGGGGATGGGCGTGCAGGTGCAGCGTGTCTTCGGCCACCGGTCCTTCGGAGCCCGCACGGCGGCGCTGCCGGTGGTGGGCGGCGCGCAGCAGGTCGCGGTCGGGCAGGGTGTGCGACCAGTCGTGCCGACACGGGTTGTGCACGCACATCAGCACCTGGCACCAGCGGCCCAGAGCGGCCAGGGCTTCCAGCGTCTGCTGTGGCAGGGCCGACAGCCCGAAAACGATCACTCGGCGCGGCAGCCGCGCCGGCCGCGGGCCCTGCCAGGCCTGGGCGGCGGCCATGAAGCGCTGGTGCACCTCGGCCCGGCTGCCGGCCGCCGCGCCGGCGCCCACGTCCTGCCGCAGGGCCCGCCACAGGCGCGGCTGCCAGGCCTGCTCGGCAGGCAGGGGCTGCCAGCCTCGGCGTCCCTGGGTGATCTGGTCGTCACCCTGGGCCCAGCGCTGCAGCCAGTCGGCCCGGTAGACCTGGTACTGGTCCAGCAGATCGGCCAGGCGCTCGGACAACTGATGGCGCTTGCGCAGGTCGTCGTCCTGCGCCAGAAAGCCCTGCAGCGGTGCGAAGGCCGGGTCCTGCAGCAGCGCGGGCAGCAGGCGCATCAGGCGCCAGGTCAGCGGCTCGGCGTCCAGGGCCGAGGTGCGCGGCACGGCATCGGCGCCCAGCACGGCGCGGTAGGCTTGCCAGACGAAGCGCATGGGCAACTGCACCTGCAGCGCCGCGGCGATGCCATGCCCGCCCTGGGCCGGGTCTTGCGCCAGCGCCAGGCGCAGCCACTGCGCCACGCCGTTGCTCTGCACGAGGATGCACTCGTCTTCCAGCGGCGCCAGGGGGTGGCGGCGCATCCAGTCGCGCACCAGGTCGCGCAGCGTCTCGGCATGGTTGCCTTGCACCACCATGAAGCCGGGCGAGAGGGGATCGGGGAGCGCCATGGATGCATCTTGGCACGGCAAGTCGGCCCTCCGTCACCGTCGCGCTCAGCAGCTCAGCCGACGCGTGCCTCTGCCGCAGGGGCACCGCGAGGTCAAGCACCTGCGACGTCAGCCCTCTGGGTTCGTAACCAGTCATACCAGGCCCGCAGCCCTTCGCCGGTGTATGAAGACACCGGGAAGATCTTCAGCCGCGGGTTGATCTTCAGCGCGTTGTCCATCATCAGCTGCAGGTTCACGCGCAGGTGCGGCAGCAGGTCCACTTTGCTCAGAAGCAGCACGTCGGCGGCACCGAACATGTGCGGGTACTTCAGCGGTTTGTCTTCGCCTTCGGTGACCGAGAAGATCACCACGCGGGCGTTCTCGCCCAGGTCGAAGAGGGCCGGGCACACCAGGTTGCCGACGTTTTCAATCACCATCAGCGAGCCCGCCGGCGGGTTGAGCACTTTCATGGCGCGAGCCAGCATGTCGGCCTCCAGGTGGCAGCCTGTGCCGGTGTTGACCTGCACGGCCTGCGCGCCGGTGGCGCGTATGCGCTGTGCATCGTTGAGCGTGGCCTGGTCGCCTTCCACCACGTTGATGACCACCTCGCCCTTCAGATCGGCGATGCAGCGCTCCAGCAAGGTGGTCTTGCCGGCGCCCGGGCTGCTCATCAGGTTCAGGGCCGTGACCTCACGCGCTGCCAGCCAGCCCCGGTTTCGTTCGGCCAGCACTTGGTTCTTGCCCAGGATGGCGGTTTCCAGCGCAATGGTCTGGTTGTCGCGGCCGGGCACCTGCAGGTCGTGGCTGAGATGATGGTGATCGTGTCCGTGTCCGTGTCCGTGTCCGTGTCCGTGGAGATGATCGTGTGCATGGTCATGCGCATGGTCATGCGCATGCGTGGTGCCGTCGGCATGCGTGTGCGCTGATTCATCGTCATGGTCATGCGCATGGTCATGCCCGGGCCCATGCGCATGCGTCGTGCCGTCGGCATGGGTGTGAACGTGGCCGTCGTCCATGGTCGTGACGGTGGTCTGGCCGTCGCCGCAGCCGCAGGTTACGCACATGATTCGGTCTCCAATTCCTTGATCTTCAATTCGGTGCCGGCCACCACGCGCAGCGTGGCTTGTCCGCAGTGGGGGCAGCGGCCCAGGGGCGCAGTCAGTTCCGTTTCTGCGCCGCAAGACCCACATTGGCCAAGGCCAGCGGGTTCGATGATGTTCAACCGCGCGCCTTGCAGCGCCGTGCCCTTGCTGCAAACGTCAAAACAAAAACGGATGGACTCCGGCAGCAGGCCCGAAAGCTTGCCGACTTCCAAGGTGACGCTCAGCACCTTCTGGCCCTTGGCATGTTCGGCCACGATGGAAACCACGTTGCGGGTGATGCCCAGCTCGTGCATCAGCAGATCCTGGGCAGTTGTTCGCCCACCAGCATGTCCACCACGCGCTCGCCGCCAAAGGCAGTGTTCAGCACCACGTGGCCCGCCGGTTCGGCCAGCACCTCGCCCACGATGGCGGCATCCAACCCTGCCGGGTGCGCGCGCATGGCGGCCAGCACGGCGTTGGCGTGGCTGGCAGGCACCACCGTGACCAGTTTGCCTTCGTTGGCCATGTAGAGCACGTCCAGGCCCAGCATCTCACTGGCGCCACGAACTTCGGGTTTGATGGGCAGCGCCCGCTCTTGAAGGCGGATGCCCACTTTGGAGCTGGCCGCGAACTCGTTCAGCACCGTGGCCAGGCCGCCGCGGGTGGCGTCGCGCAGGCAGTGGATATCGGGGCAGGCCGCCAGCATGGCCTGCACCAGCCCGTGCAGCGGCTGGCAGTCGCTGGCAATGCTGCTCTGCAGTTCGAGTTCATTGCGCGCAACGAGGATGGCCACGCCATGGTCGCCAAGCGTTCCGTTGACGATGACCACATCGCCGGGCCGTGCGCGCGTGGCGCAGATGTGCGCGCCACGTGGCACCACACCGATGCCGGCGGTGTTGATGAAGAGCTTGTCGGCCGCGCCCCGGTTGACGACCTTGGTGTCGCCTGTCACCACCTGCACGCCGGCTTGCAGCGCGGCTGCGGCCATGCTGCCCAGCACACGCTGCAGATCAGCTGTCGGAAAACCCTCTTCGATGATCAGGCCGCACGACAGGTACAGGGGCACGGCACCGGCCATCGCCAGGTCATTGACCGTACCGAAGATTGCCAGCTTGCCGATGTCGCCGCCGGCGAAGAACAAGGGGGCGACGACATAGCTGTCGGTCGTGAAGGCCAGGCGGTCGCCGTGTTCGGCCAACTCTGGGAGTGCTACGCAGGCCTGGTCTTCCAGTGCCGCCAGGCGCGGGTTTGCAAAGGCGGGGACGATGAGCTTTTCGATCAACTCGCGCATGGCACGGCCGCCGCCGCCGTGGGCCATGGTGATGGTCTTGTCGCGAAGGATTGCCATGCCTTTGCCTTCAGACCAGCGGCACCGCGTCGCGCTTGACGAAGGCCATGCGCGAATACTGGTGGTAGGCCGCACATGCGCCTTCGGTTGACACCATCAGCGCGCCCATCGGTGTTTCGGGCTTGCACAGCGTGCCGAATACCTTGCACTGGTTGGGCTTGATCACGCCCTTGAGCACTTCACCGCACTGACAACTCTTGGGGTCGGCGATCTTCAGGTTGGGTACCGAGAAGCGGCGCTCGGCGTCGAACGCAGCGTAGGCGGAGCGCATGCGCACACCCGAGTGATCGATCGACCCCAGACCGCGCCACTCGAAGAATTCGCGCAACTCGAACACGCGTGTGATCGCTTCCAGTGCCGGTGCGTTGCCGGCCTCTGGAGCCACGCGCCTGTACTGGTTCTCGACCTCGCTGCGGCCTTCGCTCATTTGCTTGAGCACCATCCACAGGGACTGCAGGATGTCCAGCGGCTCGAAGCCCGCCACCACCAGTGGGCGACCGTAATGCTTCGCGATGAACTCGTAGGGCCGGGTGCCGATCACCATGCTGACATGGCCGGGGCCTAGAAAGCCGTCGATCTGCAGGTCCGGCGAATCCAGTATCGCCTTCACGGTCGGGATGATCGTGATGTGGTTGCAGAACAGCGAAAAGTTGCGCACGCCCTGTGCCTCGGCCTGCAACACCGTCATCGCGGTGCTGGGCATGGTGGTCTCGAAGCCGAGGCCAAAGAAAACCACTTCCTTGTCGGGGTGCAGCCGCGCGAGCTTCAACGCGTCCATCGGGGAGTAGACGGTGCGCACATCGGCGCCGTCGGCCTTGGCCTGCAGCAGGCTCTTCTTCGAGCCCGGCACGCGCATGGCGTCGCCAAAGGTGGTCATGATCACCTGCGGGTGCTCGGCAATCGCCACGCAGTCGTCCACGCGGCCCATCGGCAGCACGCACACGGGGCAGCCAGGGCCGTGCACGAATTCCAGGCTTGGTGGCAGCAGGTCCTTCAGGCCGTAGCGGAAGATGGTGTGGGTGTGACCACCGCACACCTCCATCACCTGCAAGGGGCGCGGCTTGCCTGCGGCGAGCGTTTCTGCCAGTCGCGTCACCTCTGCCACCAGTGAGCGGGCGAGTTCAGGGTCGCGGAATTCGTCGGCGAATTTCATGGCGCAGGCCCTTGTTTCGCGCGGTCCGAAGCGCGGTCAGGAGCGCGGTCGTCGGCCAGCAATGTATGCGTCAGGTCCCAGAGGATGTGGTAGAGCGCCACGTGCGTCTCCTGCACCCGGTGGATGCTGTCGGTGGGCACGACGAGGCACAGGTCCACGTCGGTGCTGGTCACCATGCGCCCGCCGTCGCCGCCGGCCAGGCCCAGCGTGGTGGCGCCGCGCCGCTTGGCCGCCGCCAGGCCGGCAAGCAGGTTCTCGGAGTTGCCGCTGGTCGAGATCGCGACCACAGCGTCGCGCTCGCCCACGTGGGCCAGCACCTGGCGGGTGTAGACATGGGCGAAGCCGATGTCGTTGGCCACCGCCGTGATCATCGCCATGTCCTGGCTCAGGTTGACGGCCGGCAAGGCCGGCCGGCCTGCGGTGACCGGATGCTGGAACTCGACCGCCAGGTGCGCCGCGTCGCAACTCGAACCACCGTTGCCCATGGTGTAGAGCCGCCCGCCGCTGCGAAAGCTCGCGGCCAGCAGCCGTGAGGCCAGCACGATGCGCGGCGCTTCCAGCGCGAAGAAGCGCTGCTTTATGGCCACACTGTCGCCCGCCTTCAGGCGAACGGCGTCCAGCAAACCGCCCTGAAGCGCCGCGGGTTCAGCCGCGCGCAGCCCCGGCTGCGCCAGGTGCGGGTACAGACCCGAGAGCTGCAGGTCGACGTTCATCGCGCCATCAGTGCCGCGTCGCTCTCGCGCATGGCGTCGATCTCGGTCTGCGCTTCGCCAAGCATGCGCAGCACATCGAGGGTGAGTTGCGCTTCCTTCTCGTTGATGCGGCTCATCGCAAAGCCCACATGCACCAGAACCCAGTCGCCAATGCAGCTGTCTACCGGGTGCTCGTCGCTGACGACGCAGGCGATGTTGATCTCACGCCGCACGCCCAGCACTTCGACCATGGCGAGCTTGTTGCCGGCGTGGGTGATCTCTACGATGCGGCCGGGTATGCCTAGGCACATGGTGCAGCTTTCTGAGTGGAGTGTCGGGGCTGAGCTTGGGTTTGCAGCGCACGCGCCGCGGCCACGGCAGCCTGGCCCAGCGCCAGCCCGCCGTCGTTGCATGGCACTTGCCGGTGTGTCAGCACGGTGTAGCCGGCATCGCGCAGCTGGCTTGCCACGCGTTGATGCAGGACGCGGTTCTGGAACACGCCGCCGCTGAGCGCGACGTGGCGCAAAGGATGGTCGGCGTCATGCTTGTGGGCGAGCTTGTCGACCATCTTGCAGATCACCCGTGCCAGGCCCTTGTGAAAGCGGGCGGCCATGGTCGGCACAGGGGTCTTCAGCATGAGGTCGCCCAACAAGGCCGCCCACATGGCGAGTGGCTCGATGTAGGGCAGGCCGCTGCCCGGCAGGCGCGGAATGGCGAAGGGGTAGCCGAGCTCCTCGTCCTCGAACTGCAGCACCTCGGCATCGACCAGCGCCTCCATCTGGATCGCGCCCTGCCCTTCGTAGGCCGCGTGCTCGCGGCACAGGCCCATGGCAGCGGCGGCAGCGTCGAACAGGCGCCCGCAGGAACTTGCCAGCGGCGAGTTGACATTGCGGCTGAGCATGCCGTCGAGCAGCGCACGCGGCTTGTCGTGCAGGAAGGCGTAGAGATCGAGCTCGGCGTAGTTCATCGCGAACGAGGGCCACTTCATTTCAGCCATCAGGTGCGCATAGGTGTTGCGCCAGGGCTCGTGCATGGCCTGCTCGCCGCCCAGCAAGGCCACCGGCTTGAATGTGCCGCCGCGCTGAAAGCGCGTGTAGTCGACGATGGCGAATTCACCGCCCCATAGCTCGCCATCCTCGCCGCAGCCCAGGCCGTCGAGCGCAACACCGATGACGGGCCCCGCGGCCAGTGGCCAGCAGTTGTCGATCAGGCACGCCGCGATGTGTGCGTGGTGATGAAGCACCTCCGCCGGCTCTGCCGTGGCGCCGCGCGCCATCTTGGACGACAGGTACTCGGGGTGCAGGTCGCAGGCGTGGAGCTGGGGCTCGAAGTCGAAGTAGTGCTGCAGGTCGGACAGCGAACGCTGGTAATCGGCATGGGTGGCAGCCTCGGCCAGGTCGCCCAGGTGGGGCGAGAGCATGGCCTGGCCGTTGCGCAGCAGGCAGAAGGTGTTCTTCAGCTCGCCGCCGTAGGCCAACACCGCCGGGGCGGCTGCGAAGCCGGGCGGCAGTGCGATGGGCTGGGGCGCGAAGCCGCGCGCACGGCGTATCACCCGGGGCTCACCGTCGACGACGCGCAGCACCGAATCGTCTACACGTCGAGCGATGGCGCGACCGTGGTCGAGCACGTAGTCGATGCCTTGCGGGAAGCGCGCCGAGAGTTCGTCCGTGGTTATGGCCTGCGGCTCGTCGCTGAGATTGGCGCTGGTGAGCACGATAGGCCGCTTCATGCGCCGCAGGATCAGGTGGTGCACTCCGGTGCTTGGCAGCATGAAGCCGAAAGTGGCCAGGCCGGGCGCGACGCCGGGCGCGATCCGCCGATCACTTGCTCCCGTCGGCGATGTGCGCGGCGGGTCTTTGCGCCTGTCGAGCAGCACGATGGGCGCGGCCGGGCCTTGCAATGCCAACGCTTCGGCTTCATCGACCTGACACCAGGCGCGCACCGCGTCCACGTCTGCCACCATCAGCGCAAAGGGCTTCGCTTCGCGGCGCTTGATGCCGCGAAGGCGTTCTACCGCAGCGGGCTGCGTCGCGTCGCACGCCAGCTGGTAGCCGCCCAGGCCCTTGATGGCGACGATGAAGCCCTTGGCAAGCAGGGTGCCAGCGGCATCGCAGTCGTCGAGGAAGGTGAAGCTGTCGATCGTGAAGGCGCGGCCGTCCATGCGCTTGAGCGCAGGCTTCGGGCCGCACACATGGCAGGCGATCGGCTGGGCATGAAAGCGCCGGTCTGACGGTGACCCGTACTCGGCCCTGCAGTCGGCGCACAGCGCGTAGTCGGCCATCGTGGTGCGCGTCCGGTCGTAGGGCACGCCGGTGACGAAAGACAGGCGCGGGCCGCAATGCGTGCAGTTGGTCAGCGGATATCGGTAGCGGCGCGAGAAGGGGTCGAAGATCTCGGCCACGCAGGCGGCGCAGGTGGCGGCGTCGGCCGCCACTGCGGCGAAGGCATCGCGCGGCAGCGCGGTGTCACCTGACACCTGGGCCACGCTGCGGCCGATCACGAAGTCGGCCGGCAGCGACGCCGGCAGCGCCACGCCGGTACGCTCGAAGGCGCTGATATGCGCCAGCGGCGGCGCTTCGGCCTGCACCCGGCGGGCCAGCGCGTCCAGCCCCGCCGGCGACGCCACGGCGTGAATGATCACGCCGTGTGCGTCGTTGGCGACAGAGCCGACGATGCCGAGCTCGCTGGCAATGCGCCACACGGTGGGGCGAAAGCCCACGCCCTGCACGGTGCCGCGCACGCGCATGGTCTCAGCCACCCATTCGGAGATCATTGCGACGCCGCCATGGGCCACAGCAAAACGCGGTTGTTGCCCGAGTCGGCCACCAGCAAGGTGTGCACGGCAGGGCCGCCCTGCGCCAGGGCCACGCTGTAAGGCCAGCACACGCTGTCGCGCGCAGCGGGCAGCCAGCGGTTGTCGCCCTTGCTGTTCCAGTCGGGCTGTGCAGCCAGGGCATGCGCATTGGCGCCGTGCCGCCACAGGTCTTCGATGCGCCATGCCAGCAACCGCGAATTGGCCGTGTCGGCGACCACGAGCAGGTCGCCGGCGACGGCGGCGCCGTAGGGCATGTTCAGGCAGGCCGCGTCCGGGTAGTAGCTGGCCTGGTTGTGTTCAACAAGGGTGGTGTCGCCCTGCCCCACCACCACGTCGCAAGGCGTGTTGTGGGTCTCGGGGGTGCGCAGCCAGCGCATCAGCCGGTTGTTGCCGGCGTCGGCCACACACAGGCCACCGGCCGGGAAGGTGATGGCGTGTGGCCATCGCATGCTGCACGCCGTTGGCGCGCCGCCGCCGTTTTCGTCGCGGGTGTCGAAGTCAGTCTGGCCCAGCACCAGATCGGCCGCGGCGCCGTGGTGGCGCGGCAGCCCTTGCCACATCAGCACGCGGCGGTTGCCGGTGTCGGCCACCCACAGGCGGGCACCGTCCCACGACACGCAGTAGGGCCAGAACAGGGTGCTGGCGGTCGGCCGGTCGGCACCGCGATTGGATTCCCCCTGGTCGAAACCGGCTTGCCCCAAAACGACATCGGGCCGTTGGTGCGACCGCGTGGGCCGCTGGAACCAGATCAGCACGCGGTGATTCCAGGCGTCCGCTACGGCCAGGCCTGCGCCATCGGGTCCGCAGGCGGCGATGCCGGTGGGCACATTCAAGGTGTCGGCACTGGCGCTGCCGCCGGCATTGCGGCCCTCGCGGTCGAACGCAGGCTGACCGAAAAGGATGTCGGCCGGCGTGTTGTCTGCCACCGGTGTGCGCAGCCAGCCGAGCACGCGGTGGTGGCCCGTGTCCGAAACCCAAAGTGAACCATCGGCCGCGGCACACACGCCACGCGGACCGAACATCGACGCCGCCGATGGCACCACCGGCAGGGCCATGCCCATCGCATCGTCGCTGGCGCCGAGGATGACGCTGGCGCCTTGCGTCGCCAGCAGCGGTGCGCAGGCGACAGCGGCAGCGGCTGCGCGGCGCGCGGCGGGCGCGAGCGACACATGGGTGGTGACGGTGCTCATGTCGCTTCGGGGCCGTTCAGCGCCGCAGCCGCACGGCCACGCGTTCGCCCACCACCTTGACCGCATGCACGGCGAGCTGCACCTCGGGCACCGTGAGGCACTCGCCGGTTTCGAGCAGATAGACGAAGCCGTGGTAGGGGCAGCGCAACGTGCCGTTTTCCAGTTGGCCGCCATCCAGCGGCATCCCCATGTGGGCGCAGGCGTTGTCGAGGCAGGAGACGCTGTCGCCCTTGCGGTAGAGCAACACGTCGCGTCCGTCTACCGCGCGCACCGCCATGCCGCCCTCGGCCAGGTCGGCAAGGGCACAGACATCCATCCAGCCGGCATCCTGCTGGCGCGCGAACGGGCTGACGAAGCGCACCACCTGCGCGCCATCGGGGGTGAGTTCGGGCGCACCTCGGCTGACCCGGGTGACGGTCGTGATCTCAGGGCACAGCGCCTTGATTGACTTCTCGACACCTTCGCTCAAGGTTTCGCCTGAAGAGGGGCAGGACTGGCACGAGCCGACCAAGCGCACCTCCACCGTGTCTGGCCATTTGACGGCGACGAGCTCAACATCGCCGCCGTGCTCCTTCAACGAAGGCCGCACCTCGTCAAGCGCGCGTCGCACTCGGCTTTCAAGGGGCTCTTTCACCAAGCCGTGGAACAGCAACACCTGGTAGACGAACGGGTCGGCGACGGCCTGGCGCAGTGCCGGTACGGCGGCCGGGTCGAGCTTGATGCCGCGAATGAAGCGCCTGAAGGCCTCGGCGTTGAGCTCTTCGATGCCGATCTTCAACGCCGACAGGACGGCCTGCTGAGCAGGCTCCCACGCTTGGGCCAGCGACTCAAGCCGCGCCAGCTCATCAGCCCGGCGTGCAAGATCAGCGGCCGATTCGGCATCGGCGGCTTGCGGGTCAATCACACCGTCGCGTGCAGTCACTGGGTGACACAGTTCAGTTGTACTTGAGGTCTTTGAACAGCCAAGGCTGGAGGAAACCGCCGACCGCGGCAGAAACGATCACCCCTGCCAGCGGCGAGACCAGCCAGCCCGTTACGACCAGCAGGCCCAGGCACAGGACAAAGCCTTTGAGCCACTGCATGAAGACCGCGCGGCCGTCACGGAACAGTCTGCCCGCGAGGAACAGCTTCACTGAGTTCATGAACATGTCGAACATCGCGCAGACCTCAGCTTGCGAAGTAAAGAATCAACAGGCCGACCACGGTGGCCGGCAGCACGGCGGTGGGGCCGTAGAACGCGCCCATCATGGCGGCAAGTTCCTTGCCCAATGCCTCGGCAGCGAGCCTCATGCCGCTGAGCGCACCGGCAGCCAGCGCCAGGGCCCCCGCAAGCAGGAACAAACTCAAGAGACCGACGACCGTCATTTGCTTGCCTCCAAGGCGGGTTGTAGAAGTCAGTTGAATTGCAGCCGGCGGTGTGCCAGCTCATGGTTGATTTCATCGGAGACGTCTTGCATCATGGCCGCCTTCTGCGCGTCGCCATGGGTTGCAAACAGCGCCAGTGCTTCTCGCACGAGTGCCAGTGCATCGGCCAGCGGGTCGGCGGCGCCGCTGCCCGCCTGCGCTGGATCGGGCACCAGGTTGCGCAACACATTGGCCTTGTTGGCGATGGTGTTGGCGTACTCGAGCGGCGTGTCGCGCGGATTGCGCACCTTCAAGGCTTCGTCATACGCGGCCAGCGCGCGCAGGTTGTTCTCGAGCACGTGGCTGCTGCTGGCGTACTGCAAGGCGTTGCCAAGATTGTTGTTGATCATGGCGTATTCGCTCGGGTGGTCGATCAGGTTGATGACCTTGAGCACCTCTTCAAATGACTGCACCGCCAACGCTTCGCGCATGCGCCCACGCTCGTCGGTGGCCGGCATCGACAGGTAGCAGATCGCCAGGTTGTTGTGCAGTACGGAGTATTCCTGCGGGAACAGTTCGCGCGTGAAGACCCGCAGCGCGCGGTGATAGGCCGCAATGGCGTCGGTGATGCGGCCGCGGCCCAAGCCAGTCAAGGCCTGAAGGACCAGGCCCTGGTTGAGTTCGGCCTCCGCCACTTCCTCGGGTTTGCCATGCTTATGCAAAACCAGGATCGCCGTGTGGAAGCACTCCTGCGCTCTCTCCAGGCTGTGCACGCCGCCATCGGGCAGGGCCTGCAGTGCGGTACCCATGCGCGCCGTGATGCGGGCGCACAGCACAGGCGCTGTCGCAGACACCAGACCTCTGGCACGTTCGTAAAGCGCCACCGCGTCGTGCAGCTGCTGCGCCGACTTCGGCCGCTGCTGCATGCCCATCGCAATCTCCATCAGCATTTCGGCCCGCTCTTCGGGCGACGCATCCGGATCGTCCGCGGCGGCCAGCGCTGCGTCGAACTGTGACTGAGAAAGTGTTTGCAAGGCCGGCTCCGACAGCAACCATCAGCTGGTGTGCAATGTACCCGTTGCCGGCGAAACTGCCAATCAGGTTTTCGAGCGCAAAGCAAGTTGGCAGTGATTTCGGTCACGGGCAGTCAAGGCCCTCAATCAGCAGTGCGCCGGCTTCCTCGACCCAGCGCACGGCAAAGGCGCGATCGGCCGCAAACCGCCCAAGGCCACGCTCGGCGAGGAAGTCCGTGGCCAACAACACGCGGTCACCCAGGGCATTGATCTGCTTGAGCAGCATGCCCCCCGCGCTGGGGCCGCCCAGCGGCACCACGAACACCTGGCCTTCACGTTCGAGCAGTGCCGCCGTGCTGGCGCCGGGGAAGTGGCGCTCGCAGACGGCACGCGGCAAGAGCACGCGGCCGTCGCCGATGCGCACCGATTCGTTCACGCGTCGGCCTGGGCGAGCCAGCGGCTCACGCGGCTGTCGATGAAATCGCAGACCTTGTTGACGGCCGGCTGCACCGTTGTGCTGAGTTCGGTACCCAGGTTGAGCGACTCGGCCTCGACGAGATAGACCGTCAGGTCGCTGGGAAATGCACTGCCGAAGATGCGGCGGCCCGCGTAGACTGCATGGTCCCAGCGGAAGTCGTGCAAGCTGTAGCCCGGCTCATGAGCGCCGTCGATCTCATCGCCGGGCAGTTCGAATACCGCGCCCGGCGATGAGCCGGACCGACAGGCGTCGACGATGATCAGGGCGCCAGCGCCGCGCGCTTGGAACATCACTTCCATACCGCCCGTGCCGGCGTCGAAGAGCTTGACACCCGGAGGCAGCGTCGGACTCCAGCGCGTGCGAAGTTGGTGGACGACGCGCACGCCCACGCCGTCGTCGCTGCGGTTCAGATTGCCGCAACCGATGATGACCAGCGACGGTGCCCCGGGCGTCAGATGCGCCACAGGATGCACGACCAGGCGGGCTTCACGGGAAGCATCAATTCCGGCAGGTTGCACCAGCCTCGGTGGTGCTCGAAGTACATGCAGGTCGCGCAGGATTGCTCGATGCCGTCTTCATCACCGGGCGCGACGTACGGCGTCGCGGTGAAGCCGGCAACAGCCAGTCGCCCTGGCAGGTCTTCGCTGTCCAGCGCCTGAAGCCGTGCAGTCACGGCATTGATGTCCTCGGAGGAGTAAGCGCGCGCCTCCCAAGACGTCACCAAGCCGCCGGCCAGAAGGCCTTCGATGCGTGCCAGCATGGCAGGCTCGTCCAAGGCGGCACCTCCGACAGCCGTTGCTAAATGCGCCAGAGGCGGCACCACCAGTCCGGTTCGGCGGGCAGGTCGAGTTCAGGCAGGTCGCACCACCTGCGGTGCACCAGGTAGTACATGCATTCCTGGCAGCGCAAGTTGTCCTCACCATAGGGCTTGTCGATCCAGCCGGTGAGGACCATCTTGCCGATGATGTCGCTTTCGCCCAGCGCACCACACTGGTCGACCAACGCGGTGAATTCTTCGGTGGTGTACGGAAAGGGCTCTGTTTGAGTTTTGAGCCCGTCTGCCATGGCTTTTGTCATCATGGCACGAATAGAGCCGTCAGGATCCATGGGCATGGTCAAGTTCTCCGATCAACTCGCGAAACCAAAGACATCTGCAAGAGCATCTGCAGTCTAACCCGGCGTGACGGGCCGTCAAGCAGTGCGGAATCTGGCCAACTGCTCGCCCGTTTTGGCGTCATGTGCATGGACCGTGCACACCAGGCAGGAGTCGAACGACCGCGCCACATGGCCCACCTCGATCGGGTCGTGGCTGTCTGCGATCGGAGTTCCGATCAGAGCTTCTTCGATCGGCCCACGCGCTTGCACACCATCACGCGGGCCGACGTTCCAGGTCGTGGGCGCGATGATCTGGTAGTTCTTGATCTTGCCGTCCTTGACCTCGATCCAGTGGCACAGAGCGCCGCGGATCGCCTCAGTGGCACCCCAGCCGCGGCCGTCGCGCTCGCGCGGCTTGATGTACCAGGGGTCGTTCAACCGGAACTCGCGCAGGCAGCGCTCGGCCTGCCGGTACAGCTTGATGGTCTCGTGCATTCGCGCGATCTGCCGAAGGTGAACACTGGCGCCACCCATCTTCTTGAACATGTCGAGCACCAGTGGGTCGTAGTGCTGCCAGGCTTCGCCGTGCTTGCCACCGGCCACCAACTGGCGCGCGAAGGGCCCAGCCTCAAGGCGGCCGAAGTCGGCGTGGCGCACGGCAGAGGACCACGAATACTTACCGTCGTGGTCGATGGTGTTTTTCTGTATCGGATTGGTGGTGCGGTCAAACGGGTGGAAGTCGGCCGTGCCTTCGTCGTACCAGCCATGCGTGAGGTTCTCGCGCGCGAACTTCTGGTCCATCACCGTATGGGTGTCGGTGCTGGAGTCATAGACCCCGCCCTTCATGATGACGGCGGCATTGCGCCCGTCGATGGTTGGCTTCTGGTACTTGTCTTCGTGCGGCAGATAGCCCCAGGTGATGTACTTGCCGACGCCGGCGCCGTACTTGTCCAGGCCGACATCGAGGCCCATCTTCCAATAGAACCCCAGGTCGGAATTGGCGTGCTTCGGCGACTCGTCCAGCCAGACCATGAAGTCGTCATAAGACTTGATCTGCTCGTAGCGCTCAAGCGAGCAACCCAGCCACATCGATTCGAGCCAGTTGACCTTGAAGTATTCGAGGATGGCCCAGGCTCGGGTGATATCGGTCAGCGTCGGCGCGCACATCACGCCGCCGGGAACCATGTAGCTGGAGTGAGGCCACTGGCCACCGAGCAGCGCGTAGATCTCCACCGGCTTGCCCGAAATGGTGACGCCGTGCTCATAGGACGTGCCGGTAAACGGCGCGAAGCGGCGGCAGGCTTCTTCGTAGTACTTGCTGTTCTTGTACTTCTTGTTGGTCAGGTCGATGGCATACAGCCCATAGAAATAGCGAGGCTGGCTCTGCAGGCTTTCGACCAGCTGTCCGAGGTTGCGGGCCAGGATGGCGTTGCGCGGCACTTCGGTCTGCCACGCCGTGTCGAGTGCCCAGGCGGCGCAGGTCAGGTGCGAGGCGCCGCAGATGCCACAGGCGCGTGGCGTGACGACCAGGCCGGCTTGTGGGTCCTTGTCCCGAAGGATGACTTCGAAACCGCGGAAGAGCTCGGCTTGCGTCCAGGCATTGACGACATGGCCGTCCTGGATGTCTACGCGGATGTCGAGATCGCCCTCGACGCGGCCGACTGGGGAGATATCGAGTGTCTGTACGGTCATGGTGATGACTCCGGGAAGAATGCAGGTTCAGAATTGGCTGAGAAGGTAGAGCCCTGCACTGCCACAGGCTACGCCGAGCCCGCCAACGATGTTCGCGGCGCGCGTGGCGAACCAGCGACGCAGCGACAAGCCGGCGAAGACGCCGCCGAAGTGCAGGACGGCTGTGGTGATGAGGAAGCCTGCCGCGTAGTTGACGAAGCCTGCCGCCGCCGGGGCCTCTGCGCCGTGGGCCAGACCGTGCAGGCAGGCCGCCAGCGCCACCAACCCGAGGCCCGGCCATTCGGGCTTGCGCCGCGCAGCAAGCAGGAGCATCACGCCGAAGACGAACACACTGGCGGCAATGGCAACCTCCAGCAATGGCACCGTAACGCCCGTGACACCGACGGCAGCACTGGCCAACAGGGCGAACATGAAGGTTGCCGGCCCGGTCCAGGCGCGACCAGCAGGCAGCGCGTACACCGACCAGATGCCGACTGCAACCATGGCCAGGAGGTGGTCGAGGCCGAAGGGGTGGGCGAGCCCTTCAAAGAAACTTTCGGTGCCGTGGCCGGTGTGTGCGGCGGCAGCGCCGGCAAAGCCGGCCAGCACGACAGCGGCGAGGCCGCGCTGATGAACTCTTTTCATTCGGTAACTCCTGGATTCCTGTTGACGCGTCAAACGACGAAAAAGTCTTCTTCGGCCCACTTCGGCGCGGCGTTCTTGGCTGCACCAGTCAGCGCGATGTAGCCCCTCTTGTCGACCCCTGCGGGCAGTTCTTTGGGAACCCCCATCACCGTCTGCGTCTTGAAGACTGTGCCGGGAGCCAGGTCGAAGAACGGGAACTCAGGCTCGGTGCAACCCAGGCAGGGCATGCCTACGCGCGTCTTGGACGTCTGCCGGTTCCACAGGATACGGTTGCACGGCGAATGCGTCATGGGTCCGCGGCATCCCAAGTCGTAGAACAGGCATCCCTTGCGCTGGCCGAATGCGGTGGCCGACACTTTGTAGGCGAAGTGCATGTTGCGTGTGCAACCGGTCTGCGTGAAGCTCTGGAAAAAGGTCTTCGGGCGCTGGAATTCGTCCAAGCCGACGTCGCCCGCGCGGCCGGTGGCCACGGCCACGACGATCTGGGTGATCCAGTCCGGGTGCGCCGGGCAGCCGGGCACGTTGATCACAGGAAGGCCCGACTTCGACACCCAGGTCTTGCCGAGGAAGCCGCCGTGGGCGCGCTTGAGGAACTGCAAGCCCTCGGACTGGCTGGGATTGGGCGCCATTGCCGGGATGCC
The DNA here is from genome assembly GCA_049242285.1 of Rubrivivax sp. Taxonomy (GTDB): domain Bacteria; phylum Pseudomonadota; class Gammaproteobacteria; order Burkholderiales; family Burkholderiaceae_C; genus Rubrivivax. The sequence continues at coordinate 22,172 of JBMLPD010000146.1, forward strand.
GCCGTAGGTGGCGCAGTCGCCGATGGCGACGACAAACTTGGCGGCGTTGCACAACTCCCTGACCCAGTCCTTCATGGGACGGCCGGCAAAGCGATTCCATTCCCCCGTGCCGTTGGGCGCATTGACCACGCTGCCCTCGAACACGAAGATGTCCAGCGGCACCGCGCCAGAGACACAATCACGCAGCAGCTTCTGCAGGTTCTCGCCCAACTCCACGCCGAGCGACGGGTGCCACAGCACGTTGATGCCGAAGTCAGTGACCAGATCGCAGGCACTGGGCTCTTCTGCATTCAGGAACGACATCGTGTTGCCCGAGCAGGCACCGCCTTGCAACCACAACAGATTGGCCATCGAAAATCTCCTCTTTCGGACCGGAAAGGACAAGGATCAATCGGGCACCGCAGGTCGGTCAGGGCCCGCTGGGCTCAGGGGGCTTTGCACGCTCTGTGCCAGACTTCTCAAACTACGGGTATGTCTCTAGATTGCCGGGCTACAGCCCCTGCCGCCGCACCCGCTCGGCGCTTTGCAAGCTGCAAACATGGTTCGCAAAGCGACAAAAGTGCGAATCAAGTATCCAGTGGGTCACGAGTTCCAAGACCAAGCGGCGCGGGCACGCTGACTCGGTTGCTTGAAGCCGACGCAGGCCATGGCTGGCGGGCGCCAAACTCAACCGCGGCGGTTGCCACAGACCGGGCACTCCACTTCCAGGGTGCAGCCGTACCAGATGCCTTCGCACCGGCTGCACCAGTGACCGCTGAGCTGGTCTTCAGGCAGCCCCAGCTGGAGCGCCAGGGCCGTGGTGCCCAACTCGCGGTAACCGCCGAGCGGCTTGTCGGGTGCCAGCAGCGCGCGCATGAAGCGCCTGGCGGCCGTGTCGCCGGCCGACGCGCCAGCAGGAATGTCGTCTTCGTTCAACTCGGCTCCGCCAGACTTCGGCGATCGATGCCGTAGCGCTTGAGCTTGTTGCTCAGGCCCACGCGCGAGAGGCCAAGTTCGTCGGCGGCATGGGTGTGGTTCCCGCGGTGGCGCTCGAGCGCGGCGCGCACCAGGGCCATTTCGAGTTGCTCTACGCGGTCTTTCAGGCTGCGGCCGTCCAGCGACACGGCCTGCGCCGACGACCGGTCAGGGCGCGAGCGCGCGCGCACAACGTCGGCCGACAGGTGCGGCACGGTGATGAACTCGCCGTTCTCGACCGTGGCCACAGTACGGCGGATCTCGGTCTCCAGTTCGCGTACGTTGCCCGGCCAGGCGTACGAGCGCAGCTTTTGCTGCGCCTGGCTGGCAACACCGGGAATCTTGCGGTTGAACACCTCGGAGTACTTCTTGATCAGGAAATCCGTCAGCACGGGAATGTCTTCCGGCCGATCGCGCAACGGCGGGATTGTGATCTCGAATCCCTTGAGCCGGTAGTACAGATCGCGCCTGAACTTGCCTTCTTCCACCAACTGCCTGATCGGGCGGTTGCTCGCCGCGATGATGCGCACATTGGTCGGCTTGGTGGTGTCGCTGCCGATGGCCTTGACCTCGCCGTCCTGCAGAAAGCGCAACAAACCCACCTGCACGGCAGGAGAAATGTCGGAGATTTCATCGAGAAAGACCGTACCTTTGTCGGCTGCAGCGAACAATCCGAGCCGGTCGCTGGTGGCGCCGGTGAAGCTGCCGCGCCGGTGGCCGAACAACTCCGACAGCAAAAGGTCATCGGCGATCGCGCCGCAGTTCTGGGCCAGAAAGATTTGCTTGTGCCGGCTGCTGAAATGGTGGATGGCCTTGGCCATCAGTTCCTTGCCGGTGCCGGTTTCACCCTCGATCAACACCGGCAGGTCGGTCAACGCCGCCTTGCGCGCCGTATTGCACACCTCTGCCATCTTGTCGCTGACGAAGACCATCGTGTCGAACTGATGGGTCTCTTGCAGGGCGCGGGCCATCCGGTCGTTCTCATCGCGCAGCACGTCGTCGGCGAACTTCAGCTCACGGCTGAGGTAACGGTGCAGGCGAGAGAGTTCGCGGCTCTCCAGCGCGCGCTTGAGTACAAGGGTCAACTGTTCGGGCTCGAACGGCGGCGTCACCACTTGATAGACCGCCGCATCGTTGATCGCACGCACCATCTCTTCACGCTGGGCGCTCTGCAGCACCAGGACCCGTACCGCATGCGGGTGCGAAAAGCGCATGCTGTGAAGCAGATCGACACCGCGACCATCGTCGAGTTGTTGTTCGCACACGATGGCATCCGGCGGGTAGTCTGTCACCGATCGATCGACGTCGGTGATGCCCGCAACGTGATGCACGTCGTAGAGTGTTCTCAGATGACGGTGCATGGCTTGGTCAGCAAGCTGACTTGTGCCGATCAGTACCACGCAGAAACCAGGGGCAGACGCCATGGATATGTTCTTTCCAGTCCGAATACAAGGTTATCACCTTGTCGGAAGGAAGGGCGTGGCCCCAACCGCCTTGGCCATGGGGCAAACCCTTGTCACCAAGTGCGGCCGAACACCCGTACGTGCAGGCATTGCACGAGCCTGCCGGCCCTGACTCTGTGGCTCTGTGCAAGGGTACGAAGGCCGCTCGGTACATGACGCCGGCCACCCAGGAGGCGCTGCGTCGCTTGTCCGGGGCTTTGCTGGTGTTCCGGAGATTGCAGAGATGAGCTCCAACGGGCACGGACCCCAGGCCGCAGGACGCACCGCAGTCTGACAGGCTCAATCAGCCGCCAAGCCCTTGCCCGAAAGCGCCTGCACCGCCTGGAAGTGCATGAGGAACACCTGACCGCGCAGGTGCCGCAGCAGCGCCGTGCCCTTCAGGCGGTCCATCACCGGACCCTTCACTTCTGACAGGTGCAGCACCACGCCAGCGGCGCGCAGGCGGTCGTCGATGGCCTCCAGGCTCTCCAGTGCGCTGGTGTCGCTTCAGCTGGGCGCGGCTGCGCAAGCGCGTCTTTGACATCGACATGCACCACTGCCCGAACTGCGGCGGCGGGGAGCTGAAGATCATCGGGGCCATCCTGGAGCGACCGGTGATCGAGAAGATCCTGACCCACCTGGGGCTGGACCCGCAGCCGCCACCCCGAGGGCGGGCGCGCGAGGCGGGGCCGCACTTCGCTGCCTGAGCCCACGGCCACCCAGTGCAGCTGCCGGTGGCGCTGCGCGCCGTGTCGGCAACCCATGGCCAACATCAGGGTCAACCCGAAGACCGGGTCCATCCCTCGCGAGCCGTGAACGTTCAACCTGAAAACGGCAGTTGGATGCATGTGCCAGCGCTGTTGTGGGGGCGTCAGGCAAGGCGCGACGACGCGGCAGGCACGTGCCTGCAAGGAGGAGCAACACCGCATGGCGCATCAAAAGCGGTGCTGGCAAGTGCATGGCGCTGTCACCCCAAAGGTGAGGCTGCGAAAACAACGCCAGGACCGAGTCCACGCGGTGTGCGGCAAGATGACAAGCGGTCAACTGCCGTTTTCAGGTTCAAAGGCCTGCCAACTCGCCAGCCGCGAACCTGCAGACGCCCAGACTTGCGTACTTCGGCCCTCTGCGGGCTTGGTCGGGGTCTCTTTCAGGGCCAGTCTTGGGGCGTCCTGTGGCGTTTGAGATTCCTGTCTGCTCACGTGCGCGGCCTCACCCATCAGCGCCACGCGGCCGTCCACCCAGCTGGGCACCGGGTCGCGGTCGATCATGGGGTACCCGAAGATCTGCTGCGCGCCGCGCAGCATCGCGGGCAGGTCCAGCCAGCCGCGGGTCCAGTCGGAGAAGTGGTGGGCGAAGTCCTCCAGCGCCACGCGCCGGTTCCGGTCGCCTTGCGTCCAGCCCTGGGAGTTGTCCACCGTGGTCTCGGCGATCCAGTTGATGGTGGCCAGGCCGGTTTGCGGGTCGGCCGGCGAGATGGGGTGCACCACCACCCGGTGGCGCAACGAACCCAGGCCCACGAAGGAGGCCTCGGTGCGGACGGGCACGCCGGGCGTGGTGCCGCGCCACATGATGGCGCCGCCCCATTGGATGGGGGGGGCTGCGCAGGTTGCATCTGCGCGCGCACGGCCGAGTGCAGGCCGTTGGCGCCCAAGATCAGGCGGCCCCGCTGTTCGAGCCGCTGTTCGTCCCGTGTCTCGATGAGGGCCGTGACACCTTACCCGTCCTGGCAGTAGCCCGTCACGCGCTGGCCCAGCTGCACGGCATCAGGCCCTGGCCGGTTCACCACCGTGCGGTACAGCAGCATCTGCAACCGGCCGCGGTGTGCCGAGTGTTGCGGCCAACGGTAGCCGGCCCGCAGGCGCGGCCGGCTCGCTGTAGACATCGTTGCCGTTGCGCCCCACCAGGGCCCACTCGCGTGCCTGCAGGCCGATGGTGTCCAGCCCGTGCTCACCCAGGCCCAGGTCGTACAACTCGCGCACCGCATTGGGCTGCAGGTTGATGCCCACGCCCAGCGGCTTCAGGCTGGACACGCCTTCCAGCACCCGGCACGGCACGCCGATCTGGTGCAGCGTGAGCGCCAGAGCCATGCCGCCAATGCCGCCACCGGCGATGAGAACGGGGTCGGAGTTTTGTAGGTTTACCATGAGGGTGCATTGTCTGTGACGGTCTTTTCAAGAGGCGGCATGCGTGTGTATGTCCTTGGCGCGCGTGGCCCGGGTAATGACTGAACGGTGCCAACTGCCGTCAGCGTGCGCTCTTGGGCCAACCACAGACAATCTTGAGTGATTCAGTGCCATCGCCCACCATCGAAGTGCCTGCCCATGCTTCCACATCAAGCCATCGTTGAGGCCGCGCGGCGCGCAGCGCAGGCTGCCAGCAAGCCTGCCGAAGTGGTGTTGTTCGGGTCCTACGCAAGGGGTGACGCGGATCAGGCCTCCGATCTTGACCTGATGGTCATTGAGGATGAAGTGCACGACAAGACAGGCGAGTACCTCAAGATTCACCGGGCTGTTGGAAACGTCGGTGTCGGTGTGGACATCGTCGTCATCTCGCGTGCAGAGTTTGACCGTCGGCGCCACGTTCCAGGAACGGTTCCGTACTGGGCTGCCAAGGAAGGGCTGCTGATCCATGACGCCCGCCGCTGAGGAAGCGCATCGGCTCTTGCGCTTGGCGGCACGGGACCGCAGCACTTTTGTGCTTTTGGCGCGGCTGCCCGACGCGCCGCTGTCTGCGGTGGGTTTTCATGCACAGCAGGCCATCGAGAAAGCCTTGAAGGCCGTTTCAACCCTGCACGGCGTCGAGACCCGGCGAACACATGACTTGGTCGCGCTTGCACAGGCTTTGGGGGACACCGGTTGCCCCATACCCTGCCCGCTCGAATCTTTGCGGCTGTTGAACCCGTTTGCGGTGGAGGTTCGCTATGACGACGAGTTCGAACCGTCCGTTTCGCGCGACGAGCTGACCAGCACGGTTGACCTTGTCATGGCGTGGGCGCAGAGCATCCAATCCACTGTCATTCCCGACGACGGTTCCGCGTGAGCGCTTGGCAAGTCTGAGCAGGGGTGCTCAAGGTTCTGCAGGCTGTGCCCCCAGCGCCTGCACCGCCTGGAAGTGCGTGAGGAACACCTGGCCGCGCAGGTGCTGCAGCAGCGCCGTGCCCTTCAATCGGTCCATCACCGGGCCCTTCACCTCTGACAGGTGCAGCACCACGCCGGCGTCGCGCAGGCGGGCGTCGATGGCCTCCAGGCTCTCCAGCGCGCTGGCGTCGATGTCGTTGATGGCCGAGCACTGCAGCACCACATGCTGGAGCGCGGGGCGCTGGGCCACGGCCTCGTTCAGGCGGTCTTCCAGTGCCCGAGCGTTGGCGAAGTACAGGCTCTCGTCCACGCGCAGGCCCAGCACGGCCTTGTCGGTCTGCACGGCGTGGCGCTCGACGTTGCGGAAGTGCTCGGTGCCCGGCACCAGCCCCACCTCGGCGATGTGCGGGCGGCTGGTGCGGTAGACGAACATGGCCAGCGACAGGCTCACCCCGGCGATCAGGCCGGCCTCCACGCCGGCGCCCAGCGTCACGAGTACCGTGGTGGCCGCCGCGGCGAAGTCCGACTTGGCGTAGGACCAGGTGTGCCTGAACACCGACAGATCCACCAGCGACAGCACGGCCACCACGATGGTGGCGGCCAGCGTGGCCTGGGGCACGAAGGTCAGCGCCGGTGTGAGCAGCAGCGCGGTCAGCAGGATGCCCACGGCAGTGAACACCCCGGCCGCAGGCGTCTGCGCCCCGGCGTCGAAGTTCACCACCGAACGTGCGAAGCCGCCCGTGACGGGAAAGCCCCCGCTGAAGGCCGCGCCCAGGTTGCTGGCGCCCAGGGCCACCAGTTCCCGGTCGGGCTCGATGCGCTGGCGCCGCCGCGCCGCCAGGGTCTGCCCCACCGACACCGATTCCACAAAGCCCACCACGCTGATCAGCAGCGCCGGCAGGGCCAGCTCCTTCCACAGGGCCAGGTCCCACAGGGGCGTGGTCAGCGGCGGCAGGCCTGTCGGCACGCTGCCCACGATCTTCAGGCCCTGTTCGTGCCACTGGAACTGCCAGGTGAGCCCTGCGGTGAGGGCGATGCCGGCCACGGGCGCGGCCCGGGCCGCCACGTCGGCCAGGCGGGGTGGCAGGCCCAGGCGTATGAGGGCGGGCTTGGCCCCTTTGCGTGCCCAGAACAGGAAGGCCACCATGGACAAGCCCAGCACGGTGGAGACCAGGTGCAGCTGCGTGAGGTGGGTCAGCAGGCTCCAGACCTGGGCGAAGAAGTGCTCGCCCTGCGCCTTCACGCCCAGGATCACCTTCAACTGCCCGGCGGCGATCAGCAAGGCCGAGGCGGTGATGAAGCCCGAGATCACCGGGTGGCTGAGAAAGTTCGCCAGAAAACCCGCGCGCAGCAGGCCCATCACCAGCAGCATGCCGCCCGACAGGAAGGCCAGCGTCAAGGCCACCGCGGCGTAATGCGCCGTGCCCGCAGCGGCGACCTGGCCCACCGTGGTGGCCGTCATCAGCGACACCACCGCCACCGGGCCCACCGCCAGCACCCGGCTGGTGCCCAGCAGTGCGTACAGCACCAGTGGCGCAATGCTGGCGTACAGCCCTGCCTGCGCCGGCAGGCCGGCCAGCTGCGCATAGGCCAGGCTCTGCGGGATCAGCATCAGCGTGACGATGACCGCGGCCACCAGGTCGCTGGTGAGGGTGTCGCGGTCGTAGCGGCGGCCCCAGTCCAGGATGGGCAGGAAGGCGGCGGCGCGGGCGGGCAGGGTCATGGGTGTGGCGCGTGGGGGCCCTTCGACACGCTCAGGGCGTTGCTTCGACATGCGCAGGGCAACCCTTCGACAAGCTCAGGGCGAGCGGAGGTGAGGGGTTGAGAGTGTGCGAGGCCTCAGGTGGCCTTGGGCTGCGGTGGCGTGGCGCGGCGGTCCGTGAACTCGAACACGGCCATGCCGGCCACCATGGCCGCCACGAACACCAGGGCCTTGAACTCGCCCGCGGCCATGGAGACGATGCCCGGGCCCGGACAGAAGCCCGCCAGGCCCCAGCCCCCGCCGAACAACAGCGAACCGATGACCAGGCGCTTGTCGAGGTCCCTGGAGGTGGGCAGGTGCAGGGCGCCGCCGAAGAAGTTGCGCGTGCGCTTCTTGGCCAGACCAAAGGCGAAGAAGCCCACGGCGATGGCCCCGCCCATGACGAGGGCCAGGGAGGGGTCCCAGCTACCGGCCAGGTCCAGGAAGCCGATGACCTTGCCGGGGTCTGTCATGCCGGCGATCATCAGTCCCCAGCCAAAGAGGAGGCCGACAGCGAATTCGCTGGCGCGTTGCAGGAGGGTGCGGTTCATGGCGAGTCCTTGAAGAGGTTCGGGCAAGGGTTCTGGAACGGGGTCTGGAGTGGGGCGTGCGGGTGGCGCGGTGCGGGCGCAGCGCTCACAGCAGGTGCCGAATCACGTAGACGATGGCAAAGCCTGCGGCCATGAAGGTGCCGGTGGCCACCAGCGAACGCGGCGACAGGCGCGACAGCCCGCACACCCCGTGGCCGCTGGTGCAGCCCGAGCCCAGCCGCGTGCCGTAGCCCACCAGCAGCCCGGCCACCACCACGGCGGCCACGCCTGCCTCGATGCGCGGAGCGCTCAGAAACCCCGCGGGCGCCAGCCACTGCAGCGTGACCGGCGCGGCCAGCATGCCCAGCAGGAAGGCGACGCGCCAGCCGGCGTCACCGCTCTTGGGGCGCAGCAAGCCGCCCAGGATGCCGCTGATGCCCAGGATGCGGCCGTTGACCAGGATGAACAGTGCCGAGGCCAGGCCCAGCAGCACGCCGCCTGCCAGCGACGTCCAGGGCGTGAAGTGGGTCCAGTCGATGGTCACGGTGAGGTCCTTGGGTTGGGAGTGGTGGAAGGGGCGGGTGAGAGAAGTGAAGCGTCAGAAGTGAAACGTCGGCCTGCGGCCGCTCACTCCATGGCGCTGGTGGCCCTGTGGCCCGCTGGTGCGCAGTCGGGCTGGCAGAACGCCTGGTACAGCGTCTGGATCACCGCCAGCGCCTTCGGGCTGCTGAGCGTGTAGAAGATGTGCTTGCCCTCGCGCCGGGTGCTCACCAGC
>JBMLPD010000147.1:0-1455 GCA_049242285.1 Rubrivivax sp.
GAGCGGTCGCGGAAGAACACCCGCGCCACGATGTTGATCACCAGCACGGCCAGCGTGATGAGAAGCGCCCCCGCCCAGGCCAGACGGATCCAGTTGTCGTAGGGGCTCATCGCGAACTGGAAGATCACCACCGGCAGGTTGGCCATGGGCTTGCCCATGTCGGCGTTGAAGAACTGGTTGTTCAGGGCCGTGAACAGCAAGGGGGCGGTCTCGCCGCTGATGCGGGCCACCGCCAGCAGCAGGCCGGTGATCACGCCACTGCGTGCGGCCCTGAGCGTGACCAGGATGGCCACCTTCCAGCGCGGCGCCCCCAGCGCGAAGGCGGCCTCGCGCAGGCTGCCGGGCACCAGGCGCAGCATGTTCTCGGTGGTGCGCACCACCACCGGGATGGCGATCAATGACAGGGCCAGGCTGCCCGCATAGCCCGAGAAGTTCCCCACCGTGGCCACGGCGATCGCGTAGACGAAAAGGCCCAGCACGATGGACGGGGCCGACAGCATGATGTCGGTGACGAACCGGGTGAGCTCCGCGGTGCGGCTGCGGTCGCCGTACTCCGCCAGGTAGATGCCGGCCAGAATGCCCACCGGTGTGGAGACCAGCACCGTCAGCGTCAGCATCATCAGGCTGCCGACGATGGCATTGCGCAGGCCGCCGCCCTCGGTGCCCGGGGCCGGCGTGTCCTGGGTGAACAGCTTGAGATCCATGGCTGTCAGGCCGTTGTAGAACAGCACGGCCAGGATCCACAGCAACACCGCCAGCCCCAGCGCCATGGCACCCATGGACAGTGTCAGGCCCACGCGGTTGGCCAGCCTGCGCCGGCGGTACAAAGAAGGGTTCATGCTCACAGGCCCTTGCCCTTCTCGGTGCGGATGATGAGCATCTTGGCCAGCGCCAGCACCACGAAGGTGATCACGAACAGCAGGAACCCCAGTGCAAACAGCGTGGAGAGGTGGAAATCCGCCGCTTCACCAAACTCGTTGGCCAGGGTGGAGGCGATGGACGTACCCGGCGAGAACAGCGACGTCGGCAGACGGTTGGCGTTGCCGATCACGAAGGTGACCGCCATGGTTTCGCCCAGCGCACGCCCCAGGCCCAGCATGATGCCGCCAATGACGCCTTTTTGCGTGTACGGCAACACCACCCTGCGAACCACCTCCCATGTGGTGCAGCCCAGGCCGTAAGCCGATTCGCGCAGGATGGGCGGAACGATCTCGAAGACGTCGCGCATCACGGCCGCCACGAAGGGCAGCACCATGAAGGCCAGGATCATCCCGGCGGCCAGGATGCCCAGGCCATTGGGGGCGCCCCCGAACAACCAGCCGACCAGCGGCAAGCCCCCCAGCACCTGTTGCACGGGCACCTGGAAGTGATCTGCAAACAGCGGGGCGAAGACGAACAGCCCGAACATGCCGTAGATGATGGAGGGCACCGCAGCCAGCAACTCGATGGCCGTGC
>JBMLPD010000148.1:0-1782 GCA_049242285.1 Rubrivivax sp.
CATCAACAAGTTCAGCAACAACGTCATGGCGCAGCAGCTGTTCCTGACGCTGGCGGCTCAGCGTCTGCCCGGCCAGCCGGCCACGCCCGAGGCCGCGCGCGAAACCTTGCGCCGCTGGGTGGCCGAGCGCATCGGCGAAGGCGCGGCGCGGGAGCTGGTGCTGGACAACGGCTCGGGCCTGTCGCGGCACACACGGCTCACGGCGCATGGGCTGGCCCACTTGCTGCAGCACGCCTGGGCGAGCCCGGTGATGCCCGAGTTGATGTCCTCGCTGCCCGTCAACGGTCTGGACGGCACCATGCGCCGCTCACGTGCGCCGGCCGGCCGCGCCCACCTGAAGACCGGTTCGCTGCGCGACGTGGCGGGGCTGGCGGGCTACGTGCTGGACGAGCGCGGGCGCCGCCGGGTGCTCGTGGCCATCATCCAGCACCCCAGCGCCAATGCCGCGCGCCCGGCCCTGGACGCCCTGGTGCAATGGGCCATGAAAGCTCCGTGATGCCCGCTGCAACCCCGCTGATCGATGGGATCGGCTACGCCGCCGCCCTGCTCACCACCTGTGCCTTCGTGCCACAGGCCGTGCTCACGCTGCGCACCCGCGACGTCAGCGGCATATCCAGCGGCATGTACGCCAGCTTCACCCTGGGCGTGGCGCTGTGGTTCGTCTACGGCTTGAGCCTGAAGGCCTGGCCCATCATCCTGGCCAACGCCGTCACCCTGGCCCTGGCCGCGACCATCCTGGTCACCAAGGTGGTGGTGGAGCGCCAGCGCTCACGATAGCGCCCGCCCGTCAGAACGGATTTTGCTGCGCACGGGCACTGGCCAGCGCACCGAGCTGGCGGTGGCCGCCCGTGGCGAGCCAGGTGGTGTCGGCCCAGAGCCAGCTGTCAGCCGTGGCACCTTCGATCAGCGTGGCCGACGTGCAGGCCGGCGCGGCCACGGTGCAGGCCGCGGTGGTGGCGTTGGACAGGGCGTAAGCAGCGGGCACGCGCGCGGCCGTCTGGCTGAACTCGTCGCCGAGCACCAGGCCCACGAAGCGCCCGTCATTGAGGATGTTGACGCGGATACGACCGTTCAGTGCCGCCGTCAAATCGGTCAACAGCGCGGCCCCTGTCGCCCCCTTTGCCAGGCCCCAGGGCGTCAGGCCCACATCGGGGATGGTCGCCACGACGACCTTGGCGCCCCGGTCGACCAGGGCATTGACTTGCGTGGCGACCTCCACGCCGCGCTGTCTTGCGGCTTCCAGCAGGGCGTCCCTGGACGGGGCCGCGGGGGCCAGCGACTGCTCGTACAGGTCGCGGATGTCGTTCGTGCCGATCATGACCGTGACCAGGTCCTTGCCGGCAAAACCCCCGGCCGCCAACTGCGCGTCCACCTGCGACTTCAGATCGGCCACCCGGGCACCCGCTTTGGCGCGCGCAATGCCCTTTTGTTCGCCCGTGCCGACCGGGCACTCTGCAAAGCCGAAGGCATAAGCGCTGGCCACCACCTGGGTCCAGATGGGAAGCGCCGTGCAATCGGGTGTGGTGCCGTTGGCCGCAAAGCCGTTGATCGCGTACTTTCTGCCGTCGGCTGCGAAGGCGCTCATCTCGTCACCAAAGGTGATCAGGCGCAGGGGCACGAAGGCCTCCACCTGCTTGGTGCCGCCGCCGCAGGAGGCCAGGCCCCAGGCCAGGGTGCAGGTGGCCACGGCCACGCCAATGGCGCGGCGGGCGACGGACAGGGTGGCAAGGCGGGGCAGAAGGCTCATGGGAGGTCAGAGGTCAGAGGTCAGAGGTCAGAGGT
>JBMLPD010000149.1:0-4820 GCA_049242285.1 Rubrivivax sp.
CCGATGCCGATGGCCACGGCCTGCAGGTAGTAGGTGACGGCAAAGCTGCGGTCGAAGATGGCCAGGGACAGGGCGCGCAGCTCCGGCGTGGCGGCGAACTCCAGCATGGCCGGGTCCGGCGCCAGGCGGCGCAGACCCTGCTGCACCTCGGCCGCGGAGGCCCCGGGCTCCAGCCACAGGGCCAGATCGTTCAGCCGGGTGTCGCCAGTGAGCGCCTGGTAGTCCTCGCGGCTCATGACCACGGCGCCGAACTGCCGGGCGTAATCGCGCCACACGCCGCGCACCCGGGTGGTGACCACGCGGCCGGCCAGAGGGAGTTGCAGCAGGCTGCCGGGGGACGCGCCGTACAACGACACCATGGCTTCGCTGACGAACACGCCGACCTCGCCTGCACGGGCCGGCAAAGGAGCTTCCAGCAGGGGCAGCGCGGCGGCGGGGTCTTCAAGGGCCCGCGCCACCAGGGCCACGGCCGGCCGGCCCGGTGCCAGTTGCAGCGCCCGTGTACGAGAGGCCTCCACGCGCCGCACGCCAGGCAAGGCTTGCACCCGGGCCACGAAGCCGGCGTCCAGCCAGGCCTGCTCGCTGGCGGCACTGCTGGCGGCGGTGCGGGCGTACAGGTCGGCGGGCAGCACGCTGTCCAGCCAGGTGGCCACGCCCTGGCGGAAGCTGGTGACCATCACGGTGAGCGCCACCGACAGCGCCAGGCTGGCCACCACCCCGGCCACCGCTGCCGTGGCCGTGTGGCGCTGAAATCGGGCGCGCTGCAACGCCAGCAGGCCCAGCGTGCCCGAGGGGGCCGGCATCAGGCGCAGCAGCGTATGAACCGCCATGGGCACCAGCGCCACGCCGCCCAGCAGCAGGGCGGCCACACTGGCATAGGCCGCCACCGGCAGACCGCCGACGGGCGGCGCCAGGGCCAGCAAGGCGCCGGCCCCCACCAGCGCCACGGCCGGCGCAGCGCGCGGGGGCGGCGCCGTGGGTGAGCCCAGGCCCTTGAGCGCCATGGCCGGTTGCAACTGCTGGGCGCGCTGGGCCGGCACCCAACCGCCCACCAGGGCCGAGGCCAGCCCCAGGGCGCCAAAGCCGGCCAGGCCCCAGCCGTCCACCCGCAGCGGTGGGGCGATGCCGGGGAAGTAGCCCCCGCCCAGGTCACCGGCCAGCCAGCGCAGCGCCGCGGCGGCCATGGCGCTGCCCAGCGCCAGCCCGGCCACGCTGCCGCCCAGGCCCAGCAGGCCGCACTCGGTCAGCACCAGCGCGCGGCGTTCGCCTGCAGTCAGGCCCAGCACGCCCAGCAATGCCAGCGAGGGGGTGCGCTGCGCCACCGACAGGCTGACCACGGAATACACGAGGAAGGCGCCGACGAACAGGGCCACCAGCGCCAGCACGGTGAGGTTGACGCGGTAGGCGCGCGACAGGTGCGACACGCGCTGCTCGGCCTCGTCTGCAGCCACAGCCGTGAGTCCCTGCGGCCAGCGGCTGTCCATCGTCTGTGCGCTCACGCCAGGCTCCAGGCGCAGGTCGATGCGGGTGATGCGGCCCTCCAGGCCGAACAGGGCCTGGGCCGCCGCGATGTCCACCACCACCAAGGGCGTGCCACCGGCGGCCACGCTGCCGCCCACCTGCAGGGTGTGCCAGTGCGGGCCGGCCTGCAGGCGCAGGGGCTGACCGTCGCGCAGGCCCAGGCGGTCGCGTGCGGCGGCATTGACGAAGGCCAGCCGCGGGTCCAGCGCCGCCAGACGGCCCTGGCCCTCGGCCGGGCGGGGTAAGGCACCCGGTGTCAGGGGGGCGGCCGACAGGGCGTCCAGGCCGATCACGCGCACGGGCAGGCGGGCGGCCGGCGAGGCCTCCTCGCCCGGGGCGGAAGCCGATCCCGGTCCGGGGGTGCCCGGCTTTCCGGTACCACCTGGCCGGGGCCCGCCCGATGCGGACAGCCCGGACGAAGCATAAGTGTCCACCTCCACCACGGGGCTGGCGATGGACACGCCGGGCGTGGCTGCCACGACGTCCAGCAGACGGTCGTCAAAGCCCTCGCGCGGCCCGCGCAGCACGGCGTCCGGTTCGCCGTTGGCCGATCGCACCGCGGCTGAGAATTCGGCCAGGGCCGAGACGTTGATCAGGTGCACCGACCAGGCCAGCGCCACCCCCAGCGCCACCGCCAGCGCCGCCATGGCGTGGCGCCAGGGGTGGTGGCGCCACTCGCGCAGCACCATCGGCAACAGGTGCCACAGGGGCGACGGCGCCGCCCCTGCGCGGCCCGGCAGGGCTGGCGTTCGAGGTTTCATGGGGCGGCCGGGGCGGCATCCTGCACGCCCTGGGGCGTGAGGCGCAGCACCCGGTCGGCCCGTGCCGCGGCCGCCTGGGAGTGGGTCACCAGCAGACAGGCCGCCCCGCTGCGTCGCGCCTGGTCCAGCAGGAGGTCCAGCACGCGTGCGGCGGTGGTGGGGTCCAGGTTGCCCGTGGGCTCGTCGGCCAGGATCAGCGCCGGCTCATGCACCAGGGCACGGGCAATGGCCACGCGTTGCAGCTGCCCGCCCGAGAGCTGGGCCGGCCAACGGGCCCCCAGGCCCTCCAGGCCCACGGCGTCCAGCAGGGCCTGCACCCGCTGCGCCTGCATGGCCGCGTTACGGCCCAGCAGCCGCAAGGGCAGGGCCACGTTCTCGGCCACGCTCAGGTGGGGCAGCACATGGAAGGCCTGGAAGACGAAGCCCAGGCGCTCGCGCCGCAACCGGGCCCGGCCGTCCGCATCCAGCGCACCCACCTCCACCCCGGCCAGGGTGATGCGTCCGCCATCGGCATCGTCCAGGCCGGCGATGCAGTTCAGCAGCGTGGACTTTCCCACGCCCGACTCGCCCAGCAGCGCGACGAACTCCCCCGCGGCGACCTGCAGGTTCACGCCCTGGAAGACGCTCACCGGGCCGTAGGACTTGTGCAGCGCGTTCAGACTCAGCATGGCAACATCATCATGCCCGTGCACTGCCGACCTTGCAGGCAGGTTCACGCAAGACCGTGCGACACAGACCTCGGACCGAGACCGGAGAATGAGTCTGCCCCGTTTCAACCCGCTTCTTTCGTTCGCCTCATTCATCCGCATGCCGCAGGAGCCGTCCATGAACATCCATTCCCCTTGCCCTGCCCGGTGGTGGCGCCTCTGGGCCGTGGCCGCCGCACTGGGGTACGCCTGCAGCCAGGCCGGCGCACTGGACCTGCAAGGCCACCGAGGCGCGCGGGGGCTGCTGCCGGAAAACACGCTGCCCGGCTTCGCCCTGGCCTTGTCGATCGGGGTGACCACGCTGGAGACCGACATCGCCATCACCCGTGACGGCGTGCTGGTGATCTCGCATGACCCGTCCCTGAACCCCGACATCACCCGCGGGCCCGATGGGGCGTTCCTGAAGGGCCGGGGCCCGCTGATCGCCCAGACCGACTGGGCTGAACTGCAGCGTTACGACGTCGGCCGCCTCAACCCGGCCAGCCGCTACGCCCAGACCTTTTCCGCGCAGCAGCCGGTGGACGGCAGCCGGCTGCCCACGCTGGCCGAGCTCTTCGCCCTGGTGGAGAAATCCGGCAACCGGGAGGTGCGGTTTGCGCTGGAGACCAAGGTCTTTCCCAACGCCCCTGAGGCCACGCTGGCGCCTGAGCCCTTCGCGCGGGCGCTGATTGCGGCGGTTCGGCAGGCTGGCGTGGCCGCGCGCACCACCATCCTGTCCTTCGACTGGCGCACCTTGAAGGTGGTGCAGGCCGAGGCGCCGGACATCGGCACCGTCCATCTCAGCGCCCAGCAGCGCTGGCTGGACAACATCGGCGCCGGATCGCCCGGGCCCTCTGCCTGGACGGCGGGTATCGCCCATGCCGACCACGGGTCGGTTCCGCGCATGGTCAAGGCCGCGGGTGGGCGCATCTGGTCGGTCTACTTCGGCGACCTCACCCCCGCCCTGCTGAAGCAGGCCCAGGAGCTGGGTCTGACAGTGCTGGCCTGGACGGTGAACGACAGCGCCCAGATGTCGCGTCTGATCGACATGGGCGTGGACGGCATCGTCACCGACCGTCCCGATCTGCTGCGCGCCGAGATGGCCCGGCGCGGCCTGCCGCTGCCCCGCGCCACGCCGGTGCAGCCTTGAATCGGCTGACCGCCTCAGACGCGCAGGCGATCCCTGATGGCGTGGGCCACGCGTTCGCTCGCGCCCACCGCGTCACACGTCACCACCTCGCGGTCGTTCATCGAGCGCAGCCAGGTGAGCTGACGCTTGGCCAGTTGGCGGGTGGCGGCGATGCCGGCCTCGCGGAAGGCGGCCCAGCCGGCTGATCCCGGCGCCAGGGCCGGGTCCTGCTCCAGCGCCGCCCAGGCCTGGCGGTAGCCCACGCACCGCATGGAAGGCAGGTCCGGGCCGAGGTTGCCGCGGGCGCGCAGGGCGCGCACCTCGTTGACAAAGCCGATGTCCAGCATGGCATCGAAACGTTGTGCGATGCGCTCGTGCAGCCAGGCCCGTGAAGTCGGTTCCAGGGCGATGAGGTGCACGGCCAGGCCGTGCGTGACCCCTTGGGGATGCCCGCCGGCAGGCGCGGCGCCATGCCAGTGCGACAAAGGGCGCCCGGTGAGTTGCCACACCTCCAGGGCTCGCTGGATGCGTTGGGCGTCGTTGGGCGCCAGGCGCCGGGCGGTGACCGGGTCCACCTGCGCCAGCGCGCCGTGCAGCGCGGGCCAGCCTTGCGCCGCCGCGCGTGCGTCCAGGGCGGCCCGCACCTGGGCATCGGCCGGCGGCAGCGCGTCCAGGCCCTCGCGCAGGGCCTTGAAGTACAGCATGGTGCCGCCCACCAGCAGC
>JBMLPD010000150.1:0-2458 GCA_049242285.1 Rubrivivax sp.
ATCGTGATGTCCGGGTTGTAGCCTTCCACGAAGGTGCCGTCGCGGTTGCACGAGAGCAGGTCGCCGATGGCCTCCAGGCCCATCTCGCGGTACATCTCGGCGTAGCGGCAGCGCGTGACGTCGAAATCGAAGCGCTCTTCGGTGGCCTGCAGCGTGGTGGTTTCCAGCGCGCCGCCCGTCTTCCAGTTGTCGTACAGGCGGATGAAGGCCGGCATGCTGGTGTCGCCGCCGGGTGAGGCCGCGGCCAGCGCCTTGCCTTCCTCGATGGCCGCCTGGCGGATGGCCTTGTCCAGGATGTCACGCGCCTGTTCGGGGCCCAGCCGGGCCACCAGTTCTTCCCAGATGGGCTTGATGACCTGCGCTTGCAGGCGGCGCTTTTCCAGCACGGGGATCTGCATCATGTGGGTTCCTTGGGGTGAGAGGGGTTCTCCCGCTGGCCTGGGACGGGAGCCAGGCCCTTCGACAGGCTCATGGCGTCCCTTTGACAGGCTCAGGGCGAACGGGGTTGGATTCGATGCCGGAGTGCCCCGCTCAATGCGCATGCCGAGCCTCGAACTCGCGCATCCAGCCCACCAGCGCTTGCACGCCTTCCAGCGGCATGGCGTTGTAGATCGACGCGCGCATGCCGCCCACGATGCGGTGGCCCTTGAGTTGCACCAGTCCGCGGGCCTGCGCGCCCTTCAGGAAGGCATCGTCCAACGCCGGGTTCTTCAGGTGGAAGGGCACGTTCATCAGCGAGCGGCAGGAGCGCTCCACGCGGCTGGAGAAGAAGCTGCTCTCGTCCAGAAAGTCGTAGAGCAACCGGGCCTTGGCCTGGTTGCGCTGCGCCATCGCGGCCAGGCCGCCCTGGTCCTTCAGCCACTGGAACACCAGCCCGGCGATGTAGATGGCGTAGGTGGGGGGTGTGTTGAACATCGAATCGTGCTCGGCCACCACGGCGTAGTCGAAAGCGCTGGGCGTGCAGGGCAGGGCGTGGCCGATCAGGTCTTCACGCACGATGACGATGGTCAGGCCCGCCGGGCCGATGTTCTTCTGCGCGCCGGCGTAGATCAAACCGTATCTGGAGACGTCCACCGGCCGCGACAGGATCTCGCTGGACATGTCGGCCACCAGGGGCACGGCGCCCACATCGGGGGTGAAGGGGTACTGCACGCCGCCTATGGTTTCGTTGGAGCAGACATGCACGTAGGCGGCTTCGGGGTCGAGCTGCCAGGTCTGGCGCGCGGGAAGGGCGGTGTAGCCGCTGTCCTGGGCCGAAGCCGCCACGTTCACGCGGCCGTATCGCTGCGCTTCCTGAATGGAGCGGCGCGACCATTCGCCCGTGTCGATGTAGTCGGCACTCGCCTTGCCGTGCAACATGTTCATCGGCACGATGGCGTTCTCGGCGATGGCGCCGCCCTGCATGAACAGGGTCTTGTAGTTCGGCGGGATGGCCAGCAGCTCGCGCAGCAGGGCCTGCGCTTGCGCGTGGATGGACATGAATTCCTTGCCGCGGTGGCTCATTTCCATCACCGACATGCCGCTTCCGCGCCAGTCCAGCATCTCCTCGGCGGCCTGGCGCAGCACGGGTTCGGGCAGGGCGGCGGGGCCGGCGCTGAAGTTGAAGACGCGGGTCATGGGCAGGCGGCGGTAGGGAGTGGCTTTTGATTATCCCGGTGCGGCAGCCGCTCCTGGCCGCTTCGGCAGCCAGGCCCTGCAGGCAGGCCATGGCCTGGCGCCGTGCGGGGCCGGTGCGGTCAGGGGTCTTGCACTCCGGCCCGGCAAGATGAGACGATGCGACGCAGGTCAACCACCCCACCCAAGGAGCTCAAGACCATGGCCAAGCCCCTGTTCGACGAGGAGGCGCTGATCAACGCCCTGCAGCATGCCACCGCCAAGCACAGCGCCCAGGTCCGCGAGGCCGTGCACGCTGCCACCCTGCAAGCGCTGCAAGCACGCGAGATGACCATGAAGAACGTGCGCTCGTCACTGAAGGCGGTGGTGCAGGCTGCCAGCGCAGGTGCGGCACGCAATCTCCAGCCGGGTATCGACGCCGAAGCGTTGCTGGACAAGGCGGTGTCGGGCATGGACGACGCGCTGCTCAAGGCGGTGCAGGCGCACCGCGCCGCACTGCGGCAACTGGCCGCCCAGGGCGCAGACCTGCGCGACAAGCACCTGCGCAAGGCGCTGAACGATCTGGAGCATTTCGAGGATGCCGTGGTTGCCGCGATCAAGAAAGCCGCCAACGGTGCCAGCGCCCCGCTGGGCGAGGCCTGGCACCAGGTGCTGCAGCGCATGCAGCAGGCTGGCGGCTCGGCTGCGGGGGCGCAAGCCGCGGCCACCGTGGAGCAGATGGTCGACCAGGTGCACAGCGCTGTGCGTTCCAGCCGCGCTGCCGGCATGCGCGCGGCCCAGGCGCTGGCCGAGAGTTATTCGGCCATGGTCAGCGGCGTGCTGATCGGCATGTCCCAGGCCCTGG
>JBMLPD010000151.1:0-3090 GCA_049242285.1 Rubrivivax sp.
GCTTGGGGTTGGGCTTCCAGATGATCATGGCCAGCGTCTGCAGCAGCAGGCTCACACCCATGGCCGTGATGAGCGGCGCCAGGCGCGGCGCGTTGCGCAGCGGCCGGTAGGCCACCTTCTCGATGGCAAAGTTGAGCACGCAACACACCACGATGGCGCACACCAGCGAGATCAACAACAAGGCCCAGCCCGGCAGGCCGGAGCCCGCCAGCAAGGTCACCACCGTCCAACTGGTCAGCGCCCCCACCATCAGGACCTCGCCATGCGCGAAGTTGATCAGGTTGATGATGCCGTAGACCATGGTGTAGCCCAGGGCCACCAGCGCATACATGCTGCCCAGGACCAGGCCGTTGATGATCTGCTGAACAAAGGTTTCCATTGCCATGGCCTCCAGGGCGTTGCCCGTGCCGATCCCTTGCGAGCGCGGCGCTCCCCCGTTGCGGGAAGCCTGCCGCGTGCTGCTTCCAGGCACGCCGTCGGGGCAAGCTGGCCCCGAACCCCATGCCGGAATGGGCCGCGATTCTAGGGTCCGCCAGGATCGGGCCTGGCTGGGGCGAGCACCTATTGCAGCGCCGTGATTGTGGTCACCGGATCGCGGGTGCGAGAGCAGGTGCTTCGCCGGGGCCGTTCAGGCGTCGGGTACAGAAGTGCCTGGACCTCCAGGGGCCGGATTCGGGGGCGCGCCCCCGGCCTGCCGGGCCTGCAGGTTGGCCAAGCGCAGCTGGGTCAGGCGCTGCGCGATGCGGATCTCCAGGCCGCGCGGCACGGGCTGATAGAACTGCAGATCGGGCAGGCCGTCCGGCAGGTAGCGCTCGCCTGCCGCGAAACCACCCTCCTCGTCATGGGCATAGCGGTAGCCCTGGCCGTGGCCCAGCGCCTTCATCAATCCGGTGGGGGCGTTGCGCAGCCGCTCGGGCACCGGGCGCGAACCGTCCCGGCGCACCCGCTCCCGCACCGCATTCCAAGCGGTGTAGACGGCATTGGACTTGGGCGCGACAGCCAGATACACCACGGCCTGCGCCAGGGCGAGTTCACCTTCCGGTGAGCCCAGGCGCTCGTACACCTGCGCTGCCTGCAGGCTCAGTTGCAGGGCCCGGGGGTCGGCCAGCCCGATGTCCTCGCTGGCCATGCGCAGCACCCTGCGGGCCACGTAGCGCGGGTCCACGCCGCCGTCCAGCATGCGCGCCAGCCAGTACAGCGCAGCGTCGGGGTCCGAGCCACGCACCGACTTGTGCAGCGCCGAGATGGCGTCGTGGAACTGGTCGCCGCCCTTGTCGTAGCGACGCAGCTGTTCGCCCAGAGCCCGCTCCAGCAGGGCTTCGTCCACCACAGCCGCGGCGCCGACAGCCGCCAGCGTGTTGTCGTAAGCGTTCAGCAGGCGCCGGGCGTCGCCATCGGCGTGCGCCACCAGCCGCGTGGCAGCGGGCTCGGTCAGCGGTGGAGCGCCCAGCACCTCCCGGGCACGCTGCAGCAAGCGGCGCATGTCGGTGTCGTCCAGCGGCCTGAGCACGTGGACCGTGGCCCGGGACAGCAGCGCGGAGTTGACCTCGAACGACGGGTTCTCGGTGGTGGCCCCGATGAAGGTGAACAAGCCGCTTTCCACATGCGGAAGAAAGGCGTCCTGCTGCGCCTTGTTGAAGCGATGCACCTCGTCAACGAACACCAGGGTGCCCCGCCCTGCGGCGCGCGCCGCCTGGGCCTGCTCCACCGCCTCGCGGATGTCCTTCACACCCGCCAGAACGGCCGACAGCACGATGAATCGCGCATCCACCGCACCGGCCATCAGGCGCGCCAGCGTGGTCTTGCCCACCCCCGGGGGACCCCACAGGATCATGGAGTGCAGGCGGTGCGCCTCGAAGGCCACGCGCAAGGGCTTGCCCGGGCCCAGAAGGTGCGTCTGTCCGATGACCTCGTCCAGCGTGGCCGGGCGCAGGCGCTCGGCCAGCGGTACCTGTGCGGGCCTGTTTCCCGCGCCGGCCGGCGGCACCGCGCCTGCCGGATCATCATCGAACAGCGAACCCGCAGCCACCGCTCACTGCTCGATCACATCGGCACCGGGCGGTGGCGTGAAGCGGAACTGCTCGGGCGGCACCAGTGCATGGGCCTTGAACTCGGGAAACTGCAGCACCGAGCGCTGGCCGAAGTGGTCCAGCACCTCCAGCGCAGCCAGCTCCTTGCCGCGAAAGCCCACGCGCATGGTCTGAATGGCGCCGTCGCGCTGGCGTGGCGTGGCCAGCACCCACTCCAGACCCTCGCGCGGGGGCTGCACCGCCAGCTCGAAATCCTGGTCCAGGCTGCCACCGGCCAGCAGGGCCGCAGGGGTGGCGCCCAGCGCCTGGGACAACAGGCGCACGCTCACCTGGTTGAGGTCGGGGTCGTGCATCCACACCTTCTGTCCATCGGCCACGATGATCTGTTCGAAGGGCTTGGCATAGGCGAAGCGAAAGCGGTTGGGCCGCTGGAACTCGAACACCCCCTGGGACACCTTGCGGCGTTTGCCGTCAGGGGAGGTGACTGTCTGCGTGAAGCGGCCCTGGCCGCTGCGCACGGTCTGGACAAACTCGCGCAGGGCCTCCACCGGGCCGGCCCAGGCGGGCAACACCGCAGTGGCCGAGCAGGCGGCGAGGGCGGCGATCAGGGCACGGCGGATCAATCGGGTCCCTCTGCAATTCATTCGGCGCGCGGCGGCACCAGGATGTCGCGGTTGCCGTTGGTGGCCATGGACGACACCACGCCCGACTGCTCCATCTGCTCCAGCAGCCGCGCCGCACGGTTGTAGCCGATGCGCAGGTGGCGCTGCACCAGCGAAATCGAGGCCCGGCGGTGCTGCAGCACCACGGCCACCGCCTGGTCGTACATGGGGTCGTTCTCGCCGCCGACAGTCGCGTCGCCCTCCCCTGCGGATCCGTCAGCGCCCTCGCCGTCCAGCGTGCCGCCTTCCAGAATGCCCTCGATGTAGTTCGGTTCGCCCTGCGACTTCAGGTACTCCACCACCCGGTGCACCTCCTCGTCGCTGACGAAGGCACCATGCACGCGCATCGGCAACCCCGTGCCCGGGGCCAGATAGAGCATGTCACCCTGCCCCAGCAG
>JBMLPD010000152.1:0-1669 GCA_049242285.1 Rubrivivax sp.
ACCACACCTACGGGCTGCCGGTGCTCACCACCAACTGCTCCAACAACTACGGGCCTTACCACTTCCCCGAGAAGCTGATCCCGCTGATGATCGTCAACGCCCTGGCAGGCAAGCCCCTGCCGGTGTATGGCGACGGACAGCAGGTGCGCGATTGGCTGTACGTGGGCGACCACTGCAGCGCCCTCCGTGCGGTGCTGGCGGGCGGTCAGCCCGGCGAGGTCTACAACATCGGCGGCTGGAACGAGAAGCCCAATCTGGAGATCGTGCACACGGTGTGCGCGCTGCTGGACGAACTGGCGCCGGCCCCTTCGCGTGGCCCGCGCGGCGTGGTGAGCGCCGCCACCGGGCAGCCCGTGCAGCGCTACGCCGAGCTCATCACCCATGTGAAGGACCGACCCGGCCACGACCGGCGCTACGCCATCGATGCGCGCAAGATCGAGCGCGAACTGGGCTGGCGCCCGGCCGAGACCTTTGACACCGGCATCAGAAAGACGGTGCAGTGGTACCTGGCCCATGGCGACTGGGTGGCGCGCGTGCAAAGCGGCGCCTACCGGGATTGGGTCGCCAGGAATTACAGCCAGCGCTGAAGGTAGCCCAGGCATGAACGCCATGAAAATCCTGTTGCTGGGCAGCAACGGACAGGTGGGCTGGGAACTGCAGCGCAGCCTGGCCCCTCTGGGCGAGGTGGTCGCGCTGCAGCGCGAGACCGCCGCCAATCCTTCAGGCCTGTGCGGCAACCTGGAAGACGTGCAAGCCCTGGCACGCACCGTGCGCGCCGTGGCGCCCACGGTCATTGTCAACGCGGCGGCCTACACCGCCGTGGACAGGGCCGAGAGCGACGCAGATCGCGCCCTGAAGGTCAACGCCACCGCGCCCGGCCTGCTGGCCCGCGAGGCCGCGGCCCTGGACGCCTGGCTGGTGCACTACAGCACTGACTATGTCTTCGACGGCAGCGGCGACCAGCCCTGGCACGAGGACGACGCCCCCGCCCCCTTGAGCGTCTACGGCCGCACCAAGTGGGAGGGCGAGCAGGCCATCCGCGCCAGCGGTTGCAACCACCTCATCCTGCGCACCAGCTGGGTCTACGCCGCGCGCGGCGGCAACTTCGCCAAGACCATGCTGCGCCTGGCGGCCGAGCGGGACGAACTGAAGGTCATCAATGACCAGATCGGCGCGCCCACAGGGGCCGACCTGCTGGCCGACGTCACGGCCCTGGTGCTGCACCGGCTGCAGATGCGGCCCGAGCTCGCCGGCACCTACCACTGCGTGGCCGCGGGCCAGACCAGCTGGCACGGTTACGCGCGGCACGTCATCGAATGGGCGCGTGCCCATGGCCGGCCCATCCAGGTGGCGCCTGAAGCCGTGCGGCCGATTCCGACCTCGGGCTACCCCACCCCGGCCCAGCGCCCGCTGAATTCCCGGCTCGACACCTTCAAGCTGCGCCACGCCTTCGGCCTGCACCTGCCGGCCTGGCAGCAAGGGGTAGAGCGCATGCTCACGGAGACCTTGACATGAACCTCGAGTTGAACCCCGAAATGACACGCAAGGGCATCATCCTCGCCGGCGGCTCCGGCACGCGGCTGCACCCGGCCACGCTGGCCATGAGCAAGCAACTGCTGCCGGTGTACGACAAGCCGATGGTGTACTACCCGCTGACCACGCTGATGCT
>JBMLPD010000153.1:0-14482 GCA_049242285.1 Rubrivivax sp.
ACCGCTCCATCGAGCTCGACGAGCTCAAGAAGATGAAGACGCAGTTCGAGGACGCTGCGCGCGACGTGGAGACCAGCGTCAGTCAGCAGATGAATGAAGCCTCGTCCGCGTTCGAGAAGGATTGGGCGTCCATCGGGTCATCGCTGGACGGGTCTTCCTCCTCTGCAGGCTCGAGTGCTTACGAGCCCGTGGCGCCGCCGCCGCCCGAATACCGTCACCCGCACAAGAAGTGGCGCCTCAAGCGCGGTGCCACCCCGCAGTGGTACAAGCAGCGTCAGGGCATCCGCACCAAGGCGCAGTCTGGCGCCGCCCGCGTGGCGCGCTTTCGCCCGCCGGGCTTGAAGGCCCCCCGATGAGCACGCCCGATACCCAGAACGACGAACTCGCGGGCACCGAGGCGCCTTTTGTCTCCCACCTGGTGGAATTGCGCGACCGCCTGGTGCGCGCCCTGATTGCGGTGGTGGTCGCCTTCATCGCGCTGGCGGTGTGGCCCGGCCCGGCGGGCCTGTACGACCTGCTGGCCGAGCCCATGGTGGCGCATCTGCCCGAGGGCACCAAGCTCATCGCCACCAACGTGATCTCGCCCATCCTGGTGCCGCTGAAGATCACGCTCATGGCCGCCTTCCTCATCGCGTTGCCCGTGGTGCTGTACCAGGTGTGGGCCTTCGTCGCCCCGGGCCTTTACGCGCATGAGAAGAAGATGGTGCTGCCCCTGGTCATCTCCAGCACCTTGCTGTTCCTGTTGGGCGTGGCCTTCTGCTATTTCCTGGTCATTCCCGGAATGTCCAAGTTCATCCAGGCCTTTGCCCCCACCGCCATCACGGCCGCGCCTGACATCGAGCAGTACTTCGGCTTCGTGCTGACCTTGTTCTTCGTCTTCGGCATCGCCTTCGAGGTGCCAGTGGCGGTGATCGTGCTGGCGCGCATCGGGGTGGTCACCATCGAGCAGTTGCGCCGGTTCCGTGGCTACTTCATCGTGGGAGCCTTCATCGTCGCGGCGGTGGTGACGCCGCCGGATGTGATCTCGCAGCTCGCATTGGCCGTGCCCATGTGCATCTTGTACGAGATCGGCATCGTCGCGGCGCAATTGTTCATCAAGCACACCAAGGCGACGGACGGCACTGACGACCACACCAGCAAGCCGGCCTGAGGCCCGAAGATCGCCACGGTGCGCCCGCGCGCGACCAGGGCCGGGCGTCCGTGAAAGGTCAGGGCGGACGGCCTGCCGCGCCGGGTGGGGGTCTTTGGCCGACTTTCACGTCCACGCTGAGGCGCTGACCGTTGCGAACCAGGCTCAGAGACGCCACGCTTTGTGGCTTGAGCATGGCCACCGCCTTGAGCAGGTCGGCCGTGGTCTGCACCGGGCGGGGGCCCACGGCTGTCACCACGTCGCCCGGGCGCACGCCACCCAACGCCGCCGGGCCGCCCTGGAGCACGCCTGTGATCAGCACCCCGTTCACCTTCTCCATCCCCAGCAAGGCCGCCAGATCGGCCGGCAGCTCTCGGGGCTCCACCCCGATCCAGCCCCGAATGACGCGCCCGTCGCGCACCAGGGCGTCCATCACCTGACGTGCCAGGTCCACCGGCACGGCAAAGCCGATGCCCAGGCTGCCGCCGCCTTGCGAATAGATGGCGGTGTTGATGCCCACCAGGGCGCCGCGAGTGTCCACCAGCGCCCCGCCGGAATTGCCCGGGTTGATGGCCGCGTCGGTCTGTATGAAGTTCTCGAAGGTGGACAGCCCCAGCCGGTTGCGCCCCAGCGCGCTGACGATGCCCGAGGTGACGGTCTGCCCCACGTTGAAAGGGTTGCCGATGGCCAGCACCGCATCGCCCACGGACAGCCGGCTCACGTCGCCCAGCGCGACCACAGGCAACGGTGCCAGGTCGATCTTCAGCACGGCGATGTCGGTCTCGGGGTCGGTGCCCACCACCTGGGCGCGGGCCTGCCGCCCATCGGCCAGGCGCACTTCGATGTCGGTGGCCCCCTCGATCACGTGGTGGTTGGTCAGCAGATAGCCCTCGGGCGAGACGATCACCCCGGAACCCAGGCCGGCGCTGGGTGCCTGCTCGTTGCGGTCACCGAAGAAGAAGCGCAAGGCCGGATCGTCGGCGTGCGGGTTGCGCGCGGGCGCCTTCTGAGCGGCGATGCTGACCACCGCGGGCAGGGCTGCACGCGCCGCAGCGCTGAACCCTCCGGCGCCAGAGGCCGCACCGGGCGGGGCCTGCACCACCGAGACCTGCGCGGGCAGCAGCGATCCGCTGCGCAGCCACTCCGGCTTGAGCGTGCCCACCACGAACAACGCCGCCACGACGACAGTGACGGCTTGGGAGAAAATCAGCCAGGTTCTGCGCATCGCCGAAATGACCGGAAAGACCCGAAAGGACTCGAAAGACCGTATGGCCCACCGTTTGGAGATCGAGTCGTTCTTGCGCGAGCTGCTGTCGGTGGATCGCTTCAAGGATTATGGGCCGAACGGTCTGCAGGTCCAGGGGCGTGATCAAGTCTTGAAGATCGCCTCGGGTGTGACCGCCAGCCTGGCCTTCATCGACGCGGCCATCGGCGCCGGCGCCGATACCCTGCTGGTGCACCACGGCCTGTTCTGGCGCGGCCACGACGGGCGGCTGACGGGGTGGCTGCGTGAACGCGTGGCCCGGCTCATCCGCGCCGACATCAACCTGCTGGCCTATCACCTGCCGCTGGATGCCCATGACAGGCTGGGCAACAACGCCCAGTTGGGCCTGCGCCTGGGCTGGCAGGCGCAAGCCCGCTTCGGCGAGCAGGACCTGGGCTTCATCGGCCACAGCCCGGAGCCGGTGGATCTGGCGCAGTTGCAGCAGCGCGTGCGTCTTGCACTGGGCCGCGAGCCCGTGTGCGAGCCTGGTGACGGCCGCCCGCTGCGGCGCCTGGCCTGGTGCACCGGCGGGGCGCAAGGCTGCTTCGAGGCCGCCATCGCCGCGGGCGCTGACGCCTTCGTCACGGGGGAGATTTCCGAGCCGCAGGCCCATCTGGCGCGTGAGACCGGCGTGGCCTTCCTGGCCTGCGGGCACCACGCCACGGAACGGTTCGGTGCGCCGGCGGTGGCGGCCGAGGTGGCCCGGCGTTTCGGCCTCGAACACGTCTTCATCGACGTGCCCAACCCGGCATGAGGCCTGCCTTGACCGCACCGTTGCCCCTGCTCGTGACCATGGGCGATGCCGCGGGCATCGGTCCGGAGTGCATCGTCAAGGCCTGGCAGGCCGGTGCCCTGCAAGATGCCGTCGTGGTGGGTGATGTGGCTGCCTTGCGGCGTGCGGCTTCTCAGGTTTCCGGTGTGCGCCCCGTGTTGGCACGCATCGACCAGCCCGCTGACGCGGCGCAGGTGCCGCCGGGCTGCCTGGCGCTGTGCCAGCCTGACGGGTTGCCGCACGGTCTGGCCGCGGTGGGCATGGGGCGCGTGGAGGCCCGCTGCGGCGCAGCGGCGGCCCGATGCGTGGAGGCGGCAGTGGCTTGGGTCCAGGCCGGCCAGGGGGCGGCCGTGGTGACGGCCCCGCTGCACAAGGAGGCCCTGGCGGCAGCGGGCATCGGCTTTCCCGGCCATACCGAGATGCTGCAGGCCCTGGCCGCGGGTCCGCAAGGGCTGCCACCCGTGCGCATGATGCTGGCCAACGATGAACTTCGCGTGGTGCTGGTGACCATCCACATGGCCTTGCGGCAAGCCATCGACGCGGTCACCTTCGATGCCGTGCTGCAGACGCTGCGCATCGCGCACGGCGCCGCGGCGCTGTGGGGCCTGCCCGCGCCGCGCATCGCGGTGGCCGGCCTGAACCCTCATGCCGGGGAGGGCGGGCTGTTCGGGGATGAGGAGCAGCGCATCATCGGCCCGGCCCTGGCCGCCGCACGCGCCGAGGGCATCGACGCTTCCGGGCCCTGGCCGCCCGACACCGTGTTCATGCGCGCCCGCAACACCCCCGAACATCCCGGTGCCTTCGACCTGGTGGTGGCCATGACCCACGACCACGGCCTCATTCCCGTGAAATACCTGGGTGTGGAGCAGGGCGTCAACGTGACCTTGGGCCTGCCCTTCGTGCGTACCAGCCCGGATCACGGCACGGCCTTCGACATCGCTGGCCGGGGTCTGGCAGACCCTGCCAGCCTGGTGGCCGCGCTGCGGGCGGCGCGCCGGCTGGCGGGTTGAGCCGGCGGCGCTGCATCGGCCGGGCCGGCGGTGCGCAGTGCTTGTCCCGGCGTCTGCAGGCTGTCAGGCCCGCGACGGGCAGGGTCGGCTAGAATTCAGGGTTGACCCGCAGTTGTGTCCAATCGTGTCCAACACTGTGGCCAGATCAAAACCAAGAGGGTTTCCATGAGTGACGCTGTTGCCGACCCGGGCCGTCGGACCTGGATCGCGATCACGTGCGGTGCCGGCGCCGTCGGCGGTGCTGCGGTGGCCGTGCCTTTCATCGGCACGTTCACGCCTTCGGAGCGTGCCAAGGCCGCCGGTGCGCCCGTCCAGGTGGACATTTCCACGCTGAAACCTGGCGAGAAGCTCACCGTGGAGTGGCGCGGCAAGCCGGTGTGGGTGATGCGCCGCACGCCCGAGCAGCTCGATTCGCTGAAGAAGACCGAGGCCCAGGTGGCTGATCCCGCTTCGGTGCGGACCCAGTACCCCACGCCCGACTACGCCCGGAACCCGCACCGTTCGATCAAGCCGGAGTTCTTCGTGGGTGTGGGCATCTGCTCGCACCTGGGGTGCTCGCCGTCTGACAAGTTCCAGACCGGCGCGCAGCCCTCGCTGCCCGACGACTGGGCAGGCGGCTTCCTGTGCCCCTGCCACGGCTCCACTTTCGACATCGCGGGGCGCGTGTTCAAGAACAAGCCGGCGCCGGACAACCTGGAAGTGCCGCCGCACATGTACCTGTCCGACACCCTGCTGCTGATCGGCGAGGACAAGAAGGCCTGATGGCCTTGGGTCACCCGACATCCAGATTCACTCGAGGCAACCATGGCTGAATTCAAGGAAGCGCCTGCTGGCGCGCCGGTGGCGCAAAAGCTGATGACGTGGGTGGACAACCGGTTCCCTGCGTCGAAGTTGTACAAGGAGCACCTGTCCGAGTACTACGCCCCCAAGAACTTCAACTTCCTGTACTTCTTCGGTTCACTGGCCATGCTGGTGCTGGTGATCCAGATCGTCACCGGCATCTTCCTGGTGATGCACTACAAGCCGGACGCGAATCTGGCCTTCGCCTCGGTCGAGTACATCATGCGCGACGTGCCCTGGGGCTGGCTGGTGCGCTACATGCACTCCACGGGCGCATCGGCGTTCTTCATCGTCGTCTACATGCACATGTTCCGCGGCATGCTGTATGGCAGCTACCGCAAGCCACGGGAACTGGTGTGGATCTTCGGCTGCGCGATCTTCCTGTGCCTGATGGCCGAAGCCTTCTTCGGCTATCTGCTGCCCTGGGGCCAGATGAGCTACTGGGGTGCCCAGGTGATCGTGAACCTGTTCGCCGCCGTGCCCTTCATCGGCCCGGACCTGGCCCTGCTGATCCGCGGCGACTACGTGGTGAGCGACGCCACCCTGAACCGGTTCTTCAGCTTCCACGTGATTGCCATTCCGCTGGTGTTGCTGGGCCTGGTGGCCGCGCACATCATCGCGCTGCACGAGGTGGGCTCCAACAACCCCGACGGCGTGGAAATCAAGGCCAGGAAGGACGAACAGGGGCGGCCGCTTGACGGCATTCCCTTCCACCCGTACTACACCGTGCACGACATCATGGGCGTGGCCGTCTTCCTGTTCATCTTCAGCGCGGTGGTGTTCCTGGCGCCTGAGATGGGCGGCTACTTCCTGGAATACAACAACTTCATCCCGGCCGACCCGTTGAAGACGCCGGCCCACATCGCACCGGTGTGGTACTTCACGCCCTATTACTCGATGCTTCGTGCCACCACGGACCCGATGGTCAACGTGTTCGTCGTCCTGGTGGGTGCTGGCGCGGCGGTCACGCTGTTGCTCGGTGGCCTGACGAAGACCGCCAAGGTGGTGGTGATCGTGGGGGCCGTGGTCTTCATCGGCCTGCTCAAGGCCTTCGACGCCAAGTTCTGGGGTGTCGTCGTCATGGGTGGGGCCGTGGTTATCATGTTCTTCCTGCCCTGGCTGGACCACAGCCCTGCCAAGTCCATCCGCTACCGGCCTACCTGGCACAAGTGGATGTACACGGTGTTCGCCATCAACATGGTGGTGCTGGGCTATCTGGGCATCAAGCCGCCCTCTGACGTGGCAACCCTGATTGCGCAGATCGGCACGATCTTCTACTTCGGGTTTTTCCTGCTGATGCCGTGGTGGAGCCGTATCGGCGAGTTCAAGCCGGTGCCTGACCGCGTCACCTTCCAGCCGCACTGATTGCCCGGAGCCTTGCATCCATGACGAAGAAATTCCTCCTGACGCTGCTGGCGGCGCTGTCGGTCATGGCCGGGACAGCCCGTGCCGCGGGCGATGGCATCGCCTGGGACAAGTTTCCGTCGGAGCGCGTGACCGACGTGGCGGCCCTGCAAAACGGCGCCAAGCTGTTTGTCAACTACTGCCTGAACTGCCACGCTGCCGAATACATGCGCTACAACCGGCTGCGTGACATCGGGCTGAGCGAAGAGCAGATCAAGACCCACCTGTTGTTCACCGACGGCAAGGTGGGCGAGACCATGAAAGTGGCCTTGTCACCCAAGGAGGCCAAGGAATGGTTTGGCGGCGTGCCGCCGGACCTTTCCGTCATCGCCCGTTCACGCTCCGCTGCTGGCAAGGGCACGGGTGCCGATTACATTTACACCTATCTGCGCACCTACTACCGCGACGACACCAAGGCCACGGGCTGGAACAACGCGGCGTTCCCCAATGTGGGCATGCCGCACGTGCTGTGGGAGTTGCAGGGTCAGCAGCGTGCCGTCTACACCGACATGGTGGACCCGAAGGATCCCAAGAAGGTGACGCAAGTCTTCAAGGGCCTGGAGCCCATCACGCCCGGCACGCTGACGCCCGCGCAGTACAACGAGGCCGTGGCCGATCTGGTGGCCTACCTGAAGTGGATGTCTGAACCCAACCACGCCGACCGGGTGCGCCTGGGCGTTCGGGTGCTGATGTTCCTGGCCGTGTTCACGGTCATCGCCTGGCGCCTGAACGCTTCATTCTGGAAAGACATCAAGTGAAGGATCGGGCCCGGATCTGTCCGGGCCCTCGGACACGGTGGCGACTGCACCGCCTTCACTGCGCTTGTCGTTTTCAAGGGACGGCTTGTGCCGACTTGACCTGTGCCATGCCTGCGTCCTGCATTCCGTGCAGGATGCGCGCGTCGAAACCCAACTGATCGAACCGACAGGGAAACCGCTGCCATGATGGTCCTCTACTCCGGCACCACCTGCCCGTATTCGCACCGCTGCCGCTTCGTGCTCTTCGAAAAGGGCATGGACTTCGAAATCCGCGATGTGGACCTTTTCGCCAAGCCGGAGGACATCGCGCTGATGAACCCGTACAACGAGGTTCCCATCCTGGTGGAGCGCGACCTCATCCTGTACGAGTCACACATCATCAACGAGTACATCGATGAGCGCTTTCCGCACCCGCAGCTGATGCCGGGTGATCCGGTGGCGCGTGCTCGCGTGCGCTTGTTCCTCTTCAACTTCGAGAAGGAACTGTTCGCCCAGGTCAACCTGCTGGAAAGCCGGGGCGTGAAGGCCACCGATCGCCAGCTGGAAAAGGCACGTGACCAGATCCGCGACCGTCTGACCCAGCTCGCGCCCATCTTCATGAAGAACAAGTACATGCTGGGCGATGACTTCTCCATGCTCGACGTGGCGATCGCTCCGCTGCTGTGGCGCCTGGACTACTACGGCATCGAGCTCTCGAAGAACGCAGCCCCCTTGCTGAAGTACGCCGAGCGCATCTTCTCCCGTCCGGCCTATATCGAGGCGTTGACGCCCTCCGAAAAGGTGATGCGCAAGTAAGACCCGCAAGGCCCGGATGCCCCTGAGCGCCACTTCGCTTCGACAGGCCCGACCCTGCCCAGATGACGTCTCCGCTGTCGCCCGAAGCCCAGGGCACCTCCACCCGTCCGTACCTCGTGCGTGCCTTGCACGAGTGGTGCACGGACAACGGCTTCACGCCCTACCTCGCGGTGTTCGTGGACAGGTCGGTCCAGGTGCCCCTGGAGTACGTGAAGAACCAGGAGATCGTGCTCAATGTCGGCTTTGATGCCACCAGCGGGCTGCAGATAGGCAACGAGTTCATCGAGTTCAAGGCCCGATTCGGGGGCGTGGCGCGCGAGATCGTGGTGCCGGTCGACCACGTGGTGGCGATCTACGCGCGTGAGAACGGGCAGGGCATGGCGTTTCCCGCTCCCAAGCCCGGTTCGGTCGGCGCACCAGCGGCTGCGGACACCGATGACGAGCAGGGTGCCCGGCCCGCAGCCGTCGGGCCACGACCCGCGGCCCCGGTCATTTCGCTGCTCAAGCCCGAATCGGCACGTCCGACCACCGCTGCCGCCCAGACATCTGCGGACCCGGAAGATCCGACCCAGCCGCCCACTGGCGGGCGCCCCGCCCTCAAGCGGGTGAAGTAGCGCTGCCTGGGTGCGCACGGGTGGCACGGGTGGCACGGGTCGCGCAGATGCAGCGCAGCGCGCAACCCGCACACTAGAATCCCGCCGTCGCCGACTTAGCTCAGCTGGTAGAGCATCCGCCTTGTAAGCGGGAGGTCATCCGTTCGATTCGGATAGTCGGCACCAGTGGGGCCTTCGGGGCCTTCGGGGCCTTCGGGGCGGGCTCTGACGGAGGCGGCGAAATCCGGATGCGCACGCTCTGCACGCCCAGGCCCAGGCCTTGCACGGCCTCATCGATCCTGGGCAGCAACTGGCGTGACTTCGCCGCGGCAGCGCCGGTGGCAGCCAGCAGAGTCCACTGCCTGTCGTCCACCGGCCCGGGGCGCATCTGGGCGCTCAGATCGGCCCCGAGGACAGGGCGTATCGCCTGCATACACTGCTGCGCCAGGCGCCAGCGCCCGAGCAGAACACCCAGGGTGGGGCTGTCCTGCAGGGCTTCGGCCATGGTGACGGACCCGGGCGGTGGCTTCGGTCGCATTTCGAAAAGTGTAGAGCCAGGAGGGACGCCATGCAGATCATGATCACCCATGACGTGAGTGCCCGCGTGCGCGTGTTCCAGTTCAGCCGCTGGCAGTTGGCGCTGTGGGCCGTGGGGCTTGCCTTTGTGCTGCTGCTGTCTTCCGGGGCGGTCTACCACTGGTTCTTCCTCCAGGCGGCGCGAGAGGGCTGGCCCGTGGTGAGTGCGGTCGTCAAGTGGGTGGTGCGCGACGAGATCGCGCAGCGCGACCGGTTCATGCGGGAGAACCTGGACGCCATCGCGCAGAAGGTGGGCGAGGTGCAGGCCAAGCTGGTGCGGCTGGAGGCCGTGAGCGAGCGCGTCTCCGGGCTGGCCGGCGTCAAGCCCGAGGAACTGCAGGTGCAGCCGCGGCCGGGCGCTGGCCTGCCCTTGCAGGAGGGCGGGCGGGGTGGCCCG
This sequence comes from Rubrivivax sp., assembly GCA_049242285.1. Classification (GTDB taxonomy): domain Bacteria; phylum Pseudomonadota; class Gammaproteobacteria; order Burkholderiales; family Burkholderiaceae_C; genus Rubrivivax. The sequence goes on from JBMLPD010000153.1 coordinate 9,539, forward strand.
GGGGGCTCGGCGTTGCCGGGTGGCGGGCGTGGTGGCGTGTACCTGCCGCTGCGCAACCCGACGCTGGAAGAACTGACGAGCACGGTGGCAGGGCTGGACGGTCTGTCAGACCTTCATGCCGATGTGTTCACGCTCATCGAGTCGCGGCTCTTCGAGGAGCGCATGCAGCGGCTGATGGTGCCCAGCGTGGCGCCCGTGGCGGGACCCGTGGGATCGGGCTTCGGTTTCCGGTCCGACCCGATCACCGGACGAACCGCCCTGCACACAGGACTGGACTTCCCGGCCGAGCCGGGCACGCCCATCCGCGCCGCCGCCGGCGGTGTGGTGCTGGACGTCGGGGTGCACCCGGAGTACGGCCAGACGCTGGAGCTGGACCATGGCAACCGCCTGTCCACCCTGTACGCCCACTTGAACCGGTCACTCGTCAAGCCCGGTGACATCGTGCGCCGCGGGCAGATCATTGCCGAGGTGGGCAACACCGGGCGCTCCACCGGCCCTCATCTGCACTTCGAGGTGCTGCTGCAGGGCGTGCCGCAGAACCCGGCGCGGTTTCTGGGGCGAGCCGAGCCAGCACCCTGGGAAGCCTCGGCGCGCAGGGCCTTGAGCGCAGGTTCCTCACGCGGCTCGCGAGGGGGGCCGGTGGTAAAGTGACGGGCTTTTTTTCAGCGAGTCCAGCCGCATGTTGCCCAAGTTCCTGACCCAGTTGTTCGGCAGTCGAAACGACCGCCTGCTGAAGACCTACCGTCGGGTGGTACAGCAGATCAACGCACTGGAGCCCGCGTTCGAGAAACTGGACGACCTGCAGCTGCGCAGCAAGACCGACGAGCTGCGCGCCCGGCTGGCCAAGGGCGAAACGCTCGACCAGGTGCTGCCCGAAGCCTTCGCCACTGTGCGCGAAGCCGGCAAGCGTACGTTGAAGATGCGGCACTTCGACGTGCAGCTCATGGGTGGCATGGCCTTGCACCAGGGCAAGATCGCCGAGATGCTCATGGGCGAGGGCAAGACCCTCATGGCCACGCTGCCGGTGTACCTGAACGCGCTGGCCGGCCGCGGCGTGCACCTGGTCACGGTCAACGACTACCTGGCGCGGCGCGACGCCGAGTGGATGGGGCGCCTGTACGGCTTTCTCGGGCTGACCGTGGGCGTGAACGTCCCCGGCATGAGCCGCGAGGAAAAGCAGGCTGCGTTTGCCGCCGACGTCACCTACGGCACGAACAACGAGTTCGGCTTCGACTACCTGCGTGACAACATGGTCTACGAGGTGAGCGAGCGCGTGATGTCACGCGGCCAGCACTACGCCATCGTCGACGAGGTGGACTCCATCCTGATCGACGAGGCCCGCACCCCGCTCATCATCAGTGGCCAGGCCGAGGACCACACCGATCTGTACGTCAAGATCGACGCGGTGGTGCCGCATCTGAAGAAGCAGATCGGCGAGGCGGACCCGCGCACAGGCGAGGGGGTCATCGAGCCTGGCGACTTCACGGTCGACGAGAAGCAGCACCAGATCTTCCTCACCGAGAACGGCCACGAGAACGCCGAGCGCCTGCTGGCGGCTGCCGGCCTGCTGTCCGAAGGCGCGAGCCTGTACGACCCCGCCAACATCACGTTGATGCACCACGTGTACGCGGCCCTGCGCGCGCTCCACCTCTACCACCGCGACCAGCACTACGTGGTGCAGGATGGCGAGGTCATCATCGTCGACGAGTTCACCGGCCGCCTGATGACGGGCCGGCGCTGGAGCGACGGCCTGCACCAGGCGGTGGAAGCCAAGGAGCGCGTGGCCATCCAGAACGAGAACCAGACGCTGGCCTCGGTCACCTTCCAGAACTACTTCCGCCTCTACGCCAAGCTGTCCGGCATGACGGGCACGGCCGACACCGAAGCCTACGAGTTCCAGGAGATCTACGGCCTGGAGACGGTGGTGATTCCGCCCAACCGGCCCACGATCCGCAAGGATGAGCTGGACCTCATCTACAAGACCACCCAGGAAAAGTACGACGCCGTGACCGCGGACATCCGCGAGTGCCACGAGCGCGGCCAGCCGGTGCTGGTGGGCACCACATCGATCGAGAACTCCGAACGGGTTTCGGCCCTGCTCACCAAGGTGGGCCTGCCGCACCAGGTGCTCAATGCCAAGCAGCATGCGCGCGAGGCGGAGATCGTGGCGCAGGCCGGGCGGCCGGGCGTGATCACCATCGCCACCAACATGGCCGGTCGTGGCACCGACATCGTGCTGGGCGGCAATGTCGAGAAGCAGGTGCAGTTCCTGGAGGCCGACGCCAGCCTGTCCGAAGCCGAGAAGAAGGCCCGCGCCCAGCAGCTGCAAGACGAGTGGCAGGGCCTGCACGAGCAGGTCAAGGCCCAGGGCGGTCTGCGCATCATCGCCACCGAGCGCCACGAGAGCCGCCGCATCGACAACCAGCTGCGCGGCCGATCCGGCCGCCAGGGCGACCCCGGTTCCAGCCGCTTCTACCTGAGCCTGGATGATTCGCTGATGCGCATCTTCGCGGGCGACCGCGTGCGCGCCATCATGGACCGCCTGAACATGCCCGAAGGCGAGGCCATCGAGGCGGGCATCGTCACGCGCAGCATCGAGGGTGCGCAGCGCAAGGTGGAGGCGCGCAACTTCGACATGCGCAAGCAGCTGCTCGAGTATGACGACGTGGCCAACGACCAGCGCAAGGTCATCTACCAGCAGCGCAACGAGATCCTGGAGGCGCAGCGGCTGGAAGACCGTATCGCCAACCTGCGCCGCAGCGCCTTGACCGACGTGGTGCAGGCCCATGTGCCCGCCGAGAGTGTGGAAGAGCAGTGGGACCTGCCCGGCCTGGAGAAGACGCTGGCCGAGGAGTGGAAGCTGGAGGTGGCGCTGCAAGCGGCCGTGCAGGCCAGCGACTCGATCACGGCCGAGGATTTGCTGGAGAAGGTGCTGGCCGCGGCTGACGAACTCTTCCAGGCCAAGCTCGATGTCGTGGGGGCCGAGCAGTTCACTCCCTTCATGCGCATGGTGCTGCTGCAGTCCATCGATTCGCACTGGCGCGAGCATCTGGCCGCGCTGGACTACCTGCGCCAGGGCATCCACCTGCGCGGCTATGCGCAGAAAAACCCCAAGCAGGAGTACAAGCGCGAGGCCTTCGAGCTCTTCGCGCAGATGCTCGACCTGGTGAAAGCCGAGGTCACCCGCATCCTGATGGCGGTGCGCATCCAGACGCAGGACGAGGTGGCTCAGGCGGCCGAGGCCATCGAGGAACGCGCCAGCCAGCTCAGCAACGTCACCTACACCCACCCCAACGAGGACGGCAGTGTCTCGCAGGAGACGGACCCCGCCACGCGGGTGGCCGAGGTGCCCAAGGTGGGCCGCAACGACCCCTGCCCCTGCGGCAGCGGCAAGAAGTACAAGCAGTGCCACGGCAAGCTGGCGTGACCCGGCTGGCCTGCGGCTGAACTGGAGACCCCGCCATGCCTGTGAACCTCGTCGCCCCGGATCCGGCGGGCCTGCATGCGGTGGCCGGCCTGCGCATCGGCACCGCCATGGCCGGCATCCGCAAGGCCCACCGGCGTGACCTGGTGGTGTTTCTGCTGGATGAAGGGGCGGCAGTGGCGGGCGTGTTCACGAAGAACCGTTTCTGCGCTGCCCCGGTGCAACTGTGCCGCGAACACCTGGCCGCGGTGGCACCGGGTCGGGGTATCCGCGCCCTGGTGGTCAACACCGGCAACGCCAACGCCGGCACCGGCGGCGACGGCATGGCCCGCGCCCGACGCACCTGCAAGGCCCTGGCCACGCACCTGGGCATTGCGGCCCGGCAGGTGCTGCCGTTTTCCACGGGCGTGATCATGGAGACCCTGCCGGTGGAGCGCATCGAGGCCGGCTTGCCGGTTGCCTTGGCCAACGCATCGGCCCCCGCACCCGCCGATGGCGCGCGCTGGGCCGAGGCAGCCCAAGGCATCATGACCACCGACACGCTGCCCAAGGCGGTGTCCACCCAGGTGCAGATCGGTGGTCGCACGGTCACGGTGACCGGCATGGCCAAGGGCGCCGGCATGATCAAGCCCGACATGGCCACCATGCTGGGCTATGTGGCCACCGACGTGGTGATCTCGCAGGCGGCGCTGGAGCACCTGGTGAGCGAGGCGGCGGATGCCAGTTTCAACCGCATCACCATCGACGGCGACACCTCCACCAACGACAGCTTCGTGATCATGGCCACGCAGGCCGCGGGTCATGCACCGATCACGTCGCTCGACAGCGAGGACGGGCGCATTCTGCGCCAGGCCGTGATCGAGGTCGCCCAGCGCCTGGCCCAGGCCATCGTGCGCGACGGCGAGGGCGCCACCAAGTTCATCACCGTGCGCGTGGACGGAGGGCGAACCAAGGCGGAGTGCCGGCAGGCGGCCTACGCCATCGCGCACTCGCCCCTGGTGAAGACGGCTTTCTTCGCCAGCGATCCCAACCTGGGCCGTATCCTGGCAGCCGTGGGCTACGCGGGCATCGATGACCTGGACCAGGGGCTCATCGACCTGTACCTGGACGATGTGCACGTGGTGCGCGAGGGTGGGCGGCATCCGGACTACCGCGAAGAACAGGGCCAGCGCGTGATGAAGCAAAGCGAGATCACGGTGCGCGTGGACCTGCACCGCGGCCCGGCCCACGCCACGGTGTGGACCTGCGACCTCTCGCACGACTACGTGAGCATCAACGCCGACTACCGGAGCTGATGCCGGCACCCGAGAACTCCCAGGCGCCGGCTCCTGTGCGGCCGGTCTGGCCGGACGACACCGGTTCGCAAGGTCCCGCTCACGCTTCTGTGCCTCCGTGCGGTGCGGGGCCGGCGCCGCCCCGGAGCTTCTTCCAAGGCTGGCGCGATCGCCTGACCTTGCCGCCCCATGATCTGCTGCGGCAGGCGACGTACCGGCGGCTGTTCGTGTCCATCCTGATGAGCT
>JBMLPD010000154.1:0-1536 GCA_049242285.1 Rubrivivax sp.
GCGCCCGCTCCAGCAGCATCGCGTCCCCATAGCTGAAGAAGCGGTAACGCTGCGCAATGGCGTGGCGGTACAGGTCCATCACGCGGGCGTGCCCGGCCAGGGCGCTGACCAGCATCATCAGCGTGCTCTTGGGCAGGTGGAAGTTGGTGATGAGCCGGTCCACCACGCGGAACTCGAAGCCCGGGGTGATGAAGATGTCGGTCTCGCCCGTGGTGGGCTTGAGCACGCCGCCGCAGGCGGCTGATTCCAGCGAGCGCACCGTGGTGGTGCCCACGGCGACGATGCGGCCGCCCGCCGCCTTCGTGGCTGCTATGGCGGCCACCGTCTCGGGGCCCACCTCGTACCACTCGCTGTGCATGCGGTGGTCCTCGATGCGCTCGGCCCGCACGGGCTGGAAGGTGCCGGCGCCCACGTGCAGCGTCACCCGCGCCGTGCCCACGCCGCGGGCCTGCAGGGCCGCCAGCACGCCCTCGTCAAAGTGCAGCGAGGCCGTGGGCGCGGCCACGGCACCGGGGCGGGCGGCGAACACGGTCTGGTAGCGCCGTTCGTCCTCGGCCTCGTCTTCGTGGGTGATGTAGGGCGGCAGCGGCACGTGGCCGAAGGCTTCGAGCAGCGCGAAGGGGTCGGCCGGGAACCCCAGGTGGAACAGCGAGCCGTCAGGCCCCGCGCGTCCCAGCACCTGGGCGTCGAAGCCGGGTTCTGCGGCTGCCGCGTCACCCGCATGGGCGGGCAGCGCAAGAGCGTCTCGGGACCCAGAGGTCCGCTGCCGGCTGAAGCGCACCATGCTGCCCGGCTGGGGTGACTTGCTGGCGCGCAGGTGAGCCCACACCGCAGCGGGCTGGCCCGGTGCGGCCGGCAGCACGCGTTCCACCAAGGCCTCCACCCCGCCGCCACTGGCCTTGCGGCCGAACAGCCGCGCCTTGATGACGCGCGTGTCGTTGAAGACCAGCAGGTCGCCAGGCGCCAGCAGGCCGGGCAGGTCCCGGAAGATGCGGTCCGCAGGCGCCGGCGAGGTGCCGTCCAGCAGGCGCGAGGCGCTGCGCTCGGGCGCCGGGTGCTGCGCGATCAGCTCGGGCGGGAGCTCAAAGTCGAAATCGGCAAGGGTGTGGGTCACGGGCGCGGCGCGGATGCAGAAGGGGGCACGGCGGGCCACAGGGGGGCGGAAGCCGACCGCGCAGGGCTGCGCAGCCTGTCGGGTTCGGCCGGCAGGCGCTCCAGCCAGCCGCCAAGGGCCCATTCCTCGTAGACCCAGTCCTGGTCGATCTTCAGCACACCGGGCGGCGGCTCCAGGGGCGCTTCGGGCACGCCCTTGAGCGCAGTGGCCATGTAGTCGATCCAGATCGGCAGCGCCAGGCCGCCGCCGGACTCGCGCTCGCCCAGGCTGCGCGGCTGGCTGTAGCCCACCCAGGCGACAGCGGCCACGCTGGGGTGGAAACCGGCAAACCAGGCGTCGACCGCGTCGTCGGTGGTGCCGGTCTTGCCGTACAGGTCACTGCGGCCGAGCGCGGCCTGCGCCCGCGCCGCCGTGCCCACGCG
>JBMLPD010000155.1:0-3679 GCA_049242285.1 Rubrivivax sp.
TCCAACAAGATATGGCAACTGCTTTGTTGGACGGTCATTGTAGCGAAACCGGCCGTCTGCAGCCGGCCGCGGCCCCGGCCGCAGCCCTTCTCCGCATCGTCAACAGACACAGCTTGTTCACATCTTGTACACAACTTGTCCACACGCCTGCGCCACCCGAACGGGAGGGGTTGCGAGACTCAACGGTTGGGGCGGATGACGAGATAGTTCACCCATTCTCCGCGGCGCACCAGCATGCTGACCGCACGGGCCTTCTCCACCTTGGCCGCGAGGCTGGAGAACTGGCGCACATCCGTCACCTCGGTGTTGTCCACCGACAGGATGACATCGCCCTCGCGCAGACCGGCCCGCGCCGCAGCACCTTCAACGGCATCGACCCGCACGCCGCCCTTGACCTTGAGTTCGCGCTTCTGCGCTTCGGTGAGATCGGATGCGGTGATGCCCAGGGCATTCTTGGCAGGGGCCGACTCGCCGGGATCGGCCTGGGCCCGGCGGGTCGGACGCTCGGGCTCGAACTCGCCCACCGTGGCGGTCAGTTCCTTGGTGAGGCCACGGCGGAAGATCTGCAGCGTGGCCCTGGAGCCGGGGCGTGCGCCGCCCACCAGACGGGGCAGGTCGCCCGACTTCTCCACCAGCTTGCCGTCCACCCGGGTGATGATGTCACCTGCCTCCACGCCGGCCTTGTCCGCCGGCCCGCCAGGCTCCACGCTCTGCACCAGCGCACCCGTGGGCTTGCCCAGGCCGATGGCCTCGGCCACCTCCTTGGTGACCGGGGCGATCTGCACGCCGATGCGGCCGCGGATGACCCGGCCGTTGCTGCGCAGCTGATCGGACACGCGTATCGCCTCGTCGATGGGAATGGCAAAGCTGATGCCCATGAAGCCGCCCGAGCGACTGTAGATCTGCGAGTTGATACCCACCACCTCGCCTCGCAGGTTCAGCAAGGGGCCGCCGGAGTTGCCCGGGTTGATGGCCACGTCCGTCTGGATGAAGGGCAGGAAGTCACCGGTGTCGCGCTGCTTGGCGCTGACGATCCCCGCCGTGACCGAGTTCTCCAGCCCGAAGGGCGAACCGATGGCCATGACCCACTCCCCCACCTTGAGCCGGTTCACGTCGCCGATCTTCACGAAGGGCAATCCCGCGGCATCGATCTTGACCACGGCCACATCGGTGCGCTTGTCGGCGCCGATGATCCTGGCCTTGAACTCGCGCTTGTCCGTCAGCGTGACCAGCACCTCGTCGGCACCGTCCACCACGTGCGCATTGGTCATGATGAGCCCGTCGGCGCTCAGGATGAAGCCTGAGCCCACACCGCGCTGCCGCGGCTCGTCATCGTCACGGGGGCCGGGCCGCGGCCCCGGGCGGCCGGGCAAGGGGATGCCGAAGCGGCGGAAGAACTCCTCCATGCCCGGGTCCATCTCGCCCGCGCCGGGGGCATTGGCCCGGGCCCGCTCCGTGGTGCGGATGTTGACCACCGACGGGCCCACACGCTCCACGAGTTCGGTGAAGTCGGGCAAGGCCTGCGCCGACACCGCTGGCGGCAGCGTCAGCACCGCAGCACCCAGCAACCCGACAGCCAGCTGCAACACGCGCCTTCGAAGCGCCCCGGCAGCAGGGCTCAGGCGGGTGGAAAGAAGGGCTTGGAACATCTGGTTTCTCCAGTGGGTTTCACGATCACGCCCGGCTCTTGCAAGGCCGGGACGAGACACAGGGGCGACAAGCAGAAGACAATTTCAAGGGTATGTGTGGTTCAGGGCCGGCGCTGCAAGACCCCCGAAATGGCCCTGAGCATGGCCCGGGACACGTCACCCCTCAGACTGGGCCTGAGGCGCACCATACAGTGCCACGCGCAAGCCGTGCCATGACAGGCCAACGTGACGCCGCGAAACCGCCACCCAGCCGGCTGAAGACAGGCCCCGGGGCGACTGGCCGCTTCCACCCAGGCGCAACAGCATCCAGGGCCCCAGGTCGATCATCACCTCAGGCGCACACGCCTGCTCAGCCCCCAGGTCTGTGTCAGCGAGATCGCCCGGTGCGTTGACATCTTCGCGCCGGCCTGCGCGTGCGGACGATGGCGTCCTGTGCCTCAGGCGCCACTCACGGCCCGTCCACTCCAGGCGGGCCAACGGCGCGCTGGCCCCGTGCCACCCCGCCCAGCCAGACACCAAGGCCAGCCCCAGGCAGACCCCCCAGACGGCGGGCTCTGGCGCCAGACCCCACCGCTGGCCCTGCCAAAGCGCACCCGCGCCGGCCGCCAGCGCCCACAGCAGCATGCAGCCGGCGCGCCAGGCGGGCTCGGGGCCCAGATCGACCGCTACGGGCGGCGCACTGCGGGAGAGAGCCACTGGAGCGTCAAGCGCCTGAAGACCGGCCGTGCTGGGCCTGAGCCAACCCAAGCCGGCGGCTCAGTCCGCGCGGCGGAACACCAGCGTGCCGTTCGTACCACCGAAACCGAAGTTGTTCTTCACCGCCACGTCGATCTTCATCTCGCGCGCCACATGGGCGCAGTAATCCAGATCGCAGTCGGGGTCAGGGTTGTCCAGGTTGATGGTCGGGGGAGACACCTGGTGGTGCAGCGCGAGGACGGTGAACACCGACTCGACCCCACCGGCGCCGCCCAGCAGATGGCCCGTCATCGACTTCGTGGAATTCACCACCATGCGGCGCGCGTGGTCGCCGAAGGCGAGCTTGATTGCGTTGGTCTCGTTGATGTCGCCCAGGGGCGTGGAAGTGCCGTGCGCGTTGAGGTACTGCACTTCGTCAGCGTTGACCCGCGCGTTGCGCAGGGCCGCGTGCATGGAGCGCTTGGGGCCGTCCACGTTGGGAGCGGTCATGTGGTACGCGTCGGCACCCATGCCGAAACCCGCCAACTCCGCGTAGATGGTGGCGCCGCGGCGCCGCGCATGCTCGAGCTCCTCGAGCACGAGCACACCCGCCCCCTCGCCCAGCACGAACCCGTCGCGGCCCTTGTCGAAGGGACGCGAGGCGGTCTCGGGCGAATCATTCCGTATGGACAGGGCGCGCGCAGCGGCAAAGCCGCCCACCCCCAGCGGGGACACCGTGCTCTCGGCGCCGCCAGCGATCATCACGTCGGCGTCACCGTACTCGATCATGCGCCCGGCCTGGCCAATGCAGTGCAGCCCGGTGGTGCAGGCGGTCACGATGGCCAGATTCGGCCCGGTGAAGCCGCAGCGGATCGAGATGTGTCCGGCGATCATGTTGATGATGGAGGCCGGGACGAAGAAGGGCGACACGCGGCGCGGACCGCGCTGGTTCAACTCGGCCGCGGTCTCCTCGATCAAGGGCAGACCGCCTATGCCCGAGCCCACCAGGCAACCCATGCGCTCGGCCTGCTCTTCGGAGAGTGCATCGCCCGTGGGCAGCCCGGCATCCCGCACGGCCTGCATGGCAGCGGCCAGCCCGTAGTGGATGAAGGTGTCCATGTGGCGGGCCTCCTTGCCGGGGATGTAGTCCTCGACTTGAAAGCCCTTGACCTCGCCAGCAATGCGACAGGCGAAGTTCGACGCGTCAAAGCGGGTGATGGCACCGATACCCGAGCGGCCTGCCAGCAGGCTGGACCAGCCCTCCTGGACGGTGTTGCCCACCGGGCTGATGAGGCCCAGACCGGTGACGACGACGCGCCGGCGCGTCATGCCTTCTGGTTCTTGACCGCGTAGTC
>JBMLPD010000156.1:0-4913 GCA_049242285.1 Rubrivivax sp.
GCGTGCAGCAGCACGTTGGCGCCGGCCTCCAGGTGCTCGGGGCGGGCGTCCTCGATCTCGTTGTGCGAGATGCCGTCCTTGCAGGGCACGAAGATCATGGCCGCGGGCGCGGTGCGCGCCACGTACACGGCGTCGTGGCCGGCGCCGCTGGCCAGGGCCATGCAGGACAGGCCGGCACGCTCGGCACCCGCGCGGATCAGCTCGCGCAGGTCGGCGTCGAAGGGCGTGGGCAGGTACTCCACCACCTGCTCCACGGTGATCTCGATGCCGGGCACCGTCGCTTCAGCCACCGCGGCGCGCAGCGCGGCGTCCATGCGCGCCAGGCCCTGGGCATCGGCATGGCGAAAGTCCACGGTGAACTTCACGCGCCCGGGGATGACGTTGCGCGAGTTGGGGTGCACCAGCACCTGGCCCACGGTGCCGCGCGCGTGCGGCTGTTCGGCCAGGGCGATGGCGTTGACACGCTGCATCAGCGCGGCCGCGGGCAGCAGGGCGTCGCGCCGCAGGCCCATGGGCGTGGGGCCGGCGTGCGCCTCCATGCCCTGCACCGTCACGTCAAACCAGCGCTGGCCCAGGGCCCCGCTGACCACGCCGATGGTGATGCCCGCGTCCTCCAAGACCGGGCCCTGCTCGATGTGGGCCTCGAAGTAGGCGCCGAAGCGTGGCGCGCCGTCGGCTATGGCCGCAGGCGCGGTGCCCGCCTGGCCGATCGCCTTCAGGGCTTCTTCCACGCTCACGCCCTGGGTGTCGCGCGCGGCCAGCGCGTGCGCCAGGCTGAAGGCGCCGGCGTACACACCCGAGCCCATCATCACCGGCACGAAGCGCGAGCCTTCCTCGTTCGTCCACACGCACACCTCCAGCGGGGCGCGGGTGCGGATGCCGTGGTCGTTCAGCGTGTGCAGCACCTCCAGCCCGGCCAGCACGCCGTAGTTGCCGTCGAACTTGCCGCCCGTGGGCTGGGTGTCGATGTGGCTGCCCGTGGCCACGGCCGGCAGGTGGTCGTCCGTGCCTGGGCGGCGCGCGAAGAGGTTGCCGATGGCATCGCGCCGCAGCGTGCAGCCGAGTTCTGCCGCCCAGGCGGCGAAGAGCTCGCGGCCCTGGCGGTCCAGGTCGGTCAGCGCGATGCGGCACACCCCGCCGCGCGGCGTGGCGCCAATGGCCGCCAATGTCATCAGGCGCTGCCACAGGCGGGCGCCGTCCACATGCAGGGCGCGGGCGGCAGCAGCGCCTTGGGGAGAAGATTCGTTCATCGTCCGTTCCTCGCAGGGTGCGCGCCATTGTGCGGCCCGACGCCAGGGCGGGCTGGCGCCCGGGCGCAGGTAGGGCGGCAAAAGCGCGGCCGCTCCCGGGGCCACTCCCGGGGCCGCTCCCTGGGCCGTCACGACTCCACCGACCGCCTGTGGCCACGATGAGCCCGCGCCCCGGCACCGTCGCCCTGCCCGCCCGGGCCGCCACCGCCACCGACCGCGTCTACGACGGCATCTACCGCGCCATCGTCGAACACCGCCTGGCGCCGGGCGCGCGGCTGCGCGAAGAGGAGCTGGCCGAGTCCTTCGCGGTCTCACGCACGGTGGTGCGCCAGGCCCTGCAGCGCCTGGCGCAAGACCAGATCATCGAGCTGCGCCACAACCGCGGTGCGCAAGTGCCGCAGCCCGGGCTGGAGGACGCCGCGCCCGTGTTCGATGCCCGGCGCGTGGTGGAGTGCGAGATCGCCCGCCGCCTGGGCGGGCGCCTGGCGCCGCATCAAGTGGCGGAACTGCGTGCCCTGGTGGAAGCCGAGTCGGCGGCAGAAGCGCGCGGCGACAGCGCCGCGGCCATCGGCCTGTCCGGCGAATTCCACCGCGCGCTGGCCCGGCTGGCCGGCAACCCGGTGTTCGTGCGCATGCTCGACGAGTTGCTGCCCACCACCTCGCTGCTGATGGCGCTTTACAAGCGCCCCGGCCGCCCGGCCTGCGTGGCGCACCGCCACCAGGAACTGTTGGCCGCCCTGGAGCAGGCCGGCGCCGCCGGAAGCGCCGCCGAGATGCGCCGCCACCTGGACGAACTGGAGCGCTCCCTCACCCCCCAACCCGCACCGGCCGCGCCACTGCGGGACGTGTTTGCGCCGTACCGTCTGGCGGGCTCCGACAGGGCCTGAAACGCTGCAGACGGGTCAGGTGGCAAGCGTGGCCAGGTCCGGCACGTGCCGGCCCTGCAATTGAGCGAGCAGGTTGTCCGCCGCGCGCGATTCGATGTCGCGCCGCACCCGTTGCACCGCCGACCCCAGGTGCGGCGTGAAAAACGTGCAGGGGTGGCTCAGCAGCGCAGGGGCAATGCTGCGCGGCCGGTCCGGCAGGTTCCAGTCCTCCAGCTCGAAGACGTCAGCCGCATACGCCCCGAGCCGCTCGCAGGTCAGCGCGCGCGCCACGGCGGCCTCGTCCACCACCGAGCCACGGCCCACGTTCACCAGCACGAGTCCCGGGCGGGCCAGGGCCAGCAAGCGCTCGTCGACGAGGTGACGCGTGCGCGCTGTCAGCGGAGCAGCCAGCACCAGGTAGTGGGCTTGCGCGACGGCCTCCTCGATCGAGACGGCGCGCACCCGCGGGTCGCCCTGCGCCGGGTCCACGCCCAGCAGCGCGGCGCAGCCGAAGCCCTGAAGGCGATCGACGATGGCACGCCCCACGGCGCCCAGGCCCACCACCGCCACCGTGGAGCCGTGCAGCCCGGTGCCGTACAGCGCCGGACGCCAGCCCGCGAAGCCGGCGCGCACGCGGCGGTCGCCCTCACGCAGGTGGCGCGCCGCGGCGATGGCCAGGCCCAGCGCCAGCTCTGCCGTGGGTTCGGTCAGCAAGTCGGGCACGAAACTCAGCGACACGCCGGCGCGGGCGCACGCTCCGACGTCGAAGTTGTCGTACCCCTTGAGTGCACAGGCCACGACGCGCAGGCGCGGCGCCTGTTGCAGCACCTGCACGTCGATGCGGTCGGTCATGAACGCCATCCAGGCGTCGGCCTCGCGCAAGTGCCCGGCAAGCGCCTGATCGGTCCAGGGCTCGGGGCCGGGATTCATCACCACCTCACCGGCCGCGTGCAGTCGCAGCAGTACCTCGGCGTGCACCGGCTGGCTCACCACGATGCGGGGCATGCGCGAGCGCCCGTTCACTTCAGCCGCCGCCGCAGCGCCGCACCCAGGCCATCGACCACCAGCACGCAACCCAGGATGGACAGCAGGATGGCGGCCACCTGGTCGTACTGGATCAGCCGCAGTGCCGCCATCAGCTCGAAACCGATGCCGCCCGCGCCAACGATGCCCAGCACCGCAGAAGCACGGAAGTGGTACTCCCAGCGGTAGATGGTGATGTCGGCCAGCTGTGGTAACACCTGCGGCAACACCGCATGGGTCACCACCTGCAGCGGGCTCGCGCCCGCGGCTTGCGCAGCCTCCAGCGGCTTGGGGTCGACATGCTCGATGGCCTCGGCGAAGAATTTCGCCACCATGCCCGTGGAGTGCAGCGCCAGCGCCAGCACGCCGGGCAGCGCACCGAAGCCGACGGCCGCGACGAACAGTATGCCCAGGATGATCTCCGGCACCGAACGGAATGCGGCCAGCAAGGTGCGCGCAGCGCGCAGCACCAGCGGATGGGGCGCAGTGTTGGGCGCGGCCAGCAGTGCCAGCGGCAGCGACAACAGCACCGTCAGCGCCGTACCGGCCACGGACATGGCCAGGGTGTCGCGCAACGGCACGATCCAGCGCTGCCAGCGCGAGAAGTCCGGCGGCACCATCTCCGATGCCAGCTGCCACAACGCCGGACCGCCATCGGCAAAGCGCTGCGGGTCGAAGAATCCCGTGAGGTGCAGCGCCAGCGCCGCCGCGGCCAGCAGCACCGCGGTGGCGCCCAGCTGGCGCAGACGACGCCGGTCGTCACTGGCCAGCACGGAAGCGATCGACGGCGTCACTTCATCGTCCCGAGGTCGAGCTTGAGCACGTTGGCCGTCTCGCGCAGCACGTCGTAGGCCTCGTCCGTGGTGGGCGCGAAGGCTTCGACACGGAAGGACTTCAGCACCGTCGGATCCTTCATCGTCAGGAAGGCATCGCGAAGGGCCTGCTTCAGACCCGGCGCGAGGCCGGCCTGCATCACGATCGGATAGTTCGGGATGGGCGCCGACAGGTCGAGCTGCACCACGCGCGCCGCGTCGATGGTGCCGCGCCGGATCAGATTGTCGAGAATGGGCTTGGACAGGGCGCCTGCCGGCACCTGGCCGGCCTGCACCGCGCGCGCCACGGCGTCGTGTGTGCCCAGGTGCACCACGCGGTAGTCACGCTCGCCCTCCAGCCGCGCCTTCTTCAACAAGTGGGCGCGTGGAGCCAGGTGGCTGGAGGTGGACGCCTGATCGCCGAAGCCGAAGGCCTTGCCTCGGATGTCGTCCAGCGCCCGTACCGGGCCGCCCGCGGTGGCGATGATGACGGACTGGTAGGTGGGCGAGCCGCGCTCCACACCGACCGCGAACGGCTCGATCGACGGCGCCCGCGATTTCGCCAGCACGTACGAGAACGGTCCGAAATAGGCGACCTCGATGCGACCGAATCGCATGGCCTCGATCATCGAGGAATAGTCCGTGGTGACGACGAGTTCGATCTCCTTCTTCAGCGTCTGCTCCAGGTACTGCTTCAGCGGCTGGGCGTTCTGGATCAGCGTCGAGGCGTTCTCGTCGGGCAGCAGCGCCACCCGCAGGCGGGCCGGGTCGCGGCCCTGGGCGTGCGCGGGCGGTATCGCGGCCAGACTGGCGGCGGCGGCCAGGGTCAGCACCAGCAGGGTGAAGGGACGTCGGGTCATCGTTATCTCCGCAACAAGGGGCTTGGGACGGGCCGGGTGGCAAGGTCGGTGGGGGGTGCCGGTATGCTTCACAAACTCTCAGGCGGCCGCAGCCAGCGGCGC
>JBMLPD010000157.1:0-1099 GCA_049242285.1 Rubrivivax sp.
GCACCGGCTACGTCACGCTGGACATGAGCCCGGGCTACGGCTACAGCGGCATCGTGATTGCCATGCTGGCCATGCTCAACCCGCTGGGCGTGGTGGCCGCGGCTGTCTTCGTGGCCGGGGTGCTGGTGGGCGCGGACAGCATGAGCCGGGCGGTGAACGTGCCCACCTACATTGCAGATGTCATCGTGGCCGTGTCGCTGATCGCCATGCTGGTGGCCACGATGCTGACGCAGTACCGGGTGCGGCGAACATGAGCCCCGCTCGACGGGCTTCGCAGCGGATCACGGCACTACAATGGAATGACCATTCGAGTACCCGAAATGACCATTTCGTCCACCCCCAGGTCGGTCAGCGTCACGCAGTTCAGGTCCCAGTGCCTGGACCTGATCCGACAGGTCGAGTCCGGCGGGGCGCCGGTGGACCTGGTGCGTCGCGGCAAAGTGGTGGCCCGCCTGGTGCCCACGGTCGAGACCGCCCCCGGTGTACCGCCGTGGGAGCGCTTGATCGGCACGGGCCGGCTGGAGGCGGCACCTGCCGAGTCGGTCCTGGAGGCAGATGCCTTCGACGCCCTGCGCTGAGCCACATCCCGCAGCGCAGCCCTGACCATGTCCGATGCCGTCCTGCTGGATACCCACATCTGGCTGTGGTGGCTGCTGGGCCAGGAGGATCTCGGTCCCAAGGACAGGCAGCGCCTGCAGGCCCTGGTGACCGCCGGCACGCCTCCCTCCATCTCTTCCATCAGCCTGTGGGAAGCACAGATGCTGGTGAGCAAGGGCCGGTTGCCCTTGACCCTGCCGCTGAACCGTTGGTTGCCGCTGGCCACCGCACCCGAGACCGTGCGGGTCCTGCCGCTGGACACGGATGTGGTGCTGGCCGTGAAAGAACTCCCGGCGTCCTTTCATGGCGACCCCGCCGACCGCATCATCGTCGCCACGGCCCGCGCACACGGCCTGCCCTTGGTGACGCGCGACGCGAACATCCGCCGCAGCCGCTTGGTGCGGCTTTGGTGATGCCAGGCGTGCCCCCGCGCTCATGACCGTGCCGAGCACATGAGCGAAACCCTGGACCTGCTGCTGTCCGCCCCCTTCTGGGTGGCGGT
>JBMLPD010000158.1:0-10801 GCA_049242285.1 Rubrivivax sp.
TTAGCGCAAGCGGATCACGTCCAGGTCGTTCACGGCCTGTGCACGGTGGCCCCAGCTCTGGCGCAGGTGGTTCAGCACCGCGGTGGTCTCGGCCACGCTCAGCTCCTGCGGCGGCATGCCGAAGGGCCGGGGGTTGCCTCGGGTGGCGGGGGCGAAGCCGCCATGCTGCAGCCACTGGACCAGATTGCCGATGTCGGGCTGGGTGACGCTGGGGTTGCCGGCCAGCGGGGAGTACAGGCCCGGGACGCCCTGGCCCTGATCGCCGTGGCACTGCGCGCACTGGTCGGCGTAGACGCGCCGTCCCAGGGCTGCGCTGTTCGGCGCCGCAGGTTCGGACGGGCGGCGGCTCGGTGCCGGTGTGGGCAGGCGCGCAGGCAGGGCCATCAGATACGCCGCCACGGCCTGCAGGTCGGCTTCAGCCCAGTGCTGCGTGCTGTTCAAGACCACGCCGGCCATGGGCCCGCTGGCGCTGCCGTGCCGGTGGCGGCCGGTTCTCAGCAGCTCCACGATGTCCTGCGCCGTCACCCGCGGCCCGTCTCCTGCGGGCGCAGGGTGCAGGGAAGGCGCAAGCCAGCGCTCGCCCGGCATGACGCCACCGGTCAGCTCTGCGCCCAGCAAGCCCCAGCGGTTGCGCGGGGCGTGGCACTGGGCGCAGTGCCCCAGGGCCTTGACAAGGTAGGCGCCGCGCGCCAGCGGGTCCGCTGCGGTCCCTGTGGCTGGCAGCGTGCCTGGCGGCGGCGGTTTGGCGCTTTGGGCACTGCGAAAACCCAGCCATTGCCAGACCGCCAGCGCCGGCTGGGTGCCGAAGGGGAAGCGCAACTCGTGCGGGCGCTGGGCCTGGCGCACGGGCGGCAGGCTGCGCAGGTAGGCGAACAGGCGGTCGCTGTCCTGCCGGCTGAGGTGGGTGTAGGACGTGTACGGAAAAGCCGGGATCAGCCGCCGGCCATCGTGCGAGCGGCCTTCGCGCAGGGCGCGCCAGAAGCTGTCGGCCGTCCAGCGGCCCAGACCCGTTTCCGGGTCGGGGGTGAGGTTGCCGGCGTAGACGGTACCAAAAGGGGTGGCGATGGCCCGGCCGCCTGCGTAGGGGGCGCCGCCCGGAGCGGTGTGGCAACCCGCACAGTGGCCCAGCAGGGCCAGATAGGCTCCTTGCTCGGCGTCTGTTGTGCCACTGGACTTCACCGGCGCTGCGGGCGCGGGCGCTGTTTCCAGGCTGCCGCAGCGCAGCGGCCAGGTCGCAGGTGCGGTAGCCGCCGGCTGCCCGCCCACCGGCACGGGCTGGGTGGCCAGCCAGCGTGACACCAGGGCCACGTCCTCCAGAGGCAGGGCGCGCGCCACGCGGGCCATGCAGTCGGGTTCCCGGGCGCGACGGTGCCCCTGGCGCCACGCACCCAACTGGCCATTGAGGTAGTCCACGGGCAGGCCCAGCAGGCCGGGCACGTGCGGCGCCACACCGGCCAGCCCTGTGCCGTGGCAGGCAGTGCAGGCCGGCAGGCCCCGGGCGGGGTCGCCCTGGCGCACCAGTTGCTCCGCGCGGCGCGCTTCCACAGGGGACAGCGGCGCCGCCACGGGGGCCGGATAGGGCAGCTCCAGAGTGGCGAAGTGCTCGGCCAGGGCCCGCAGCATGTCATCGTTCAGGTGCTCCAGCATGCGGGCCATGCCCTCGTGGCGCCGGCGTCCTTCCTGAAAGGCGCTCAGTTGCTCATGCAGGTAGCCCGCGGGCTTGCCGGCCAGGCGCGGCACATAGCCATCGGGCCGCGAGCGGCCCTGCGGCCCGTGACAGCCGGTGCAGGCCTGGGCCCTCTGGGCCATGGTGTCTTCCACCCTCTGGGGATCGGCCGCGGCCGGGGCGGCCGCGACGATGGCCGCGACCGTCAGCGTCCAGGCCAGGGCCACGGAGCCGGCCCATGCCGCGGCCCTGGGTGCCTTGCCGTGTGCCGGAGTGCCGGAAGATGTCAAGGGCTCAGGGCCGTGTCGTTCAGATCGTGGCGATCAGCGACACGCGCAAGGTGCGCGGCGCCAGCGGGTACAGGTAGACGTGACCATACTGCAGGGGGGTCTCTTTCCAGGCCCGGGTGTCGGCCACATTGTCCAGGCCGGCGCGCCACACCAGGGTGCGGCCTGCCGACTTCTGCGTCCAGCGGGCGCCCAGGTCCAGGCGGGTCCAGCCAGGGGTGGCGATCGGGTTGTTCTCCAGCACCATGCGCTCGCCTTCGTGGATGACGAAGCCCAGCAGCGCCAACCCGGGCACCGTCCGCACGTTGTAGACGCCTTGCAGCTTGAGGCTGGTGGCGGGCACGTTCACGGGCCGCAGGCCGTTCAGGCGGGCGTCCAGTGCGCCCCTGCGCCGGGCTTGCAGCGCCATGGCGCTGCCGCGCACCGACCACAGGCCGGCGCGCCACTCCGCTTCAAGCTCCAGACCGCGGTGGACGGCCGCGCCGTCTTGGCGCCGGGTGCAGGTCAGGGCCCCATCGCAGCTGCCGAGATCGCTCCACAGCGGGCGGCGCATGTCGAAAGCGGCCGCCCGCCAGTCCAGGCGCGGTCCAGACTGCTTGAAACCCAGTTCGGTCTGCTGGCTGTGGAGCGCGGGCAAGGCCTGGCCGGCATTGGTGTAACGACTTCGGTTGGGTGCGACCTCCGATTCCACCCCCCGGCCCCAGCTCAGGTAGGCCAGCGTCTGCGGCCCCAGGGCATGGCTGAGGGCCAGCCAGGGGGTGGTGAAGGACTGGTCGTATGCGGTGGGGCGGGAGCCATCGGTGCGCACGCTCTCGCGCTGCAGCCGGGTGTGGCGCAGGCCGGCCCACAGGCTCCAGCGGGGGCTCAGCGTGATGGCGTCCTGCAGGCGCCACTCGGTGCTGCGCTCGTCGCGCTGGGTGTTCTCGTCGGTCAGCGTGGGGTTCGCAGGCACTGGGGTCAGCCCGTCGATGGCGCCCGAGCCCGCGTAGTTGTAGGCTTGTCGGTTGAAGCGGGCCTCAAAGCGTGTGAACAGAACCCCTGCCGAGAAGCGGTGCGTCAGACCCAGCCACCGGGCACGGCCGTTGACTGCGACATCCACCGCGTCACTGGTGCGGCGCTCGTCCTCGCTGCGGTAGTCGTAGAGGTCGAAGCGGCCGCTGGGGCAGTAGCGGTCAGCGTAGTAGAGCCCTGCAGCGGCGTCATCACAGCCGTAGGGAAACGCCACCCGGTCGTCGGTGCGCAGGCGCTGGCGCATGGCGTGGGCCACCAGGTCCACCTCTTCGCCGAGCGCCTGGGTCAGGCGTGCCGAGCCGGTCAGGCCGTCCATCACCACCGGCAGGCTCCAGGCCTGGTTGTTCAGGTTGGTGCGCGGGTCGATGCTGCGTGCAGGTGGCAGCCCGTTTCCCAGCAGGCTGAAGCCTGGCGTGCTGGGCTGGCTTTGCCGGCTGCTTTCGATCTCCAGCTCCAGCAGCGTGCCGCTGCCCAGGCGGGCTTCGGTGGCCAGGGCCAGCAGGCTGCGGTGGCCCTGGCTGCTCTTGAGCTGCGGGTCCAGCCGCTCCAGGCCGGCGTTCAGGCGCCAGCCCAGCGCGCCGCTGGCTCCCACGCGGTCGGCCAGGTCCACGGACAGGCCCAGGCTGCCCTCTTGCTCCCAGGCCAGTTCGGCCTGGCGCAGGCGCTGGGTGGGCCGCTTGACCACCAGGTTCACCAGGCCGCCCGGCGCGCTGGTGCCGGCCTGCAGGCCACTGGTGCCTTTCAGTATCTCCAGCGCTTGCTTGTTGCCCTGGGCGATGGCGGTCTCGGCGTTGATGGGCAGGCCGTCGCGCCGGTAGTTGAAGCGGTTGTCCAGCGTGAAGCCGCGCACGGCCAGCTGGCCCCAGTAGCCCGGGGCGTTGTAGGCGTCGGTGGTGCCGGCGTCCACGCGGGTCAAGTCGCCAATGCCGGAAATGCCGGCATCCTGCAGCTGACCAAGCGTGATGACGGTGGCCGAGAAGGGCGCGCGCGACAAGGGCACGTCGCCGAAGCCCGTCACGCTGGCCGCGTTGCTGGCGCTGCGGCCGCTGACGGTGATGGTCTGGGGGGCCGTGTCGACGGGGGCCTGTGCCCAGGCCAGTGCGGGCAGGGCCAGCGCCAGGGCGACGGCCAGGCGCGGGGGGGCGCAGGCCGGGCGGAGACAGGAGCGGTTGGTTCGGGTTGCCATCGTGGTGCTTTCAAGGGCGATGGCAGGTCGGCAAACACTGATGCAGGGCGGCACGGAGCACCCGTGCGCGCTGTCTCAGCGGCTTCCCTGCGCGAGGATTACCTCAATCAGGTTCAAAGGGACTGTCTCAGTCGACACCTGCAAGCCGGCGCCAACACCCCTAGCGGAGAGCAGCGGGCCCCTGGGCCCGCCGCGGGGCGGATTATGCGGGGGCTGGCGAAGGCGCGAGCGCACCGGCCTGTCGAAGCCCTGGCGCGCACTTCGACAGGCCAGTCCTGAGCGAAGTCGAAGGGCTCAGTGCGAACGGCTTCCTGGGTCGGTCAGCAGCGGTTTGCCTGGGGACTGCGTCACGCCCAGCAACTGATGCAGCCGTGGGCTGGTGGTGGTGTACTGCAGTTGCACCGGCCGGTCTGGGAACACCCGCTCGCAGGCGGCAAAGGCTGCCAGGGTGGCTTCGTGAAAGCCGCACAGCAGGAGCTTGCGCTTGCCCGGGTAGGTCACCACATCGCCGGCGGCGTAGATCCCGGGCTCGCTGGTCTCGAAGCGCTGTGTGTCCACGACGAGCTGCTTGCGCTCCAGGGCCAGGCCCCACTCGGCTATCGGGCCCAGCTTGGGGCTCAGGCCCAGGCAGGCCAGCAGCCGGTCCACCGGCAGCGCCAGTTGCTGGTCGTCACTGCAGGCGAGCTCCAGGTGGGTGAGGCGGCCCAGGTGTTCGCGCAGGCCCACGATCTGGCCGGCGACGAACCGCATCGCCCCGGCTTCGCGTTGCTGGCGCAGGCGCTGCACCGTGGCGGGCGCGGCGCGGAAGGCATCCCGGCGGTGCAGCAGGGTCACGCTGCGGGCCTGGTGCGGGCCGGGCTCGGCGAGGTGCAGCGCCCATTCCAGGGCCGTGTCCTCGTCGCCCATCACCACCACGTTCTGGCCGGCCAGCGCCGTGGGGTCGGGCATGCGATAGAGCACCTGCGAGCCTTCATGCGGCTCCAGGCCGGGAGCCTTGACCCTGCGAGGCTGGAACGAGCCCGCGCCGCCCGCGATGAAGACGGTGCGCGCCACAAAGCGCGTGCCCTGGCTGGTCTGCACGTCGAACCGCTGGTCGGCCCGCCGCAGCAGGTGGGTCACCTCCTGCTGCAGGTGGAGCGGGGTGTGGAAGGGCTGGATCTGCTGCAGCAGCCGCTGCGTGAGCTCTCGCCCGGTGCACACGGGCAGACCGGGCACGTCATAGATGGGCTTGTCGGGGTAGAGCTCCAGGCATTGCCCACCCGGGGCTGGCAAAGAGTCCACCACATGGGCCCGGATCTCCAGCAGACCCAGCTCGAAGACCTGGAACAGCCCCACCGGCCCGGCGCCGATGACCAGAGCGTCGGTCTCGATCTCGGCGGGCGGTTCGGGCGGGCTCGCCATGGGCCCCACGGTACGATCCGGGCCTCAGCGTTGCAGTTCGCTGAGCTTGCCGTTGCGGTCTTTCCAGTCGTCAGCGTCGGGCAGCGGGGCCTTGCTGCGCGTGATGCTGGGCCACTTGCGCGACAGCTCGGCGTTGAGCTTGATGAAGTGTTGCTGGTCGCCCGGCACATCCTCCTCGGGCAGGATGGCGTTCACCGGGCACTCGGGAATGCACACGGCGCAGTCGATGCACTCGTCCGGATCGATGGTGAGGAAGTTGGGCCCCTCGCGGAAGCAGTCGACGGGGCACACATCGACACAGTCGGTGTACTTGCAGCGGATGCACGATTCGGTGACGACGTGTGTCATGGCGGAGGTCCGAAGGCGATGAGCGCCAGGGCGGCTGTGAAGAGGAAGCGGCAGGTGTCAGCAGGTCGGCTTGACCTGCCAACCCATGAACGTCCGAAGTTTACGGCGCCGCCAGGGTGGTGTCGCCGGCAGGCGCGCCCGCAGACGCAGGTGGTGGAGGCGCGGGGCCTCTTCGGGCACGGCCGGGCAAGGCAAGGGCGCTTGGTGCGGGGGACCCACCTGCCGTTCTGCGCAGGCGCGGGGGGCGACAATTCACGCTGTACCCGCCCCCCGCGGGCTGGCTGCCGGGCTTGTGCAGACGTCCGGCGCGCGGGTGGTCGAACCCTGGGCCTGTTCATGTCTTGGAAGGACTGGATCGTTTGATGCTCATTCGAATGAAGAATGAAGAAGCCGCCGTCCACAGGGGGCTGTTGTCCCGACGCAGCGTGCTGGCGCTGCTGACGGCCGGGGCGCTGGCGGGCTGCCAGTCGGTACCCCCGGCCGTGCCACGGACAGAGCCCGCGCCCGGCCCGGAGCCGGCACCGCCCGCACCCCCGCGGCCGCCGCGCCTGGGCCTGGCGCTGGGCGGAGGCGCTGCGCGGGGTTTCGCGCACATCGGTGTGATCCAAGTGCTGGAGGAGGCGGGCATCCGGCCTGATCTGGTGGTGGGCACCTCTGCCGGCAGCCTGGTGGCTGCGCTCTACGCCGCCGGCCGCAACGGCAAGGAACTGGCAGCGCTGGCGCAATCCATGGACGAGGGCGCCATCACCGACTGGGCGTTTCCCGGACGGGGCCTGATCCGGGGTGAGGCGCTTGCCCGCTACGTGCGCGAGCACACGGGGCAGCGCGCCATCGAGCAGATGAGCCTGCCGCTGGGCATCGTCGCCACGGATCTGGACAGTGGCGTGCCCGTCCTGTTCCAGCGCGGCGACACGGGTGCAGCCGTGCGCGCGTCCAGTGCCGTGCCGGCCGTCTTTCAGCCGGTCAAGATCGGAGCGCGGGAGTATGTGGACGGCGGACTGGTCTCACCCGTGCCCGTTCGCTTCGCGCGTCAGATGGGGGCGGAACTGGTGCTGGCGGTGGACATCTCGTCGCCTCCAGACGGCGCACCCACGGGTGACGCCTTCAAGATCCTGATGCAGACCTTCTCCATCATGGGCAAGAGCATCAATCACTTCGAACTGCGCGATGCCGACGTGGTGGTGCGGCCTCGCCTGCAGGGGGTGGGCAGCGCGGACTTCGCGGCCCGCTCGCGGGCCATCGCCGCCGGGCGTGAGGCCGCCCAGCAGGTGCTGCTGCAATTGCGCGCGCGCACCGCGGCCTTGACGCGCTGACCCCAAAAAAAGCGGCCCGGGGTGACCGGGCCGCAGGCAATGTCGAAAGGTGTCTCAGCCGGAGGTGATCAGAACCGATCCTCTCACAGGCCGGATTGACCTGCCGCAACTTCAGTCGTCATCGGGCTCAGGCAGCGCGACGGGCGCGGCTCTGGGCTTGCGTGGCCTTGACCGCGGTGCTGGTCATGGCCTGGAAGTTGGCTTCGGCCACGTCGGTGGCTTGCTTGGCGGCCTTCTGCACGGTCTCGAAGGCGTTGTTGGCGGCAGTCACGGCGGACTTCACCAGGGTCACGGCGTTCTCGGTGCCGGCCGGCGCGTTCTTCACGGCGGTGTCCACCAGCGCCATGAACTTGCCTTGCACTTCGGCCAGCTGCGACTCGGCCACCTTGGCCACTTCGCTGTTGGTGGAGGCGGCGATCTCGTACACGTGGCGGCCGTAGGCGGCGGCCTTCTCGGCGGCGGGCTGCAGCATGGCTTGTTGCAGAGCCAGCAGCTCTTGCGCGTCCTTCACGGACAGGGCGGCCTTGGTGGTGTCAGCGGCCTCGACCATGGCGGTCTTGGCGACCTGGATGTTCAGCTCGACGAGCTTCTCGACGCCTTCGAAGGCCTTCTGGGTCAGGCCGAAGAGGGTCTCGACGTTGGCCTTGTGGGCGGCAACCATTTGTTCAGCGGTCAGATAGGACATGGTGAACTCCTTGTGGGGATGAGGGTCGGGGTTGTGGGAACTTGTTTGCTGCGCTGCAACATGAACCGAAGTATAGGGTTCTCCCGGATCATTGCAAGAGGTTTTTGCTGCGGCGCAACAAATTCTTTTCGATTCCTAGAATCCACTCCTTCATGCAGGCCTTCCATTCCGACCACTTCGTCCTGCCGCTGCCGCCCGGGCACACCTTTCCGATGTCCAAGTACCGGCTGTTGCGAGAGGCGGTGCAGGCCTCGGTGCCCGCCATCCGGGTGATGGAGGCGCCGCCGGCCAGCGACGGTGAACTCGCCCTGGCCCACGAGCCGGCCTGGATCACTGCGGTGGTCGATGGCCGCACCACCCCCGCGCAGCAGCGTGAGATCGGCTTTCCATGGTCGTCCCAGATGGTGGAGCGCTCCCGGCGCTCGGTGGGTGCCAGCATCGCGGCGGCCCGGGCAGCGCTGCTGGGCGGCGAGGGCGTGGCGGCCAACCTCGCCGGTGGCACGCACCATGCCTACGCCCACAAGGGCTCGGGCTACTGTGTGTTCAACGATGTGGCGGTGGCCGCGCGCCTGATGCAGGCCGAGTGGCACCGGCACCACCGCCGCTGGCTGCGGGTGCTCGTGATCGACCTGGATGTCCACCAGGGCAATGGCACGGCCTCGATCTTCCAGGATGACGACTCGGTGTTCACCTTGTCGCTGCATGGCGCCAGGAACTTTCCCTTTCGCAAGGAGCGCAGCGACCTCGACATCGAGCTGCCCGACGGCTGCACGGATGTGCCCTACCTGGAGACGCTGGACCATGCGCTGCAGGAAGTGGACTCGCGCACGGCCGCATCACCCCCGGGGCTGGCCTTCTATCTGGCCGGTGCCGACCCGCACGAGAACGACCGTCTGGGGCGCCTGAAGCTCAGCGCCGAGGGATTGGCCGAGCGCGACCGCCGGGTGCTGCTCTGGCTGCAGCAGCGCCGCATCCCCGTGGCGCTGTCGATGGCGGGGGGCTACGGGCGCAATCTGCCGGTCACGGTGCAGATACAGGCCCGCACCCTCGAGCTGGCCTGTGATGCCTGGCAACAGTGGCCCGGGCAGACGGCACAATCGGCTCGCGCGTGATGCGCCTCAACGCCCACCCCGCATCGAACCCCAAGACGACGCAGACCTGACCAGATGCCGGACCGCCTGCCCCCGCCCACGCGCGATGGCTACCCGCACTTCGAGACGATCTCCACCCGCTGGATGGACAACGACGTCTACGGGCACGTCAACAACGTCGTCTACTACAGCTTCTTCGACACGGCGGTGAACCGCTACCTGATCGAGCGGGGCGCCCTGGACCCGGCCGCTGGCGAGGTCATCGGTCTCGTGGTCGAGACGCAGTGCAATTACTTCGCGCCCCTGTCGTTTCCCCAGCCTGTCCAGGCCGGCCTGCGGGTGGCCCATGCCGGGCGTTCCAGCGTTCGCTACGAGATCGCGCTGTTTGCCCAGGGCCAGGAGCGCGCGGCCGCGGCTGGCCACTTCGTGCACGTTTACGTCGACCGCCTCACGCGGCGTTCGATCGACCGTTTTCCCGAGGCGCTTGAGAAGGCCCTCCATCCCTTGAAAGCCCATGCGCATGACCGCTGACACCTCAGACACCGCCCGAGCCGCCGCCGTCGACCAGGCCATCACCTCGCGCCGCTCCATCCGGGCCTACCTGCCCACCCCCGTGCCGCGCCAGACCATCGAGGAGATCCTGGCAGTGGCCTCACGCGCGCCGTCGGGCACCAACACCCAGCCGTGGAAGGTCTACGTGCTGACGGGCGCGGCGCGGCAGCGTCTGAGCGCCAGCATCTGCGCCGCCCATGACGACCCGGCCCAGCGGGCCCAGCACACCGAGGAATATGCCTACTACCCCACCGAGTGGCGATCGCCCTACGTGGACCGCCGCCGCAAGGTGGGCTGGGACCTCTACAGCCTGCTGGGCATCGGCAAGGCCGACAAGGCGCGGATGCATGCGCAGCACGCCCGCAACTACGCCTTTTTCGACGCGCCCGTGGGCCTGATCTTCACCATCGACCGGGTGATGCAGCAGGGCAGTTGGCTGGACTACGGCATGTTCCTGCAGAGTGTCATGGTGGTCGCCCGTGCCCGTGGTCTGGACACCTGCCCGCAGGCGGCCTTCACGCAGTTCCACAGGATCATCAGTGAAGAGCTGCAACTGCCGCCCGAGGAGATGGTGGTGTGCGGCATGGCACTGGGCCACGCCGACCCGAAGGCCATCGAGAACACGCTGGTCACCGAGCGTGAGCCGGTGGCGGGATTTGCCCGGTTCATGGAGTGATGCGATGACCAAGAAACCCATCCAGCGTGCGAAGGCCGCACAGCCGCCGGCGCCCGCGCAGGCTGCAGGCGCTGCGCTGCGCCGCGGCCGACCGCCTGGCTGCAGGCGGTGGGCCTGGCTCATGGCCTGGCCCCTGCTGGCGCTGGTGTCGCAGCCTGCGCTGGCCGCAGAGATCGATGGCCGGGCCCTGTCCGCCTGGTGGGCCTTGCCCTTTGCCGGCATGCTGCTGTCCATCGCCATCATGCCCCTGGCCATTCCGCACGTCTGGCATCACCACTTCGGCAAGATCGCGGCCGGCTGGGCCTTGCTGCTGCTGGTGCCTTTTGCCATGACCCAGGGGGCAGGCCTGACCGGGGGCATGCTGGTGCACGTGCTGCTGGCCGAGTACATCCCTTTCATCGTGCTGCTCACGGCGCTGTTCACGGTGGCTGGCGGCATCTATGTGCGCGGCAACCTGCACGGCAGCCCCGGCCTGAACACCGCCATCATGGGCATAGGCGCGGTGCTGGCGAGTTTCATGGGCACCACGGGCGCGTCCATGCTGCTGATCCGCCCGCTGATCCGCGCCAACGACAACCGCAAGCA
>JBMLPD010000159.1:0-1255 GCA_049242285.1 Rubrivivax sp.
TCCAGGCCGTCGCTGACCAGCAGCACGGTGGCCCGGCTGCCCAGCACGCGGCGGGCCCAGCGCCGGTTGAACTCGTGCAGGCTCTCGGTGATGCGCGTGCCGCCCGACCAGTCCTGCACGCCGGCGGTCACCCTGGCCACCGCCACGTCGGGGTCGCGCTGACGCAGCCAGGGGGTGATGCGCGTCAGGCGCGTGCCGAAGACGAAGGTCTCCACCCGCGGCATGGTGCGCCCGGGGCGCGCGCCCAGCAGGTGCGCGAAGTGCAGCAGCATGCGCGAGTAGCGCGACATGGAGCCCGAAATGTCCGCCAGCACCACCAGTGGCGGCACCACCGTGCGCGGCGCCGTGTGGCGCAAGGCCCAGACCTCTCCCCCGTGGCGCCCGGCCTCGCGCAGCGTGGCGCGCAGGTCCAGCCGCCCCGCCCGGGGCGACGCCGCCCGGCGCCGCGTGACCACGGGCGGGAACACCGTACGCAGCCGCGCCAGCAGGCGCAGCGCGGTGCGGAACTCGTCCGCCGTCATGGTCTCGAAGTCGGCATGCTGCAGGCGCTCGCTGGCGCTGGCTGTCAGCGAGGCCTCCAGCTCCAGTTGATCCTGCGGCGGGTTCTTCGCCGGAGATTCGCGCGGGCCCGGGAACAAGGCGTCGCCCAGGCGCCGGTTCTCGTTCACGGGCGGCGGCACCCGGGTGTTCACCTGGGGCAGCAGCAAGGCGCGCATGCGGCCGGCCAGGTCGGGCTCGCGCCAGAACAAGGTGAAGGCCTGGTCGAAGAGCTCCTGGTGCTCGTGCCGGTCCAGCAGGCAGGCGCAGAGCACGGCGTGGAACTCGGCGCGGGAGTGCAGGCCTGCCACCTGCAGCGCCTGCAAGGCCACTTGCACCCGGTCCGTCCCCACGGGCAGCCCGGCGTGGCGCAGCACGCGAGCGAAATGCATCACGTTGGTGGCCAGATGGGACGCGGCCGCCGCGGGAGGTCGCCCGGGCACCATGCTCAGCGCGGGTCCGGGCTCTGTTCTGCAGCCTGCTGTTCCACCCGCTGCAGCAGGCGCATCACCTCGTCGCCCTGCACGCGCGCAATGTCGTCCTGGTACTTCAGCAACAGGCCCAGGGTGTTCTGCACCACCACCGGGTCCAGCACCACCGCGCCCAGTTCCATCAGGGCGCGCGTCCACTCGATGGTCTCGGCCACGCCAGGAAGCTTGTAGAGCTCCTGGCTGCGCAGCTGCTGCACGAAGGCCACCACCTGCTGTGCCAGGGCCTG
>JBMLPD010000160.1:0-6003 GCA_049242285.1 Rubrivivax sp.
ATCGGAACGGAGAAGGTCGCTGGCCGATATCCGAACGGAGAAGGTGGCTGGCCGAAATCGGAATGCAGAAGGTGGCTGGCCGATATCGGAACGCAGAAGGTGGCTGGACCTTGCCCCCAAGCGGGGCGCCGACAAGGCTTTACGGGCCGTGATCCAACGTGACCTCGGTACGCACCGCGCCGGCGCGGTCGGCGCGGGCGCTGAGCTTCAACGTGGTGCCTGGGGGCGCCTGGACGGTCCACTCGATCACCGCCCGGTCGCCGGTGATCTGCCGCTCGGGCACAAAGCCCTGCAGCGAACCCTTGGGGGCGTGCCCCTCCAGTTGCGTGCCTTCGCTGCGCAGCGTGCCGCTGAGCAGCCGCGCCTGCTCGGGCAGGTGCAGCTCGAAGACCACGCCGCGCACGGTCTTGCGCTCCAGCGCCCGCTGGGTGACGTAGCTCGGCAGGTAGCCGCTGTTGGCCACGGCCAGGCGCACGCGCCAGGTGTCGGGGCCCAGCGCCTGCACCTCGGTGCGCAGCACCTCCAGCCGCGGCAGCGACAGGGCGATCTGCTGCAGCCAGGCCGGAAAGCGCGCCGCCTCGCGTTCGCGCAGGTGCGCCGGCGGGTTGCGCCAGAAGTTCATCTTGTCCCAGCCGCCCAGCTCCACCGGCCCGAGCTGCGGATGCTCGAAGGGGTACCAGTCCACATGCGCCTGGCCGCCGCACTGCTCGTCGCTCCACTTCAGCAGCTTCTTGTCATCTTCCACCGGATGGTCACGGTACCAATCGATCCAGTCGTAGTCGGTGATCCCGGCCTCCTTGTTGGGCGCCCAGATCTCCACCGTCCAGAACAGCGCGCCCAGGTGCTCGTACACCCAGTCCTGCGTGCCCGTGATCACCTGCTTGGGGTGGTATCTGAAGTCGTGGAAGATGCTGATGGTCGGGTAGCCGGTGAGCTTGGCGCCCAGATCGCTGAAGCGCTTGTACTGCCACAGGTCTTCCGGCGTCATGTCGTCGTCGCTTTGCGTGCCCATGGGCCGCAGGATCACGCCGCTGTGGGTGTGGAAGCTCACAGCCGCGCCGATGTTGGGGTGCCGGGCGATGAAGTCCACCATGGCCCGCACCTCGGGCTCGCTGGTGGGGTAAGGCCCCGCGCCTTTTTGCTCGAACTCCTGGCGCCAGCAGGCCGGGAAGTTGCGGTTCAGGTCCAGGCCCTCGCGGTCGGGGTTGGCGCTGATCTTCACGCCATCGAAGTTCTTCAGCGTGCCCTCGGGCATCAGGCGGTAGTACGTGCCGCCGAACTCGCCGGGTTCGCGCGGCACCATCAGGCGCGGCTCGTCGGGGCAGGCCTTGTAGGTGCCGTGCGGGTCGGGCATGCGCATCATGAGCATGCGGCCGTCGCCGTCCACGTCTTCCATGGTCAGGCCGTCCACCGGCTGCTCGTCCCAGGGGTAGGCCCGGGTGGAGGAGCGGATGTGGCGCGGCCGCTCGGCCAGCGCCAGCTCGGCGCCGTCGGGGTTCAGGCGCGGCACCATGTAGATCACGCGCGTGTCGAGCAGCTGCGTGATCTGCGCATCCTGCCCGTAGCCACTGGCCAGCTGATGCAGCCAGTACAGGCAGGCGGTGCCGGCCGTCAACTCGGCGGCATGGATGTTGCCGTCCACCCAGAAGGCCGGCTTGTCCACGTCCGCACCGGTGGCGCGCCGGGTGATGACCACCAGAGCGATGTCGCGCCCCTCGTGGCTCTGGCCCAGGCAGCGCCACTCGATCAGGTCGGGCAGCGCCCGCGCGTAGTCCTGCAGCAGGCGCGTCAGTTCATCGTGCTTGTAGAAGAGATCGAAACGGGGTTGGGGCAGGGCAGGCATGGGGTGGTCCGCAGTGGAGTGCGAATTTTGCAGCGCGCGCGGCTTGCCAGGCCCGCACGCCATTGCTCCCGGGCTACTGACCCTTGAACAGCCCCTGAAAGTGGCGCGAAACAGGCAGCTTCTCCGGCCGGCCGCGCAGCGTCAGGTGCATGTGACCCTCGTCGACGCGCACCGCCGAGGCGATGTGCTCGTGGTTGACGATCACCGAGCGGTGCACCTGCCAGAACAGCTCCGGGTCGAGCTGCGTCAGCAACTCCTTCAAGGGCGTGCGGATCAAGGCCTCGCCGCCGCCGCCGGACGTGCCCTCGCCGGCGCAGACCACCCGCGTGTAGCGGCTGTCGGACTCGAAGAACACCACATCGGCCAGCCGGATCAGACGCACCTCCTTGCCCACGGCCGCCTGAAGAACGCGCAGCGGCGCGGGGCGGCGCATCTGCCCCTGCAACTGGGTGAGCAGCGCCTGCAGTGCCGTGCCTTCGGGCGGTTCGGGCCGCGCCAGGCGGGCGCGCACCCGCTCCACGGCCCGGCACAGGCGCTCGGTTTCCAGTGGCTTGAGCACGTAGTCCACCGCCCCGGCGTCGAAAGCGGCCAGGGCATGGTCGTCGTGGGCGGTGACGAACACCACCTCGGAGCGGCCGGCGATGCGCCGGGCCACGTCCACCCCGCTCAGCCCGGGCATGCGGATGTCCAGAAAGCACACGGCCGGCTCGTGCTCGAGGAAGGCGTCCCAGGCATCGGCACCGTTGACGCACTGGGCCACCAGGCGTGCGTCGGGCCAGGCAGCCTGCAGCGCCAGTGCCAGCCGCTCGCGCGGGGCTTCCTCGTCGTCGGCGATGAGCACGGTGGCCGGAGGCGTCATGGTCGGCTTTCAGTTCAGGGGAAGGCGGATGCGCGTGAGTGTGCCCTGCCGGTCTGGCGTCGGCGCCGGGCCCAGTTCCAGCGCGGCTTCCGTGCCGAAGGCGTGGGCCAGGCGGGCGCGTGTGTTGCGCAGGCCCACCCCCTCGACCCACTCGGCGGCCCGGCCCGGGCCGTCGTCCTGCACATCGATGCACAGGCTGCCGTTGTGCGCATGCACCCGCACCTCGATCGTGCCGCCCTGCAGGCTGGGCTCGATGGCGTGCTCGACCGCGTTTTCCACCAGTGTCAGCACCAGCCCGGGGGGCAGCTCGTGCGCGCCGAACGCGGCCGCGGCTTCGATACGGTGCCGCAGCCGCGCGCCCAGCCGCGCCTGCATCACGTCCAGGTAATGCGTCGCCATCTGCAGTTCGCGGTCCAGTGGCACGCGGTCGCAGTCCATCATGTCGGTGGAGCCGCGCAGGAAGGCTGTCAGGGTCTTGAGCAGCGGCCCGCCCCGCGGGTCCCCCTGGTCCACCCAGTGCTGCACGGCCGACAGGGTGTTGAAGATGAAGTGGGGGTGGATCTGCGCCTGCAGCAGTTTCAGCCGGGCCTCGGCCGCCTCGCGCGCTGCGGCGTCACGCTCGGCGGCCAGGCGAAGGCTGCGCACCTGCACCTGCATCCGCCAGCGGCTGATCCAAGCCACCGTCACAGAAATGAGGCCCATCACAGCCATCGCTGCGAGCACCCAGGGCAAACCCCTGCCGAAGATGCTCAGCAGCCGCGGACCGTCCAAGAGTTTCTCCAGATCACCCGACACGGCGCCTGACACGATCACGCCGGCCAGCATGCCCAGCACGCCGGCCAGCAGGGCGCGGGCCACCTTGCTCCAACTCGGGATGCCGCTCCATGCGTATTTCTCCGGCAGCAGCCAGGCGCCCCCGACCAATAGCAGGATGCTGATCCAGCAGATGAGGGCCAGCAGCACGGCCTCAACCGTGGACATGCGCGTCCAGACCACCAGCGCGGCCACGCTTGCGCACAGGCACGACAGCAGCGCGGCCCACGCCCACAGCCCCTGCCGGCTGAACAGCCAGCGGTCCGCCCGCTCGACCTCCAGACGCAGCTCGGGCGACAGCTTCTCGTAGTGCGGCAGCGCCCAGCGGTGGTAGCGGCGCTGCAGCCAGTTGCCTTCAGATAGCGGGCGATCAGACATGGCTGCAAGTCTAGGCAGTCCGGGACCCCGGACGCCTTGCCGATCGGCCGGACGGCGCGTCGGGGGTGATGAAAGGCTCGATTCGCCGCACCAGCGGCCCTGTGCGCCCGTGTTGATCCGCATCAGCCCGCACCGCAGCACCTCTGCGCATCATCACCGCAGGAGGAACCCCGGATGACCCTGCATCTCACCGCCGGCCAGCGGGCCTGGTTGAAGACCGAACTGGAAGTCCGTCAGCAACGGCTGGACGGCCTGCTCAGCCGCCACCACGGAGGTGCCACGCGGGTGGAGCACGCGCATGCCGTGCTGGCCGAAGACGACGAGGCCTCGCGCCAGCACGCCATGGACCGCGAAGTCGACCTCGAACTGTCGGACCTGGACACCGCCGAACTCG
This sequence comes from Rubrivivax sp., assembly GCA_049242285.1. Taxonomy (GTDB): domain Bacteria; phylum Pseudomonadota; class Gammaproteobacteria; order Burkholderiales; family Burkholderiaceae_C; genus Rubrivivax. The sequence goes on from JBMLPD010000160.1 coordinate 4,288, forward strand.
GCGCTGTCAGTCGTGCCCTGTTGAAGTTGCAGGCGGGCAGCTACGGGGTGTGCACGGCCTGCGGCACGGAGATAGCGTTCGATCGCCTCAAGGTGGAGCCGCAGGCCACCCGGTGCGTGGCCTGCGAGTCCGCCGCCGAGGTGCGCGCGCGCCGGCCGGCCTGAAAGGTGCCGCTGGCGGCGGCGTGGTCTTTCCGGGGACCTCGGGCGCAAGTCAGAACACGGCATGGTCCCCGCGCTGGGTGTCAGAGGCCGTGGCATCGCCGCGCACCAGCGCCGCGTAGTGGTCCCACAGCGTCTGGCGCCCCCAAGAGGGTGTGGCCTGCTCGTCGTAGCGGCCCGCGGCGGCGTCCCACACCAGCATGGACTCGGTGGCGTAGTAGCGGCCGATGCGCGCCAGCTCGGCCTTGGCCGCCAGCGCCGGCACGGCGCGCCCGGCCAGTCCCAGCGCGCCGATGAGGGCGTCCATCACCGCCACCGGCACCTGCTTGAAGCGCGGCTCGCGTCCGAGCAGCGCGAACAGGTGTTCGCCTTGCTCGCGTGGGGTGAGGGCCGGCCCCGGCCCGCCGATGGGCAGCACGCGGCCGTGGCGGGTCTCGTCATCGACGCAGTCGGCCAGGTAGTCGCCCAGGTCGTCGTCGCTGATGGGCTTGCAGGCGGTGAGCCTGCCGTCGCCGAACACCAGAAACGGCCGGCCCTGGCGCACCCGCTCCACCTGGCCTGAGAGGGACTTGAAGAAGGCCGTGGGGCGCACGATGGAGTGATTCAGTCCGGAATCGATCAGCACCCGCTCGAACGCCCGCTTGGCCTGCTGGAAGGCCAGCAGTGGCTTTTGCACGCAGATCGCCGACAGCAGCACCACCTGCGTGATACCGCAGCGCCGGGCCTGCTCCAGGGCGTCCACATGGGCCTGGTGGTCGATGGCCCATGCGTCCCGCGGGGCCCCGGTGCGCGAGGCCAGGCAGGACAGCAGCACGTCGAAGCGCTCGCCGGCGAAGCCGTCGCGCGCAAGGGACAGCGGATTCGTCACCTCGCCGTAGCGCAACTCGGCGCCGGGTAGCCGGCGCGCCAACTCCTGCGGCCCCAGCGCCCCGCCCACGCCGGCCCGGGGGCGCACGAAACACACCACCTCGTGGCCGCGCGCCACCAGCGCCCGCACCGTGGCCTGGCCGATGGTGCCGCTGGCGCCCAGCATGAAGATGCGGCGGGTCATGGGCGGCAGGTCACAGGCTGAAGTCGTAATCGATGGTCAGCGGTGCGTGGTCGGAGAAGCGCTGCGCGAGAAAGATGTGCTGCGAGCGCGCCGTGGCGGCGATGGCCGGCGTGGCCAAGTGGTAGTCCAGGCGCCAGCCCACGTTCTTCGCCCAGGCCTGGCCGCGGTTGCTCCACCAGGTGTATTGCTCGGGGTGCGGGTTGAGAGTGCGAAAGACATCCACCAGGCCAGCCTCGCCCGGGCCGGCGCCCAGCAGCCGGTCCATCCAGGCGCGCTCCTCGGGCAGGAAGCCGGAGTTCTTCTGGTTGCCCTTCCAGTTCTTCAGGTCGATGGCCTTGTGCGCGATGTTGATGTCGCCCACCAGGATGAACTCGCGCTGCGCCTTCAGCGCCAGCAGGCGGGGGTATAGCAGGTCCAGGAAGCGGAACTTGGCGGCTTGGCGGTCCTGGCCGCTGGAGCCGCTGGGGAAGTAGCAGCTCACCACGCTGAAGGCCCGGCCCGGGC
>JBMLPD010000161.1:0-2335 GCA_049242285.1 Rubrivivax sp.
ATGTGACAGTCGCCGCCCGTCCAGATGAAGTCGCCCACGTCCAGGTCGCACTGCTGCGCCAGCATGTGGGTCAGCAGCGCGTAGCTCGCGATGTTGAAGGGCACGCCCAGAAAGACATCGGCGCTGCGCTGGTAGAGCTGGCAGCTCAGCCGGCCCCTGCCGCCGGGCTCGGTGGCCGGCGCCACGTAGAACTGGAAGAAGGCGTGGCAGGGCATGAGCGCCATCTTGGGCAGGTCGGCCACGTTCCAGGCGCTGACGATGAGGCGGCGCGAATCGGGGTTGGCTCTCAGCTGCTGCACGAGCTGCGTGATCTGGTCGATGTGGCCGCCATCGGGCGTGGGCCAGTTGCGCCACTGCACGCCGTACACCGGGCCGAGGTCGCCGTCCTCGCGCGCCCATTCGTCCCAGATGGTGCAGCCCCGCTCCTGCAGCCATTTCACGTTGGAGTCCCCGCGCAGGAACCACAGCAGCTCGATGATGATGGCTTTCAGGAACACCTTCTTGGTGGTCACCAGCGGAAAGCCCTCGTTCAGATCGAAGCGCATCTGGTGGCCGAACACGCTGGTGGTGCCCGTGCCCGTGCGGTCGCCCTTGGCCACGCCATGGTCGCGCACATGGCGCATGAAGTCTTCGTACTGGGAGCGGGCGGGGCGCTTGGTGGCGGAGGTGTTCAAGTCAGTAGCTTCCGAAGAGGGTGTCAAGAGCTGCCTGGATGGCCATCCGAGCGTCGCGCAAGTGGCCCACGGGCCGGCGAAGGTCCCCCAGTGGCACCACGCCGAGTGCGGCAGTGTCGAGGACGAGGGAGTGCTGGTCAAAGGTCAGCAGTGGATTCAGATCCCGCGCGCGCGGGCCAAACGATGCCGAGGTCCTCAAGGGGATGACCGCCCGGGTATGCAGATGGTCGATATGGTTGTTCTGGACGTCGAGCAGGTAGGGGGTCAGGCTGTGCTCGGAAGCGTCTGGGTTGGTGTAGACGTCGAATCGGGCCATGGAGTCGCTGGCTCAGGAGCCGCGCATGAAGGTGCGATACCTCGCCAGCGGCAAGCCCTCACGCTCGATGCGTTCGTTGTAGGCCTGTATCGCTTCCTTGTTGTCCTCGTTCCATCGTTCCCAGTATCGCTTGTTGACCGCTTCCGCAAGCAGTTCATCCACGGTCTGGGCGACATCCATCCCGATTTCCTGGGCACGGTCGAGGATCTTGGCGTTCAGCTGCAACTGGACTTCACGCTTGGGCGAATTCGAGCGTTGTGCCATGGTTTGGACCCCGGTTGATCGGCGGATTATGGCGACCCGATTTCAACTTTGCCGAACTGCATCGTCGCCAGGCGTGCATACAGCCCGCCGCGCGCCACCAGCTCCTCGTGCCGGCCGATGTCGACGATGCGGCCCTGGTCCAGCACCACGATGCGGTCGGCGCGCAGCACGGTGGCCAGGCGGTGGGCGATGACGATCGTCGTGCGGCCGGCCATGGCTGACTCCAGCGCGGCCTGCACCATGCGCTCGCTCTCGGCGTCCAGCGCGCTGGTGGCTTCGTCCAGCAGCAGCAGGGGCGGGTTCTTCAGCATGGCCCGTGCGATGCTGATGCGCTGGCGCTGGCCGCCGGACAGCCGCACGCCGCGCTCGCCCAGAAAGGTGTCATAGCCCTCGGGCAGAGCGCAGATGAAGTCGTGCGCAAAGGCGGCGCGGGCGGCGGCTTCCACGTCAGCATCACTGGCGTCCGGCCGCCCGTAGCGGATGTTCTCGCGCGCCGAGGTGGAGAACACCGTGCTGTCCTGCGGCACGATGCCGATGCGTGCGCGCAGGTCGGCCAGCGAGACGTCGCGCACCGCCACGCCGTCCACGCGCACCTGCCCCTGGGTGGTGTCATAAAAGCGCAGCAGCAACTGCAGCACCGTGCTCTTGCCTGCGCCGCTGGGCCCGACCAGGGCCACCGTCTCGCCCGGCTGCACCTGGAGCGTGAAGTCCTTCAGCGCCGCTTTTGCCGGACGCGAGGGGTATTGGAAGTTCACCCCTTCGAAAGCCACCGCCGAGCCGCCCTGCACGGCGGGCAGGGCCTTGGGTGCGCTCGGGTCGGCCACGGGTGAGCGGGCCGACAGCAGTTCCATCAGCCGCTCGGTGGCGCCGGCGGCGCGCAGCAGGTCGCCATAGACCTCGGACAGCACCGCTACCGAACCCACCAGGATCATCACGAAGAACACCGTCTGCCCCAGGTGTCCGGCGGTGATGTCGCCCCGCAGCACCGCCTGCGTGCCCTGGTACAGGCCCCACAGCAGCGCGCCAAAGGTGGCGGTGATGATGAAGGCCACCAGCATCGAGCGCACGCGGGTGCGCTTGC
>JBMLPD010000162.1:0-1499 GCA_049242285.1 Rubrivivax sp.
AGCGCGTGCAGTGGATGCAGCGGCTCATCTCCTCCATGGAGATCAGCGGGCCCACGCTCTTGTGGAAGACCACGCGCTTTTCTTCCTGGTAGCGCGAGGCGGAGCCGCCGTAGCCCACCGCGAGGTCTTGCAACTGGCACTCGCCGCCCTGGTCGCAGATGGGGCAGTCCAGCGGGTGGTTGATGAGCAGGAACTCCATCACCGACTTCTGCGCCTTGACCGCCTTGTCGCTCTTGGTGCGCACGATCATGCCGTTGGTGACCGGCGTGGCGCAGGCCGGCATGGGCTTGGGCGCCTTTTCCACGTCCACCAGGCACATGCGGCAGTTGGCCGCAATGCTGAGCTTCTTGTGATAGCAGAAGTGCGGGATGTAGGTGCCTGCCGCGTCGGCCGCATGCATGACCATGCTGCCTTCGGGCACGCTGACCTTCTTGCCGTCGAGTTCGAGTTCGATCATGGCTGGGGTGTCTCGTCCGTCAGGCGGGCTGCGGGACCTTGCAGGTCTTGTGTTCAATGTGCCAGGCGAACTCATCACGGAAGTGCTTGAGCATGCCCTGCACCGGCATGGCTGCGGCGTCGCCGAGCGCACAGATGGTGCGGCCCTTGATGTTGTCGGCCACCGAATCCAGCAGGTCCAGGTCCTCGGGACGTCCCTTGCCGTGCTCGATGCGGTCCACCATGCGCCACAGCCAGCCCGTGCCTTCGCGGCAGGGCGTGCACTGGCCGCAGCTTTCGTGCTGGTAGAAGTAGCTCAGGCGCAGCAGGCTCTTGACCATGCAGCGCGTCTCGTCCATCACGATGACGGCGCCTGAACCCAGCATGGAGCCGGCCTTGGCGATGGCGTCGTAGTCCATCGTGATGTCCCTCATGATGTGCGCCGGCAGCACGGGCGCCGACGACCCACCCGGGATCACCGCCTTCAAGGCCAGGCCGCCCTTGACCCCGCCGGCCAGCTCCAAAAGCTTGGAGAACGGCGTGCCCAGCGGAACCTCGAAGTTGCCCGGCTTTTCCACATCGCCCACCACCGAGAAGATCTTGGTGCCGCCGTTGTTGGGCTTGCCGCATTCGAGGTAAGCCTGACCGCCGTGGTTGATGATCCACGGCACCGCCGCGAAGGTCTCGGTGTTGTTGATGGTGGTGGGCTTGCCGTACAGGCCGAAGCTCGCCGGGAACGGAGGCTTGAAGCGGGGCTGGCCCTTCTTGCCCTCCAGCGATTCCAGCAAGGCTGTCTCTTCCCCGCAGATGTAGGCGCCAAAGCCGTGGTGGGCGTGCAGTTGGAAGTTGTGCGCTGAGCCCAGGATGTTCTGGCCCAGCAGACCGGCAGCGCGGGCTTCCTCCAGCGCGGCCTCGAAGCGCTCGTACACCTCGAAGACTTCGCCGTGGATGTAGTTGTAGCCGACCGCGATGCCCATGGCGTACGCCGCGATGGTCATGCCTTCGATGACGATGTGCGGGTTGTAGGCCAGGATGTCGCGGTCCTTGCAGGTGCCGGGCTCGCC
>JBMLPD010000163.1:0-2643 GCA_049242285.1 Rubrivivax sp.
GGGGTGGTCAGCGATCCCATGTAGGTGTAGTAGCCGCGGCGCGCGGGCAAGAGCGCTGCGGGGTCGAATTCCACCGATGCGGGCACGAACTCTCCGCGCTCCAGCGGCAGGTGGTTCCACACCGCCTGCACGGCCGGGTGCTCGGGCCCCTCTTCCGCCACCAGGGCCACCACGGCCAGGCGGCCTTGCGCGTCGCGGTGCACGAGGTGGATGGACATCGCAAAGGAACGCCCGTCCACCCGCTCCTCGCCCGGCAGGTGGAAGTGGAAACCCGTCAGTTCGTAGCGGCGGGCGCCCACCTCGATGGCATTGCCCCCGCCCACTTGCACCTGCACCGTGTGGCCGTTGTCGGTGACGGAGAAGAAGCCCGGCCGGTACAGGAAATCCACCGCCTCCAGGTCCACCGGCAGGCCATCGCGGATGTCCACCGGGCTCTGGCGCTGGCCGCTGCCGCACAAGGAGAAAGACGGATGCAGAAAGGCCCAGGACTGCGGCCCCAGGGGGCCCGCGTAGCCCCAGGCCGGCCCATGGGAGCCAGCACCTGCGTCGGCGGAGTGCCGAGCCTCGGCCGCGGCAGCGGCACCCGCCGGGCGGGACGCGCCCGTGGACGTGGCCATCGTTGCGCGGGCCGCGCGAACCCCGGCCGCTGTACCGGCAGGCGGCGCCTTGACGACGAATTCGCCGGAGGCCCGGTTGTCGACCTTGATCTCCGGCGTGCCCCGGGCACCGGCCCTGGCCGAGCCTTCCGGCCCGATCCCGCGGGCCAGGCGCTCGCGCAGGCGCTCCAGCGGATCCCCCGGGCCCAGCTTGATGGCAGTGCCCTGCAAGGGTTCGCCCGTGGCGGCCGCGGCCGAACCGGGGGCGCCAGGGCTGAGGGGGGCCGCGGCGCTGACCGCGTTGCCGGCACCGCCCGGCGTACCGGGAGCCGCACCTGCGCCAATGGGCCCCGGCTTGCGCGGCCGGTACGGCGTGCGCATCGCAGTGGGCCCGCGGCCAGCCGATGCAGCAGGCGGCGCGGCCTTGGCAGCGTCGGCAGCCGTGACGGTGGCCGGGGCGACCGCAGGCACCGTCCCCGCAACCGGAACCGACGCCTTCTCAACTTTGGCAGGCGGCTCCGCCGCGCGCAGAGGCGGCGCCAGGCCACCCAGACCTGACAGGGCCAGCCAGGCCGCCGCCGCGGGCACCAGACGGCCCGGTTGAAGCGGCCACAGTCGGGGGGGGGAGTCGATCATCGCGGCAACATCCTGCATCGGTTTCGGCGCGCCGGCCACAAACTTGAGGTCCCCACGTGCAGCCTCAGGGGCTGCCGGCGAGCGCGGCCTCTTCCAGGTGGGACTTGAGCGCCATCACCTTGGCGATGTAGTCCGCCGCCAGGGCCTCGTCCACCCGGCTGCCGCCGAGATAAAAGCGCAGCCCGTCCTCCACTGACCCACCCGTCAACTTGATGCAGTCGTGCAGCACGAGGGCACCCACCCGCAGGTTGGTCAGGGGGTCGAAGGCCGTCATCGGCCCGCCATGCTCCTCGAAACGACGGGCATGCACCTTCGGCATCACCTGCATCAGGCCCTGCGCGCCGGCCGCGCTCTGGCTGAACGGGTGCATGCTGGATTCGGTGGCCATGACGGCCAGGATCATGGTCGGCTGCAGCTTCAGGCGGGGCCCCACCAGATGGGCCTCGCGCACCAGCGCGGCCACGGGTTCAGGCGCCACCTTGTAGGTGCCGGCCAGCCAGCGGGCCATGCGGGCCTGCGGCGGCGGCAGGGCTGCGGGGTCGATGGCGGTGGCACGGTCGGCCGCCTGCGGGTCCGGGGCGGGCACCAGTTCGTCGACCGAGCGCTGCTCCAGCCAGGCCAGCAGGCGTTGCTCGGCCGGGGCGCGCCACGATGGCAGCAGCCACAGGCCCAGGCCCGCCAAGGCAGCCAGCAGGCCCAAGGCCGCCAGCGCACGGCGCATCCAGAGGGCTGCGACATGCAGGAGGTTGCGAACGCTTGACACGTCCGGGATTGTGCGGGGCGGTGGAACGGAGGGCCGTTGCCGCACTCAGAGCGACTCCGGCTTGAGCCGGGTGCGGCTCCAGGCCCAGCACAACAAGCCTCCCAGCATCAGCGCAGCCGAGGCCAGGGCCAGGCCCGCAGACGAGTGCATCACCAGAGGCGCCAGCACGCCGGCCACCAGGCCGTTCAGGATGCCGGAGACGAAGGACTGGACCGACGACGCCATGCCTCGGCGTTCGGGCACCAAATCCAGCAGCAGCAAGGTGACCGAAGGTGTCATCACCGACCAGCCGAAGGAGAACACCGCCACCGGCCACAAGGCCCAGCCGGGGTGGGGCGACAGCACCAGGCTGAGCACCACGTTCAGGGCCGAGCTGCCCAGCATGATGAGAAAGCCCAGACGGATCTGCGCCGCCGGCCGGATGCGTCCGGCCAGGCGCCCGCTCATCCACGCGCCCGACATGATGCCGGCCACACTCAGCCCGAAGAACCAGAAGAACTCGGTGGGCTGCAAGCGCAGCAACTCGCCCAGCCACACGGGCGCGGACAGCACATACAGGAACATGCCGTTGAAGGGCAGGCTGCTGGCCAGCGCCAGGGCCATGAACCGCGCGCTGGCGCCCATCTGCCAGTAGCCACGCAACAGGTG
>JBMLPD010000164.1:0-1222 GCA_049242285.1 Rubrivivax sp.
GCGCCGTAGCGCATGGGCTCGGAGACGAAGCTGCGCAGCGGCGCGATGCTCTTCTCGATGCTGGGGCCCTCTTCGATGGCAGCAGCCATCTCGGCCGGGAAGCGCGACTTGAGTTCCGGCCAGAAGCGATCGTCAGGCCAGGCTTCGATCTGGTCGTCCAGCGCCACCTGGATGTAGAAGCGCGACAGCTTCTCGTTGCGGTAGCTGGCCAGGGCAAACCCACGCGGGTTGTTGACGTAGGTGATGTCGGGCAGCGGCTTCACACGCGCCATCACGCCCAGCCAGCCAAAGGGGTAGACCTTCTCGTACTCGCGCCGCACGGTCTCGGGGATGCTGCGGCGACTGACACCGTGAAAGCCGTCGCAGCCTGCGATGAACTCGCAGTCGATCCGCAGCGCCTGGCCTTGCCGCACACAGGTGACATACGGCCGCGCGCCCGGTGCACCGTCGAAGTCGTGCAGCACCACGTCAGAGGCTTCCGTGAGCACGGGCTGGCCGCGGCGGTCGGCGGCGGCGTACAGGTCCTCCTGGATGGAGGTCTGCCCGTAGACCATGAAGCGACGCCCCAGCGTGCGGGCCGTGTCGACGAAGAAACTGTCACGGCCCGCCCAGGCGATGCGCATGCCGTCGTGCGGGTGGCCCTCGACATCCATGCGCGCGGACAGGCCGTTCTCGCGCAGCACGTCCACCGTGGTGCTCTCGAGCACGCCCGCGCGAATGCGCGACAGCACGTGCTCGCGCGAGGATCGCTCCAGCACCACGCTCTCGATGCCGTGGCGGTGCAGGGTTTCCGACAGAAGCAACCCGGCAGGGCCGCTGCCGATGATGACGACCTGGGTCTTCATGAAGGGTTCCGTCGGATGTCAGCCAGGAGGCGATCGGCTTCCACGCGCCAGTCGGCGCTGCGGGCGAAGCCCTGATCGCCTCTGGCGCCGAAGACACCTGCGTCGGCCAGGTCGGCCATGCAGGCCTGGCGCTCGGCCGTCCCGGCGGCACTCCAGGGCGCGAGGCCCGCCTCCCGCACGGTCTGCGCCACCTCGCGCACCTCTTCGCTGCGGCGCCGGCCATGCTCGATCACGCGCTGGAAGAAGTAAGTGCCCTGTTTTTCCCAGTCGATGCCAGGGAAGGTCTCCCGCAGCGAGGCGATGACCGCGTCTTCCACCCCGTAGTGGCGCGCCGTGGTGAAGCTCTCGATGACCATGGCCTCCAGGCCCTTGATCAT
>JBMLPD010000165.1:0-14148 GCA_049242285.1 Rubrivivax sp.
GCGCGTCCATGCTGCTGATCCGCCCGCTGATCCGCGCCAACGACAACCGCAAGCACGTGGCCCATGTCATCGTCTTCTTCATCTTCATCGTCAGCAACGCCGGGGGTTCCCTTACCCCGCTGGGCGACCCGCCCCTTTTCCTGGGTTTCTTGAAGGGCGTGGACTTCTTCTGGACCTTGAAGACCATCTTCCCCGAGACCCTGTTCCTGGTGGCAGCGCTGCTCTTGATCTTCTACTTGATCGACAGCCATTGGTACCGCAAGGAAGGGGTTCAGCGCGCCGATCCCACGCCCGACGACAAGGGGTTCGGCATTGAAGGGGGCGTGAACTTCGTCCTGCTGCTGGTGGTGGCAGTGCTTGTGCTGATGAGCGGCACCTGGAAGCCCGGCGTCGCCTTCGATGTGTTCGGCACCGAAGTGGAACTGCAGCAGATCGTGCGCGACGGTGCGCTGATCGCCGTGACCTTCATTTCGTTGGCCATCACGCGGCGCTCGGTGCGCGAGGACAACCAGTTCTCCTGGGCGCCCATGCAGGAGGTGGCCAAGCTGTTCATCGGCATCTTCGTGACCATGGTGCCGGTGCTGGCCATGCTGAAAGCCGGCGAGGCCGGGCCCTTCGCGGCCGTGGTGCGCTCGGTCACCGGACCGGGCGGCGAGCCACTGCCCTGGGCTTACTTCTGGTACACGGGCGCGCTGAGTTCCTTCCTGGACAACGCGCCCACCTACCTGGTGTTCTTCAACCTGGCCGGAGGCGACCCGCAGGTGCTGATGAACACGGGAGCGGCCACCTTGGCGGCCATCTCGGCGGGCGCGGTGTTCATGGGGGCCAACACCTACATCGGCAACGCGCCCAATTTCATGGTCAAGGCCATTGCCGAGGACCGCGGCATCCGCATGCCCAGCTTCTTTGGCTACATGGCCTGGAGCGGCTGCATCCTGATTCCTCTGTTCATCGTCATGACCTTCATCTGGTTCCGTTGAAGGAGGCCCGGCCTTGACCCGCCCCGTCATCCTGGTGGCCCGCGCTGTCTTCCCTGAGACGGTGGCGCGCCTGCGCGAGCACTTCGACGTCGAGGACAACCCCGGCGACACCATCTTCACCAAGCCGCAACTGATCGAGCGCCTGCAGGGCAAGGCCGGCGCCTTCACCACCGGCAGCGAGCGCATCGATGCGCAGGTGCTGGACGCCAACCCGCAACTGCGGGTGGTGGCCAACATGGCCGTGGGTTACAACAACTTCGATGTGGAGGCCTGCACGGCACGGGGCGTGCTGGCCACCAACACCCCCGACGTGCTGACCGAGACCACGGCGGACTTCGGCTTCGCCCTGATGATGGCCACGGCGCGCCGCATGGCCGAGAGCGAACACTTCCTGCGCCGGGGCGAGTGGACCCGCTGGGCCTACGACATGTTCACCGGCAGCGACGTGCACGGCGCCACGCTGGGCATCCTGGGCATGGGCCGCATCGGCCAGGCCATCGCGCGGCGCGGGGCGTTGGGCTTCGGCATGAGGGTGATTTATCACAACCGCGCGCGCCTGGCCGCTGAGCGGGAGGCCCCGCTGGGCGCGCGCTACGTGGACAAGGCCACGCTGCTGCGCGAGTCCGACCATCTGGTGCTGGTGCTGCCGTACGCCGCCAGCAGCCACCACGCCATCGGCGCGGCCGAGCTGGCGCAGATGAAGCCCACGGCCACACTCACCAACGTGGCGCGCGGCGGCATCGTCGACGACGCAGCGCTTGCCGTGGCGCTGCGTGAGCGGCGCATCGCTGCGGCGGGCCTGGACGTGTTCGAGGGCGAGCCCAACGTCCACCCCGATCTGCTGACCCTGCCCAACGTGGTGCTCACGCCGCACATCGCCAGCGCCACCGTGGCCACGCGCCGCGCCATGGCTGAACTGGCGGCCGACAACCTGATCTCCGCGCTGACGGGCGGCACGCCGCCCACCCCCCTGAACCCGCAGGTGCTGCCGCTGCGCCCCGCATGACGTTGGATGCCCTGACCCTGGCGCTGCTGGCGCTGGCCGGACTGAACCTGGTGCTGCTGGCCGGCCTGTGGCTGCGCAGCCGCCACGGCGACGGTGGCGCGCACGAGCAGCGGCATGCCGAAACCCTGGTGCAGATGGAGCGGCTGGAGCGCGAGCTGCGCGACGAACTGGGCCGCCAGGCACAGGCCTCGCGTGCCGACCTCGCGGGCTTTCAGCAGACGCTGCTGGCTCAGGCGGCGGAGGCCGCCCGCACGCAGAACGAGCAACTGGGCCACCTGTCGCTGCGCAACGAGCAGCGCCTGGGCGAGGTGCGCACGGCCGTGCAGGAGCAGCTCAAGGCGCTGCAGGAGGGCAACGAACGCAAGCTCGAGCAGATGCGCGTCACGGTGGACGAGAAGCTGCATGCCACGCTGGAGCAACGCCTGGGCCAAAGTTTCCAGCAGGTGGCCGATCGGCTGGAACAGGTGCACAAGGGGCTGGGCGAGATGCAGGGTCTGGCCCGGGACGTGGGCTCGCTCAACCGCGTGCTCACCAATGTCAAGACCCGCGGCGTCTACGGCGAGGTGCAACTGGCCGGTCTGCTGGAGCAGGTGTTCACGCCGCAGCAATATGCCGCCAACGTGGAGACGGTACCGGGCAGCGGCGCGCGGGTCGAATTTGCCATTCGCCTGCCGGGGCGGGGGGACGAGGGGGCCGCCCTGTGGCTGCCCATCGATGCGAAGTTCCCGCGCGAGGACTACGAGCGCCTGCTGGATGCGCAGGACCGGGCGGACCCGCAGGCCGCCGAGGCGTCCGCCCGCGCCATCGAGGTCCGGCTGAAACTCGAAGCCCGGACCATCCGCGAGAAGTACGTGGCGGCCCCGCACACCACCGACTTCGCCATCCTCTTCGTGCCCACCGAGGGCCTCTACGCCGAGGCCTTGCGCCGCCCGGGTCTGGCCGAGGCGCTGCAGCGCGAGCACCGGGTGACACTGGCCGGCCCCACCACCTTGCTGGCCACGTTGTCCAGCCTGCAGATGGGCTTTCGCACCCTGGCCCTGGAAAAGCGCAGCGCAGAGGTCTGGCAGGTGCTGGGCGCGGTGAAGACCGAGTTCGGCAAGTTCGGCGAGGTGCTGGCCAAGACGCGCAAGAAGTTGTCCGAGGCCACAAGCACCATCGATCTGGCCGAGGTGCGCACGCGGGCGATGGCCCGGCAGTTGAGGGGCGTGGAGTCGCTGCCCGAGACACAGGCCCGGGCCCTGCTGCCTGGGGCTCTGGAGGACGAGCCCGAAGAAGAAGGTGGCGCCCCGGGTGTCTGAAGGCACGGGGCAGGGGGCCCGGCCGGCCGAGGGCCTGGGCAGCCGCACGCTGATGGCGCTGGTGGTGGGCCAGGTGGGCATCCATGCGGCCATGGCGGGGCTTCGCCTGGCTGCGCCCCTGCAAGCGCTGCATGAGGGCTACAGCGCCTGGTCGGTGGGGTTGCTGCTGGCCTTGTTCGCCGCGGCGCCGGTGCTGCTGGCCTTGCCCTCAGGCCGCCTGGCGGACCGCTACGGCTATCACCGTCCCGTGGGCATCGCGGTGGCGCTGTCGGTGCTGGGGGCACTGTGTGCCGTGGGCTCCACGTTCCTGGAGGGGCCGCTGCACTTCGGGCTGCTGTGCGTGTCGGCCACTCTGTGCGGCAGCGGCGCCAACATGGGCATGCTGGTCATCCAGCGCACAGCGGGCCTGGCCGCGCGCGACAGCACCGAGCGCGTGCGCATCTTCAGCTGGCTGGGGGTGGCGCCGTCCTTTGCCAACGTGGTCGGTCCCGTGGCCCTGGGCTTCATGATCGACTGGGCCGGCTTCGCCGCGGCCTATGCCCTCATGTTCCCGCTGGTTGCCCTGACGTTCCTGAGCGCGCGCCTGGTGCCGCTCATGCCTGCGGCGCCGCCCGCCACGTCTTCAAGCTCGTCAGGAAGCGCATGGAGCCTGCTGGCCGCCCCGGGCATGAAGCGCCTGCTGCTGTCCAACTGGCTGCTGTCCGCCTGCTGGGACGTCCACGCCTTCGCCCTTCCGATCATCGGGCACGACCGGGGCTTCAGCGCGTCCACCATCGGCTTGATCCTGGGCACCTTCACGCTCAGCGTGAGTGCTGTCCGCCTGGTCATACCGGCGCTGGCCCATCGCGTGGAAGAGACGGCCATGATCCGGTGGGCCATGGTGGGCACGGGCGCCGTCTTTGCCCTGTATCCGCTGGCCGCCAGCCCGTGGCAGATGGGTGTTTGCGCCGTGCTGCTGGGCATCACGCTGGGCAGCGCCCAGCCCATGGTGATGTCCACGCTGCACCACCTGACACCCGACAACCGCCACGGCGAGACCCTGGCCTTCCGGTCCATGGCGATCAATCTGTCCAGCACCCTCCTGCCACTGTTCTTCGGGGCTGCCGGCGTGGCGGTGGGTGCGAGTGCCTTGTTCTGGGTGGTCGGCGCCTCGGTGGCCGCAGGCTCCGGGGCCGTGGGCGGCCTGAAGCGGCACCTGCCGCCGTAGCAGGCAGCTGACGCAGCCGCTGCGGCAGTGGGCAGCCAGCAGCCGCGCCGCCGCCGTCGTCGCCAACAGGCGGGGGGAGGGCGCAGGTTTTCAGGCCAGGCCCTGGTGGCGCAGCAGTGCGTCCATGCGCGGCTCTCGCCCCCGAAAGGCCTTGAAGCTGTCCAGGGCGGGCCGGCTGCCGCCCACCGCCAGGATTTCCTTCAGGTAGCGCTGACCGGTGGTCACATCCAGCGGATCGGTCTCCTCGAAGGCGCTCCAGGCGTCGGCGCTCAGCACCTCGGCCCACTTGTAGCTGTAGTAGCCCGCTGCGTAGCCGCCGCCGAAGATGTGCGAGAACGCGTTCTGGAAGCGGTTGAAGGCCGGCGGGTGGATGACGGCCACCTCCGCGCGCACCTCGTCCATGATGCGCTGCACGTCGGCCTGGCTGCCGGGCTCGGCGTGCAGCCGCATGTCGAACAGGCCGAACTCGATCTGCCGCAGCGTGGCCAGGCCGCTCTGGAAGTTCTTGGCCGCCAGCAGCTTGTCGTAGAGCTCGCGTGGCAGGGCCTGGCCCGTGTCCACATGCGCGGTCAGGCGGCGCAGCACGCTCCACTCCCAGCAGAAGTTCTCCATGAACTGGCTGGGCAGTTCCACCGCGTCCCACTCCACGCCGGCGATGCCGGAGACGGCCAGATCCTCCACCTGCGTGAGCATGTGGTGCAGGCCGTGGCCGAATTCGTGGAACAGCGTGATCACGTCGTCGTGGGTCAGCAGGGCCGGCCGTCCGCCCTGGGGCGAGGCGAAGTTGCAGATGATGTGCGCCACGGGTGTCTGCAGCACGCCTGCAGCGTCGGGCCGGCGCCAGCGCGATTGCACGTCGCTCATCCAGGCCCCGGGGCTCTTGCCCGCGCGCGCATGCAAGTCGAGATAGAAGTGCGCCACGGTGCTCGGGGCGGCATCGCCGGGCTGGGAGGCCGGCCGCTCGATGCGAAAGAACTTCACGCTCGCGTGCCACACCGGTGCCTGGTCTTCGACGATGCGTACGCCAAAGAGGGTCTCGATGATCTCGAACAAGCCCTGCAGCACCCGGGGCAGGGTGAAGTAGGCGCGGACCTCTTCGTCGCTGTAGGCGTAGCGCTTTTCGCGCAGGCGTTCGCTGGCGTAGGGCACGTCCCAGGCCTGCAGTTCCGGCAGGCCCAGTTCGGCCGCGGCAAAGGCCTGCAGTTCAGCGAAGTCTTTCTGCGCCGAGGCGCGGGCGCGCCGTGCCAGCAGGCGCAGGAAGTCCAGCACCTCCTGCGGGGAGCCGGCCATCTTGGGCGCCAGGGAGACTTCGGCGTAGTTCGCCCGCCCCAGCAGCGCGGCCTCTTCCTGCTTCAGCGCCAGTTGTTCGCGGATGATGGCCGTGTTGTCCCGATCGGCCGGGCCATGCTCGCTGGCGCGGGTGACGTAGGCTTGGTACAGGGCCTGGTGCAGGCTGCGGTCGTGCACGTGCTGCATGACAGGCAGGTAGCTGGGGGCGTGCAGAGTGAGGCGGCAGCCCTCCACGCCGGCGGTCCGGGCCGCCTGCTTCGCAGCGGCCAGCGCATCCTCCGGCAGCCCGGCCAGCTGCGATTCGGGCACGTCGAGATGGAAGGCATCGGTGGCGTCCAGCACGTGCTCGGAGAACTGCTGCGCCAGTTCAGCCCGCCGGGCCTTGATCTGAGCAAATCGCTCCCGGGCCGGGCCCTCCAGCATGGCGCCCGACAGCTCGAAGTCCCGCAGGGCGTTGTCCAGTGCCTGGCGCCGGGCCGGGGTCAGGGCATCCGCCCGCTCGCGCAATGCGCGGTAGCGGCCCAGCAGCCGCTTGTCAGCGGCCAGCCGTGTGTGGAAGGCGGTGACGGCGCCCAGGTTGTCGCTGTAGGCCGCGCGGATCTCGGGCGTGTCGGCCACGGCGTGCAGATGCCCCACCACGCCCCAGGTGCGGGCCAGCCGCTCGGTGGCCACGTCCAGTACTGCCGACAAGGCGTCGTAGTCCGTGGGGACTTCGGGGCCGACGGCGCGTTCCAGCGCCGCATCGGCCTGCGCCAGCAAGGCCTCGATGGCGGGCTTGACATGCTCTGCGCGAATGCGGTCGAAGGCGACTGGCTGCGCAAGGTCCAGCAGCGGATGGGTGTGGTTCATGGTCAGGGGTTCCAGGGGCAGGGTCATGGCCGTGGGCCGATCCAGGTGCGGGCGGTGGCTGTTCACCCGTCAGCGCAGAGGCTGCGCCGGGCAGCCTCGACGGTGTTGACCAGCAGCATGGTGATCGTCATGGGGCCGACGCCACCGGGCACGGGGGTGATCCAGCCGGCCACTTCGCGCACGGCGCCGAAGTCCACATCGCCCTGCAGCTTGCCCTGCTCGTCGCGGTTGATGCCCACGTCGATGACCACGGCGCCGGGCTTGACCATGTCGGCGGTGACCGTCTGGCGCCGGCCCACCGCCGCCACCAGGATGTCGGCCTGGCGGGTGTGCAGACCCAGGTCTGGCGTGGCGCTGTGGCACACCGTCACGGTGGCATGGGCCTGCAACAGCAGCAGCGCCATGGGCTTGCCCACCGTGTTGCTGCGGCCGATGACCACGGCGTGCTTGCCGCGGATGTCCGTGCCCGTGCTCTCGATCAGCTTCATGCAGCCGTAGGGCGTGCAGGGGCGAAACCCCGGCAGCCCGCTCATCAATTCGCCCGCCGACAGGGTGGAGAAGCCGTCCACGTCCTTGTGCACGGCGATCGTCTCGATCACGCGGTGCGGGTCGATGTGGCGAGGAAGGGGCATTTGCACCAGGATGCCGTGGATGGACGGGTCGGCGTTGAGCGCCCGGATGCGGTCCAGCAACTCGCCCTCCGACAGGCTGGACCCGTGTTTCTCGAACACCGAATGCAGGCCGTGGGTTTCACAGGCCTTGACCTTGTTGCGCACGTACACCGCACTGGCGGGGTCATCGCCCACCAGGATCACGGCCAGGCCGGGGCGCCGGCCCTGTGCCGCCAGCGCCTGTGCGCGCTGGCTGACGGTTTCCCGTATCTGGCGGGAGAGTTCCACACCGTCGATGGTCTTTGCGGTCACGCAGGCTCCGTAAAGGAGAAGGCCGCTGGGGTCAGCGGCCTTCGGGGGAAGACGGGCTCAGGCCTTTGGGATGGCACCCAGGGCGATCTTCAGCAGATCGGCCACGGTGTTGGCGTTGAGCTTTTCCATGATGTTGGCGCGGTGGGCTTCCACTGTCTTGATGCTGATGCCCAGATCGTCGGCAATCTGCTTGTTCAGCCGCCCGGCGACGATGCGCTCCAGCACCTGCGCCTCGCGCGTGGTCAGGCGGCCCAGCAGGGCCTCGCGGCTGACGGCCTCCTGGTGCTGACTGAAGGCGTCCCGGGCCTGATCCAGCATGCGCTCCACCAGACCCAGCAATTCTTCTTC
Source organism: Rubrivivax sp. (assembly GCA_049242285.1). GTDB lineage: Bacteria > Pseudomonadota > Gammaproteobacteria > Burkholderiales > Burkholderiaceae_C > Rubrivivax. The sequence goes on from JBMLPD010000165.1 coordinate 7,902, forward strand.
CTTGAAGGGTTTCTCGATGAAATCCATCGCGCCCTTCTTCATCGTGGTCACGGCCATGGGCACATCGCCGTGGCCGGTGATGAACACCACGGGCAGCGGGCTGCGGCGTTCGATCAGGCGGTCCTGCAGTTCCAGGCCGCTCATGCCGTCCATGCGGATGTCCACGATCATGCAGGCCACTTCGCGGGGGTCGAAGCGGGCCAGGAAGGATTCGGCCGAGTCGAAGCACTTCACCCGGTAGTCCTTGCCTTCCAGCAGCCACTGCAGGGAGTCGCGCACCGCCTCGTCGTCATCGACGACGTACACGGTTCCTTTCTTGGGGATCAGGCTCATGGCGTGGTCTGGGCGGTGGTTTCCAGGGGAGTGTCGGATTCGGCCGGCAGCGCGGCGGAATCGAGGCGAACGGGGAGTTCCACGGGCAGCGTGAAGGCGAACAGGCAGCCCACGACAGCGCCGGCATTGTAGAGGTTCTGTGCTTTCATCCTGCCCCTGTGCGACTCCACGATGGAGCGGCACAGCGACAGTCCGATGCCCAGACCTTCGGCCTTGGTGGAGAAGAAGGCTTCGTAAAGGCGAGACAGCACTTCCTCGGGAATGCCCGGGCCGGCGTCGGTGACGCTGAACTCGATGGTGCCGCCCTCTTCCCGTGTGTGCCGGGGCACCACCCGCAGTTCGACGTGACGGCGGGAGGCGGGCAACTGCGCCGCGTCGATGGCCTCGGCGGCGTTCTTCATCAGGTTCATCAGTACCTGCTCGATGAGGATGGGATCGACCTGCAGCGTGGGCAGGCGCTGCGCCACATAGGTGCGGATGGCCACCTGCCGGCGTCGAAGCTCGATGCTGGCCAGCTCCACGGCGTTCTCCACGATGGTGCGGGCATCGGAGGGCTGGCGCTGGGGTTCGCTGCGTTTCACGAAAGAACGTATGCGGTGGATGATCTGCCCCGCCCGTTCGGCCTGGCTGGCAGTCTTGCGCAGGGCGGCCACCAGGTCTTTCTTGTCGATGGTCTCGGCTGTCACCCGCGACACCATGCCGTTGCAGTAGTTGGTGATGGCGGTCAGCGGCTGGTTGAGTTCATGCGCCACGGAAGACGCCATCTCGCCCATGGTCATGAGGCGGCTGGTGACCGCGGCCTTTTCGGCTTGCTGCTTGGCCTGCTCCTCGGCGCGCAGGCGGGCGGTGATGTCCGTGGCAATGACCATCTGTGCCAGGCGGCCGTCGGTCCATTGCAGGTAGCGCGAGCGCACGTCGAACCACTTGTTCAGCGACTCCACGTAGACCTCACGCAGCTCGCCGGAAGACTCCGTCAGCTCCTGCACAGGCAGACCGGACAGGGGATCCAGGTCGTCCTCGGGCTCCTGCTCGAAGGGTTCCTGGGCGCTGCCCGCCGTGAGCTGGGCGTGGCCGCGCGCATCTGCACCGAACCACAGTCGGTAGGAGCGGTTGGCGAAGAGCAGATCGGCCTGCTGCACCGACCGCACCGACACCGAGGCGTCCAGGCCCTCCAGCACCGTGGTGAATCGCTCGTGCGAAGCCGAGAGCTGGTCGCGGATGCGCTTGGCCTCGGTGATGTTGGTCATCGAGGTCATCCACCCGGTCTGCTGACCCTTGGGGTCGATCAGGGGCGACACGTACATTCGCGCATCGAACAACTGGCCGTCCTTGCGCATCAGCCGTACCTCGATGCCGCCGGCCGGGCTGCGGCCCTGCATCTCCTGCAGCAGCAGCCGGTTGTTCTCCTCGATGCGGTCAGGCGGCCAGTAGGGGTAGGGTGGCCGGCGTCCGAGCAGTTCGCCTTCCGAAAAACCACTCATCTGACAGAAGGCGGCGTTGACGTAGGTGATGCGGCCCTCCAGGTCCAGCGCGCGCATGCCCGTCAGCATGGAGTTCTCCATGGCCCGGCGGAACTGGGTCTCCTGCACCAGGGCCGTTTGGATCTGGGCGCGCCGGCGCATGTGCCGCCACGTGCCCAGCAGCATCCACAGGGTCAGGATCGACAGCGCCACCACCATCCAGAACAGGGTGTTGCTGATCAACCCGATGGAAGTGCGCCAGCCCTCCCCGCGAAGGATGATGCCGTTGAGCGCCGGCGTCAGGGGCAGGTCATGCACCAGGGCACCGCGCTCGCGCTCACGCCCGGGCATCGGGGTGCTGGTGCTGGCCAGGGCGGTGGAGTCCGAACCCAGGGCCGTGATGCGGTGGCGCTGCGCCACGTCGACCGGCACCAGGCGCCACACCAGCGTCGGCACCGAGTACTCGGCCACCAGAGCGCCGGCGAACATTCCACGCTCGATCAGGGGCACGTACAGCTGGAACACGGGATGGCCCGCGGGGTCGTTGAAGGGCTCGGAGTAGGCGGGCTGACGGCGGTCGCGGGCGGCAGTGAAGGCGGCCTCGCTCGCATGCCTTGAGCCTTCCATGGGCAGCGTCAGCCCGGGCCACTCCACAGGCGGGCTGACCTCGCCCTGGGTCGTCGGGCCGCGCAGCGTGGCCCTGACCGTGCGGCGCGCGCTCAGCCAGGTGACGTGCGTGATTTCCGGGCGGTCGCTGGTCAGCGTGTGCGATTGCTGGCTGAATTCCTCGTAACCGATCTCGCGGGTGACCAGTTCACGCGCCAGTCGGACGAGCTGTTCCTGGTTCTCGATGAGCCGCAGGCCCACCCGCTGCTGTGTGATCTCGGTGTCGCGCACCACCGATTCCAGCTCCCGGCTCAGCTCTTCCTGGCGCAGGTACCAGAACGCACTGGTGATGGCTGCCAGGAACAGGAGAACGGACACCAGCGGCCCGACGGTGGCCAGCCGGTCCTGCCTGGAAGGGGGCAGGTGGCGCCACCAGCGCGCGGCCATGCGCGCGATGCGGGCGGGCCACACCGGCCCGGACGGCACGACCGAGGAGCGGGATTGCATGCGCGGATTATCCCGGCCCGGCCTGGCGCTGTGCCGAGGGCGACGAGGCATAAGAAGTTCACAATGTGAAACGTATAGTCACTATTTGAAAATGGTCAGATTCGTGCGACACTTGAACGCACAATCGCCTTCCTTCACAGGAGACAGTTTCATGTCCGCTGCATCCCCACCGACCGCCGGTCAGACCCCTTACGACATCGACGCCCAGGAAACGCGCGAGTGGCTGGATGCTTTGAGTGCTGTCATCGAGGCCGAAGGTCCTGACCGGGCCCACTTCCTGTTGGAGCAATTGCTGGAAGAGGCTCGTCAGCACAGCGTGGACATGCCGTTCTCGGCCAACACCGGCTACGTCAACACGATCGAGCCCGAGCAGGAGGAACACAGCCCGGGCAACCTGGAGCTGGAGGGACGGCTGCGCGCCTACATGCGCTGGAACGCCATGGCGCTGGTGGTCAAGGCCAACCGCCTGGATCCCGCCGATGGTGGCGACCTGGGCGGCCACATCAGCTCCTTCGCATCGCTGGCGCATCTGTTTGCCGCCGGCTTCAACCACTTCTGGCATGCCGATGGCAGCGGGCACGGCGGTGACCTGCTGTACATCCAGGGCCACAGCGCGCCGGGCATCTACGCCCGCGCCTTCCTGGAGGGGCGCATCACCGAAGAGCAGATGCTCCATTTCCGGCAGGAAGTCGGCGGCAAGGGCTTGTCGAGCTATCCGCACCCCAAACTGATGCCGGAGTTCTGGCAGTTCCCCACGGTGTCCATGGGCCTGGGGCCCCTGATGGCCATCTACCAGGCGCGCTTCCTGAAGTACCTGCATGCCCGCGGCATCGCCGACACCTCCAAGCGCAAGGTGTGGGTGTTCTGCGGCGATGGCGAGATGGACGAACCTGAGTCCCTGGGAGCCATTGGTCTGGCAGCGCGCGAGAAGCTGGACAACCTGATCTTCGTCATCAACTGCAACCTGCAGCGCCTGGACGGGCCGGTGCGGGGCAACGGCAAGATCATCCAGGAACTGGAAGGCGAGTTTCGAGGTGCGGGCTGGAACGTCATCAAGCTGATCTGGGGCAGCAACTGGGATCCGCTGCTGGCGCGCGACAGGCAAGGCGCGCTGCGCAAGGTGATGCTCGACACCCTGGACGGCGACTACCAGGCGTTCAAGGCCAATGACGGCGCCTTTGTCAGGAAGCATTTCTTCGGCCGTGATCCGCGCACGCTGGAGATGGTGTCCAGGATGAGCGACGAGGACATCTGGGCGTTGCGCCGCGGCGGCCATGACGCGGCCAAGGTCTACGCGGCCTTCCACCGCGCCCACAACCACACGGGCGGCCCCACCGTCTTGCTGGTCAAGACCGTCAAGGGCTGGGGCATGGGCAAGGCCGGCGAGGGCAAGAACACCGCTCACCAGGCCAAGAAGCTGGGCGACGATGACATCCGCCACTTCCGCGACCGCTTCAACATCCCCATCCCCGACAGTGAGCTGCCGAAGATTCCCTTCTACAAGCCGGCCGATGACACGCCGGAGATGAAGTACCTGCACGAGCGCCGCAAGGCCCTGGGCGGCTACCTGCCGCACCGGCGCACCAAGGCCGACGAGCACTTCACCGTGCCCGCGCTGGAGACCTTCAAGTCGGTGCTGGACCCCACCGCCGCGGGCCGCGAGATCAGCACCACGCAGGCCTACGTGCGCTTTCTCACGCAACTGCTGCGCGACCAGGCCCTGGGCCCGCGCGTGGTGCCCATCCTGGTGGACGAGGCCCGCACCTTCGGCATGGAAGGCCTGTTCCGCCAGATCGGCATCTACAACCCGGAAGGGCAGAAGTACACGCCGGTAGACAAGGATCAGGTGATGTACTACCGCGAGGACAAGGCCGGGCAGATCCTGCAGGAAGGCATCAACGAGGCCGGCGGCATGAGCAGCTGGATCGCCGCGGCGACGTCGTACTCGACGAACAACCGCATCATGGTGCCGTTCTACATCTACTACTCGATGTTCGGCTTCCAGCGCATTGGCGATCTGGCCTGGGCGGCGGGTGACATGCAGGCGCGCGGCTTCCTGCTGGGCGGCACCTCCGGGCGGACCACGCTCAACGGTGAAGGCCTGCAACACGAGGACGGCCACAGCCACATCCTGGCCGGCACCATCCCCAACTGCATCAGCTACGACCCCACCTTCGCGCACGAGGTGGGCGTGATCATCCACCACGGCCTGAAACGCATGGTGGAGCGGCAGGAGAACGTCTACTACTACCTGACGCTGCTCAACGAGAACTATCCCATGCCGGGCCTTACCGCCGGCACCGAAGAGCAGATCATCAAGGGCATGTACCTGCTGGAATCAGGCGAGGGCGCCAAGGGCGCGCCCCGCGTGAACCTGCTGGGCAGCGGCACCATCCTGCGCGAGAGCATGCAGGCGCGCAAACTGCTGGCGGTGGACTGGGGCGTAGCCGCCAACGTGTTCAGCTGCCCGAGCTTCAACGAGCTGGCCCGCGACGGTCAGGACTGCGAGCGCTGGAACCTGCTGCATCCCACCGAAACGCCGCGCGTGTCCTTCGTGGAGCAGCAACTCGCAGGCCACGCCGGCCCGGTGGTCGCCTCCACCGACTACATGAAGAACTACGCCGATCAGATCCGCGCCTTCATCCCCAAGGGCCGCAGCTACAAGGTGCTGGGCACCGATGGCTTCGGGCGCAGCGACTTCCGCAACAAGCTGCGTGAGCATTTCGAGGTGAACCGCCACTACATCGTCGTGGCCGCGCTGAAGTCGCTGGCCGACGAGGGCGCCTTGCCCGCCGCGAAGGTGGCCGAGGCGATCCGCAAGTACGGCATCGATGCCGACAAGCGCAACCCCTTGTACGCCTGAACCGGCGCCCACCCTGCAAACCAAGGAGAACAGGACATGGCCCTGGTCGAAGTCAAGGTCCCGGACATCGGGGACTTCAAGGACGTGGCGGTGATCGAGCTGCTGGTCAAGCCCGGCGATGCGGTGAAGGTCGATCAGTCGCTGCTGACCGTGGAGAGCGACAAGGCGTCGATGGAAATCCCGTCATCGCACGCCGGTGTGGTCAAGGAACTCAAGGTGGCGGTGGGCGACACCGTGAACGAAGGCTCGCTGGTGCTGCTGCTGGAAGCCGAGGGTCAGGCGTCGGCCCCTGCGCCTGCTCCTGAGCCTGCGCCTGCGCCTGCAATGGCAACTCCCGTTCGGGCTGAGCCCGTCGAAGCCCCGCGGGGCACTTCGACAGGCTCAGTGCGCACGGAAGCGGGCACTTCGACAGGCTCAGTGCGAACGGAAGCGGGCACTTCGACAGGCTCAGTGCGAACGGAAGCGGGCACTTCGACAG
>JBMLPD010000166.1:0-1378 GCA_049242285.1 Rubrivivax sp.
TCGCCGCCATCGTCTTCATCGCGCGCACCTTCAAGATCGTGCCGCAGCAGAACGCCTGGGTGGTGGAGCGCCTGGGCAAGTTCGACCGCACCCTCACGCCCGGCCTGAAATTCATCGTTCCCTTCATCGAGCGCGTGGCCTACCGCCATTCGCTCAAGGAAGTGCCGCTGGACGTGCCCAGCCAGGTCTGCATCACCAAGGACAACACGCAACTGCAGGTGGATGGCATCCTGTTCTTCCAGGTCACCGACCCCATGCGCGCCAGCTACGGCAGCAGCGACTACCTCACCGCCATCACGCAGCTGGCGCAGACCACGCTGCGCAGCGTGGTGGGCAAGATGGAGCTGGACAAGACCTTCGAGGAGCGTGACCTCATCAACGCCTCGGTCGTCAGCGCCCTGGACGAAGCCGCCCTCACCTGGGGCGTGAAGGTGCTGCGCTACGAGATCAAGGACCTGACGCCCCCGGCGGAGATCCTGCGCTCCATGCAAGCCCAGATCACCGCCGAGCGCGAGAAGCGCGCCCTCATTGCCGCCTCCGAAGGCCGGCGTCAGGAGCAGATCAACATCGCCACGGGCGAGCGCGAGGCCTTCATCGCCCGATCCGAGGGCGAGAAGCAGGCCGAGATCAACAAGGCCCAGGGCGAGGCCGCCGCCATCGCCGCCGTGGCCGAGGCCACGGCCGAGGCCATCCGCAAGATCGCCGCGGCCATCCAGCAGCCCGGCGGCGAGCAGGCCGTTCAGCTCAAGGTGGCCGAGCGCGCCGTGGACGCCTACGGCCAGTTGGCCAAGGCCAACAACACCATGATCGTGCCGGGCAACATGACCGAAGTCTCCGCACTCATCGGTTCGGCCATGACGCTGATGAAAGGCGGCCGGCATGGCGGGTGAAGACGGCGCGGTCGGCCGTCAGGCGCTGAACGTGCTGGGCACGGCCCTGGTGCCCTGCTCCTACGACCCGCTGACGGGCTGGTACCGCGACGGCTGCTGCCACACCGATGCGCAGGACGCCGGCAGCCACGTGATCTGCGCCCGCATGACGCTGGAGTTCCTCAACCAGCAGTTCGAGCGCGGCAACGACCTCATCACGCCGCGGCCCGAGCACCGCTTCAAGGGCCTGAAACCCGGCGACCGCTGGTGCGTGTGCGCCCTGCGCTGGAAGGAAGCCCATGCCGCAGGCTGCGCACCGCCCGTCGTCCTGGAAAGCAGCCACCAGCGCGCCCTGGACTTCGTGCCTCTGGAGTGGCTGCAACGTCATGAGTGGCAAGCCGTAGGCTAAACTCTGCCCCCGTCACGACAGCAGTGCCGCCCAGGCGCCTTCGCTGACATCCCTGCGGAGGGATGGATGAGTGGTTTAAGTCGCACGCCTGGAAAGCGTG
>JBMLPD010000167.1:0-2491 GCA_049242285.1 Rubrivivax sp.
CCGTGGCGCGCTACCTCTTCAAGCTCATGGCCATCAAGGACGAGTACGAGGTGGCCCGGCTGCACACCGATCCGGCCTTCGTGAAGAAGATCGAAGGCATGTTCGAGGGCGACTTCAGGATCGTGCACCACCTCGCACCGCCGGCCATTGCCAGGCGCAACGCCAAAGGCGAGCTCGTCAAGCAGCCCTTCGGGCCGTGGGTGCGCAAGGTCTTCCCGCTGCTGGCGCGCCTGAAGGGCCTGCGCGGCAGCGCGCTGGATCTCTTCGGCAAGACCGAGGAGCGCCGCATGGAGCGGCAGTTGCTGGCGGACTACGAGGCCTGCATCGCCGAGCTGCTGCAGGGCCTGAACGCCGACAGGCTGCCGCTGGCTGCCGAGATCGCCCGCATCCCCGAAGAGATCCGCGGCTACGGCCATGTGAAGGAGCGCCACGTCAAGGCAGCGCGTGCGAAGTGGGACGGCCTGATGGCCAGATGGCGCGATGCCTGAGGTCCGCTCCGTTTCCTGTCACCTGCTTGTCTGCGCAGGGATGGGGGCTTGACGAGCCTCCCAGCCCCATGACGGCGCAAGGTGTTCGCGAGGAAGCCAGGGTTCGCGAAGACGGCGGCCTTCGCAACGAACGCGTTCGGGCTGAGCCCTTCGACTCCGCTCAGGGCAGGCCTGGCCAGGCCCTCGCGGGCACTTCGACAGGCTCAGGGCGAACGGCTGGGTGGGAGCTCCGGCAATCTCCTCGTCGGCACAGGCTGGCCCTGCCCGTGGGAGGCTCAACCGGTTGAAGGCTCCCGCATGAAGGTACCGGCCCGCACCCAGACGACCACTGAGACGATCACCTGGCACGCTCTGACCGAGGCGCGGAGGCAGGTGCGGCCGCGCCGCCCGTTCTTCGTGGACGGCGAGCGCGTCGGCAGCGTGGACGAGGCGCACCTCGCGGCGCTGCAGCCCTGGGGACGCGGGGTGGAGGTGCGGGCCGAGGCGGTGGTCCTGACGGCGGCACCGTGCGATCGGGAGGCCTTTTTCACCGAGATCAACCACCGCCTGCACGCGCAGGGCCTGATCCGCGCCTGGCGCGGCGAGCCTTTTGCCCTGCTGTCGCCCCGCACGGGCGAGGTGCGGGCCGTCTTCGAGCGCGCCTCGGCCCGCTTCTGGGGCACGCTGACGCTGGGCGCGCACTGCAACGGCTGGGTGGCCGGCGCGGACGGCAGGCCTGCTCAGATGTGGATCGCGCGCCGTGCACCGACCAAAGCCACGGACCCGGGCCTGCTGGACAACCTGATCGGGGGCGGCGTGCCGCATGGCCAGACCCCGTGCGAGACCTTGGTGCGCGAGGGCTTCGAGGAAGCGGGCCTGAGCCCGGCGCAGATGGCCCAGGCCGTGCCCGGGCGCGTGCTCGAACTCGACCGGGACACCCCGGAGGGCCGGCAATTCGAGCGCCTGCACGTCTTCGACCTGCAACTGCCATCCGGCCAGACGCCTCTCAACCAGGACGGCGAGGTGGGCGAATGGCACCTGTGGCCCATGGACGAGGTGCTGCGCCAGGCTGCCAGCGCGCACATGACCGTGGACGCCTCGCTGGTGACCCTGGACTTTCTGGTCCGCCGCGGCGTGGCCCCACCAGGCTGGGGCCCAAAACTCCAGCCCCTGGTCGCATAGCCCCACTGCAAAGCCCCACCGGGTTGTGGCCCCGGGTTGACACGCATTGTCATTCCAGAGACTTCCTGGGATATTCTTCGTGTGTTTGTCCCAGGCATCCGACAAACGCCGTTCAACCCATCCCTCTGATTTCTGCCCAGGAGTTGTCCATGACCCAGCCCCTTCACAAGGCGCCGCAGCGCCGCAGCTTCCTGAAGACCGCTTCGGCCGGCGCCGTCGGCGCCGCCGCCATGGCCGCCCCCATGGTCAGCAACGCACAGACCGTCAGCCTGCGCTTCCAGAGCACCTGGCCGGCCAAGGACATCTTCCACGAGTACGCCAACGACTTCGCCAAGAAGGTGAACGACATGGCCGGCGGGCGGCTGAAGATCGAGGTGCTGCCCTCGGGCTCCGTGGTGCCGGCCTTCCAGTTGCTGGACGCCGTCAACAAGGGCACCCTGGACGGCGGCCACGGCGTGCTGGCCTACCACTACGGCAAGAACACCGCGCTGGCGCTGTGGGGCTCCGGCCCGGCCTACGGCATGGACCCGAACATGGTGCTGGCCTGGCACTACTACGGCGGCGGCAAGGCCCTGCTGGAAGAGATCTACAAGAGCCTGAACATCGACGTGGTGTCCTACGTCTACGGCCCCATGCCCACCCAGCCGCTGGGCTGGTTCAAGAAGCCGGTGGCCAAGGTGGCCGACATGAAGGGCCTGAAGTTCCGCACCGTGGGCCTGGCCATCGACGTGTTCAAGGAGCTGGGCACCGCCGTCAACCCGCTTCCTGGCGGCGAGATCGTGCCTGCGCTGGACCGCGGCCTGATCGATGCAGCCGAGTTCAACAACGCGTCGTCCGACCGC
>JBMLPD010000168.1:0-1524 GCA_049242285.1 Rubrivivax sp.
TGGACCTGCAGGTCACCGTCCGCGCACTGGTGGAAGAGCACTGGCAGACCGGACTCTCCGGCCACCCTGCGCCCTGTGGTCGATCTGCCTGGGTGAGCACGGACGATGGCATCCACCTCGTGCTGATCTCGCTGCGTCAGCAGGCCCTGGGCACGGAGCTTTTCACGGGCCTGGGCATCGACCTGACGGCCCTGCGCGGCATCGTGGTCAAGAGCTCCCAGCACTTCCATGCGGCCTTCGCGCCGCTGGCCAGCGAGGTGCTGTACGTGGCGTCCCCCGGCCTGCTCGACACCGACTTCGCGCACCTTCCCTACCGCCAACGCAGCCTCAACCACTGGCCGCGGGTGGAACAGCCGGACTTCTGAGCTGGGCGGCTCTTAGGGCTTTGGTGCTTGCGTACGCGCGGCCCGCAGGGTCGTGCTTCGTCTTTGGACCGTGCGCCCAGGGATGGTCGGGATCCTGAGGGCTGAAGTCCGACGGTTGGATTCCGCTGCCCGGCAGAAGCCGCGGGCGCTCTGTGCCTATGCCGTCTCTGGCCACAATCAACCGATGTCATTGCATCTGGTGGAGGATGGGGCTCATGAACGCCGACGAACAACGCGCCTTGCTGGCCTTGGCCTTGATGGCCGCTTTCGCGGATGGACGCAAGTCTGACGCCGAGCGCGAGGAGATCAAGCGTATTGCTGCCACGCTGGGCAGCGAAGCTTCCAGTCTCAACTTTCCGGGACTGATGCAGGACGTGCTCCTGCAGCGTCTGGATCTGCCCGAAGTGCTGGCCGCGCTGAAGGCACCTGCCCATCGCCAGTTGGCCTATGAACTTGCGGTCTGCGTTTGCGACGCCGATGGCGTCCAGACACCTGCCGAGCGCCAGTTCCTTGCGCGCGTGAGGGGCGAGCTTGGCGGCCTTGTTGACACGGCCTTCGAGGTGCAGGCCGATGGCTTGGCCCAGGAGACGGATGCGCCTGCGCCAGTGCCAGCGCCTGGCACTTCGGGCGTTGCAGTCGACCGTGCAGCACTGGACAGGAGCATCTTCAACCGAGCCGTGCTCTGTGGCGCGCTGGAGCTGTTGCCGCAGAGCTGGGCCAGCGTGGCCATCATTCCGCTGCAGGTCAAGCTGGTCCATGGCATTGCACAGGCTCACGGCATCACGAACATCGACGCCGGCATGATCAAGGAGTTCATTGCCACGGCGGGGGTTGGCCTCACCGGCCAGTACCTGGAGCAGTTCGGACGCAAGCTGGTGGGGGGCCTGCTGGGCTCGGTGCTGGGCGGGCTGGGCCGCGGGGTGGGAAGCCTGGGCACAGGCGTCGCAATGAGTTTTGCCACCACCTATGCACTGGGTCAGTTGGCCGTGCGCTACTACGGCGGCGGCAGGCAGATGAGCACGGCGCTGTTGCAGAAGACCTACCAGGACCTGCTTGTCAGCGCCAGGCAGATGCAGCAGCAGGCACTGCCTCAGATCCAGCAACAAGCGCGCACACTCGACGCGAGCAAGGTGTTGGAGATGGTCCGCAAACCAGCGGC
>JBMLPD010000169.1:0-8195 GCA_049242285.1 Rubrivivax sp.
AGAAGCTCACCTTGTTCTTCTTGAACAGGTAGAGGATGCCGTCGTTGTTCTGCTTGACCACGGTGTCCTTGCGGGCCACCATCCTCGCCACATCCATGGTCACCGGGCCGGTGGAGATGCCGTGGTCGGCGAAGTGGTGCCGCGCGTGCTCGTAGTGCTCGGAAGACTGCAGCAGCGCCTTGGAGGGGATGCAGCCCACGTTGGTGCAGGTGCCGCCCGGCGCCGGGCCACCGGCGGCGTTCTTCCACTCGTCGATGCAGGCCACCTTGAAGCCCAACTGCGCCGCCCGGATGGCGGCGATGTAGCCCCCCGGGCCGCCGCCGATGACGATGACATCAAAGGATTGAGACATGGTGCAGCCCTCAGATGTCGAACAGCAGACGTGCCGGGTCTTCCAGCGCTTCCTTCATCGTCACCAGGCCCAGCACGGCCTCGCGACCGTCGATGATGCGGTGGTCGTAGCTCATGGCCAGGTAGTTGATGGGGCGCACGACCACCTGCCCGTTCTCGACCACTGCGCGGTCCTTGGTGGCATGCACGCCCAGGATGGCCGACTGCGGCGGGTTGATGATGGGGGTGGACAACATCGAGCCGAAGGTGCCACCGTTGGAGATGGAGAAGGTGCCGCCCGACAGCTCCTCGATGCCCAGCTTGCCGTCGCGCGCCTTCTGCCCGTACTCGGCGATCTTCTTCTCGATCTCCGCAAAGGTCATCTGGTCGGCGTTGCGCAGGATGGGCACCACCAGGCCGCGGGGCGAGCCCACGGCGATGCCGATGTCGAAGTAGCCGTGGTAGACGATGTCGTTGCCGTCCACTGAAGCGTTCAGCACCGGGTACTTCTTCAGCGCCGCCACAGCAGCCTTGACGAAGAAGCTCATGAAGCCCAGCTTGATGCCGTGCTCTTTCTCGAACTTGTCCTGGAACTTCTTGCGCATGTCCATGACCGGCGCCATGTTCACCTCATTGAAGGTGGTCAGGATGGCGTTGGTGCTCTGCGACTGCACCAGGCGCTCGGCGATGCGGGCGCGCAGGCGGCTCATGGGCACGCGCTGCTCAGGGCGGTCACCCAGACGCTGAGGCACAGGCGCGGCCACGGCGGGCAGCGGCCTGGCCACGGCGGCAGGCGCTGCCACGGCCACCGGTGCCGCCACGGCCTTGGGCGCAGCCACCGCAGCCAGTACATCACCCTTGGTCACGCGCCCGTCCTTGCCGGTACCGGCCACCGAGCCCGCGGCCAGGGCGTTGTCAGCCATGAGCTTGGCCGCGGCGGGCATGGCCACGCCAGCCTTGTCCGCTGCAGGCGCGGGGGCTGCCGCGGCGGGCGCTGCGGATGGCACAGATGCTGCAGCACCGGCGACGGCTTCGGTATCGATGCGGGCGATCAGCTGATCGCTGACGACGGTGCCGCCGTCCGCCACCACCCGTTCGGTCAGCACGCCGGCGGCCGGGGCGGGCACTTCCAGCACGACCTTGTCGGTCTCGATCTCGATCAGGATTTCGTCGGCGGCGACGGCCTCGCCGGGCTTCTTCTTCCACTGCAGCAAAGTGGCCTCCGCCACGGACTCGGACAACTGCGGAACCTTGACTTCTACGATGGCCATGATGGTCTTGAATGTGAATTCGTTACAGAGGGGCGGACGCCTTACTTGGTCAGCGTGAAGCCCTTGAGCTTGCCAAAGGCCGCGTCGATGAGCGCCTTTTGCTGATCCTGGTGCAGGTGGGCGTAACCCACCGCCGGCGAGGCCGAGGCAGCGCGACCGGCATACCCCAGGCGCTGGCCATCCAGCATGTTCTCGTGGATGTTGTGCTGCACGAAGAACCAGGCACCCTGGTTCTGCGGCTCGTCCTGACACCACACGACTTCCGTGGCGTTCTGGAACTTCCTGATCTCGGCCGCCAGGGCCTTGTGCGGGAAGGGATAGAGCTGCTCGACACGCACGATGGCGACGTCGTTCAGGCCCTTCTCCTCGCGCTTCTTGACCAGGTCGTAGTACACCTTGCCAGAACAGGCGATCACACGCCTGACCTTGGCCGCTGCAGCCAGCACGTCGGCGTTGAGCTCGCCCATGACGGTCTGGAATCCGCCCTTGGTGAACTCGTTGAGCGTGGAGGTGGCGTCCTTGTTGCGCAGCAGGGACTTGGGTGTGAACAACACCAGCGGCTTGCGCAGATTGCGCACCATCTGCCGGCGCAGCACATGGAAGATCTGCGCCGCCGTGGTGGGTTGCACGATCTGCATGTTGGTGTCGGCCGCCAGCTGCATGAAGCGCTCCAGGCGGGCCGAGCTGTGCTCCGGACCCTGCCCTTCATAGCCGTGCGGCAGCATCAGCGTCAAGCCGTTCTGGCGGCCCCACTTCACCTCGCCCGAGGCAATGAACTGGTCGATCACCACCTGAGCGCCGTTGGCGAAGTCGCCGAACTGGGCCTCCCAGATCACCAGCGTGTTCGGGTCAGACCCTGCATACCCATACTCGAAGGCCAGCACCGCCTCCTCGGACAGGATGGAGTCGATGACCAGGAAGGGCGCCTGCTTCTCGGCCACGTTTTGCAAGGGCACGTAGGTGCCCTCGTCCCAGCGCTCGCGCTTCTGGTCGTGGATGACGGCATGCCGGTGGGAGAAAGTGCCGCGCCCGCAGTCTTCGCCCGACATGCGGACGGGATAGCCGCTGGCCACCAGTGAGGCGAAAGCCATGTGCTCGCCCATGCCCCAGTCCACCCGCTGCTCCCCGCGCCCCATGGCCGCACGGTCGTCATACACCTTCTTGACCAGCGGGTGCATGTTCACCGACTCAGGGATGGTGGTGATGCGCTCGGCCAGGCGTTTCCATTCGGCCAGGGGGATGGCCGTGTCGGCCGCATCGGTCCACTTCTTGCCCAGATACGGCAGCCAATCCACCGCGTATTTGCTCTTGAAGTTGGTCAGCACCGGGTCCGCGGTGTGCCGGCCATCGTCAAGGGCAGAGCGATAGGCCCTGGCCATGTCCTCGCCCAAAGTGGCACCCAGGCCCTGGGCTGACAGCTTGTCCGCATACAGCTTGCGCGTGCCGGGGTGCTGAGCGATCTTCTTGTACATCAGCGGTTGCGTCAGCGAGGGCGTGTCCTGCTCGTTGTGGCCCAGCTTGCGAAAGCAGATGATGTCCAGCACCACGTCCTTGCGGAACTCCATGCGGTACTCCAGGGCCCAGCGCATGGCCAGCACCACGGCCTCGGGATCGTCACCGTTGACGTGCAGGACAGGGGCTTCCACGCCCTTGACGATGTCGGTGCAGTACAGCGTAGAGCGCAGGTCTCTGGGATCAGAAGTGGTGAAACCGATCTGGTTGTTGATGATCAGGTGCACCGTGCCGCCCGTGGTGTAACCCCGGGTCTGGGCCAGCGCAAGGGTCTCCTGGTTGACGCCCTGACCGGCGAAGGCGGCATCGCCGTGCACCAGTACCGGCAACACCTGGTCACCACGGTGGTCGCCACGACGGTCCATGCGGGCACGCACCGAGCCCTCGACCACGGGATTGACGATTTCCAGGTGAGAGGGATTGAAGGCCAGGCTCAGGTGCACCGGGCCGCCCGGGGTGGTGACGTCCGAGCTGAAGCCCTGGTGGTACTTCACGTCGCCCGCGGGCAGCTCTTCAGGCGCGGTGTGGTCAAACTCGGCGAAGAGGTCCTTGGGCATCTTGCCCAGGGTGTTGACCAGCACGTTCAGGCGGCCACGGTGGGCCATGCCGATCACGATCTCCTGCACGCCCTTGGCGCCGGCCTGCTGGATCAGTTCGTCCATGGCTGCGATGAAGCTTTCACCCCCTTCGAGCGAAAACCGCTTCTGCCCCACGTACTTGGTATGCAGGTAACGCTCCAGGCCCTCGGCGGCCGTGAGGCGCTCCAGCACGTGCTTCTTCTGATCGGCGGTCAGCACGGGCTTGCTGCGGCTGGTCTCCAGGCGTTCCTGCCACCAGCGCTTTTCCGTCGGCTCGGTGATGTGCATGAACTCCGCACCCAGCGTGCCGCAATAGGTGTCACGCAGGGCCTGCAGGATCTCCCGCAGGCTCATCTGCTCGGCCTTGCTGAAGTAGGTGTTCGCAGCCGAAAACGTGATGTCCATGTCCGATTCGCTCAGGCCATAGAACGAGGGCTCGAGTTCGGGAATCTTCGGACGCTCGGTGCGTTTGAGCGGATCCAGGTCCGCCCAGCGCGACCCCAGGAAGCGATAGGCGGCGATCAGGCTCTGGACGTGGACCTGCTTCTGCGAGACGGCCAGATCGGCGCTGCTGGCCTTCAGCGCGAAGGCGTTGGACTTGGCCCGAAGTGCAAAGGACTCGATGACGGGAGCGTGAGCCACATCCCGCGTGTCCGTGCCATCGACCGCCGGCACATGCTGCAGGTTGTCGAAATAGGACCGCCAGTTGTCCGGGACGCTGCCGGGATTGTCCAGGTAGGCCTCGTACAACTCTTCGACGTAGGGCGCGTTACCGCCAAACAGGTACGAGTTGGACCTGTATTGCTGCATCATCATCCGCTCACCTTTCGCGCCGGTATCCGGCACTCTGATGGGTTCAAAAACCTTCCGCGGCCCCGGCTTCACCGGTTGGCGGATCGCGACCCGCCTTGCTGTCGTCTCGTTCAGCAAGGGGACGGGAAGGGCCAGTATGCTCTCCAGATCGTCACTCTAGCACCGCCCCGGGCCCGTTCCTCTCTCGTGGTTCAAACGGATTTGATTGCTTCGACCCCTCGGTGGCCCAACAGCCTGGGCAGACCCTGCACCTGTTCGTGATGTCAGAACCCTCTGCCCAGAGCTTTCGCCGCGTGGTGCAGATACACCCGCTGGCGCCCCATCCACCGGGCTTGGGAAGCCCCTGCAACGGCTGCGGGCTGTGCTGCCTGGCCGAGCCCTGCCCTGTGGGCATGGTGGTCACCCGCGCCCGCAAAGGCCCGTGCGGTGCATTGGTGTGGTCCGACGAGGCCCGCGCCTACCGCTGTGGGCTGCTGGTCAGCCCAGGGCGATTTGTCAGAGCGCTGCCCGAACCCTGGGTCCGGGCGCTGGCCCGGCGCTGGATCGCAGCGGGTACGGGCTGTGATGCCCCGCTGGAGCGGCTGAATGTGGGCTCATGAGGCATGAACCCCATGAAGATCGGGGTTTCCCGCCTTCCCAAAGTGCCGACAGCCACTAGCATGCAGCCTTCGTCAATTGCTTTCGGAGTTGCTGCATGAAGAAGTTCAAGATGCTGCTGGTTGCCGTCTCTGTGGCGGCTGCCCTGGTCGCCCCCGCCCAAGCCCAGACCCTGCGCTGGGCCGCCCAGAACGACATCCTGACCCTGGACCCGCACTCGCAAAACCACGCCACCACCAACGCCATCCTTCAGCACGCCTACGAAGGCCTGGTTCGCTACAACGACAAATACGAGGTGGAACCTGCGCTGGCCACGAAATGGACCTTCGTGAGTCCCACCCAGGTTCGCTTTGAACTGCGGCGCAATGTCAAGTTTCACGACGGTTCTCCCCTGACGGCTGACGATGTGGTCTTTTCTTACGGCCGCATCAAGCAACCCCAGGGCACGATGGGCATCTACGTGACCGGCGTGGCCGATGTGAAAAAGGTCGACAACTACACGGTAGACCTGATCCTGTCCGGGCCCAACCCCATTCTGCTTCGCAACCTCGTCAACTTCTTCATCATGAGCAAGGGGTGGGCCGAGAAGAACAAGAGCGTGAACGTTCAGGACTACAAGAACAAGGAAGAGAATTTCGCGTCCCGAAATGTCATGGGAACGGGGTCCTACAAGATCACCGGCTGGACGCCCGAGCAGCGCATAACCATGACCATCAACAACGATTGGTGGGACAAGCACACTTCCAACGTCAAGGAAGTGATCTACACACCGATCAAGAGCGACCCGACCCGCATTGCAGCGCTGCTGTCGGGTGACGTGGACATGCTGACGGACCTGCCCACCCAGGACGTGGGCCGGCTTCGCGGTGACAGCAAGCTGAAGGTGCTTGACGGCCCAGAGGTGCGCACCATCTACCTCGCCCCTGACGTGGGTAGCCCGGAGCTGAAGCACAGCAACATCAAGGGCAAGAACCCCTTCGCCGACAAGCGTGTGCGCCAGGCGCTCTCGCTGGCCATCGACCGTTCTGCCATCCAGCGCAGCACCATGCGAGGCCTGTCGATCCCCGCAGCCCTCATGGTGGCGCCGGGCGTGAACGGCTACGACGCCAACCTGGACAGGCCCGCGCCTGCCAACGTCGATGCCGCCAAGAAGCTGCTGGCCGACGCCGGTTATCCAGACGGTTTCGAAATCCGCCTGAACTGCCCGAACAACCGGTATGTCAACGACGAGGAGATCTGCCAGAACGTGGTGGCCATGTGGTCACGCATAGGGGTCAAGGCCTCTTTGGCCGCTGAGAACATGGCCACCTTCATCCAGAAAGTCCAGAACTTCGACTCGTCCATCTATCTGCTCGGATGGGGCGTGGCCACCTACGATGCACAGTATTCGCTGCAGTCGCTGATCCGCACCCGCTCCTCTGGCGCCGATGGCAACTTCAACTTCAGCAAGATCAGCGATGCCACGGTGGACCGCCTGGTGGACGCGATGAAGTCGGAGATGGACGTGCCCAAGCGCAACGCCATGATCCGCGAAGCTCTGGTGCGCACCCGCGACGAATACCTGACCATCCCGCTGCATCACCAGATGCGCCCCTGGGCCATGAAGCAAAACGTCACGACCATCCACCGTTCGGATGACCGTCCTGAAGTGAGGTTCACGACGATCAAGTGAGCAATCGGCGGCCTCGCCCAGACCGACCCGCCGGTTCAAGCACTGAAGGCCCCTGACGGGGCCTTCTTGCATGTGCCGCAGGGTCAGCCGGTTCAGCGAGCCCCAAAGTGCTCGGTGCTCGGTGGCTGGACGGCGCCTAGAACGCTTCGAGCGCCATCCCGGTCACCGATTCGGCGCCGTCCACGATGCTGTCGCGCCAAGCCAGCGCGCGCGGCAGGAGGTGGTCTGCGTAGAACCGGCAGGTGGTGATCTTGGCTTGCATGAAGGCAGGGTCCCGGCCCTCGGCCAGCCGATCCTCGGCCACCATGAGGGCGCGGGCCATCTGCCAGCCGCACACCAGGGTACCCGCCAACATCAGGTAGGGCACGCTGCCCGCGAAGGCCGCATTCGGATCCGCCTTGCTGCGCTCCGCGACAAAACCCACCACGTCCAGGAACGCCAGGCGGGCCGCCGCCAAACGCTGGGCCATTCGCTTGCCTGCGTCACTGTTGCGGCCCAGCAGCAGCGCTTCGGTAGCGGCCACCCGCCCGGCAACGGCCCGGGCCATCGCGCCACCGTCACGGGCCGTCTTGCGGCCCACCAGGTCGTTGGCCTGGATGGCGGTGGTGCCTTCGTAGATGGTCAGGATCTTGGCGTCGCGCAGGTACTGCGCGGCGCCGGTCTCCTCGATGAAGCCCATGCCGCCATGCACCTGCACGCCCAGGCTGGCCACTTCCAGACTCATCTCGGTAGACAAGCCCTTGACCAGCGGCACGAGAAATTCGTAGAAGGCCTGGTTGTCCCTGCGCACAGCGGCATCCGGATGGGCATGGGCGGCATCAAGGGCCGCCGCCGCCGCCAGCGCCATGGCGCGGCAGCCCTCGGTGTGCGCCCGCATGGTCATGAGCATGCGCCTGACATCCGGGTGGTGAATGATGGACGAGGCTGCCGGCATCGAGCCGTCCACCGGCCGGCTCTGTACACGGTCACGGGCGTACTGCACGGCCTTTTGGTACGCCCTTTCGGCCAGCGCGATGCCTTGCACGCCCACGCCGAACCGGGCCGCATTCATCATCACGAACATGTACTCGAGGCCGCGGTTCTCCTGGCCGATGAGATAGCCCACCGCACCGCCCCCGTCACCGTACTGCAGCACCGCCGTGGGGCTGGCCTTGATGCCGAGCTTGTGCTCGATGCTGACGCATCGCACGTCGTTGCGCGTAGCGTCGGCCAACACCTTGGGGCAGATGAACAGCGAGATGCCCTTGACGCCTTCCGGCGCGCCGACCACTCTGGCCAGGACCAGGTGGACGATGTTGTCCGCCATGTCGTGCTCGCCATAGGTGATGTAGATCTTGGTACCGAACAACTTGTAGGTGCCGTCAGGTTGCGGCTCAGCCCGGGTGCGGACCAGCGACAGGTCGCTTCCGGCCTGCGGCTCGG
>JBMLPD010000170.1:0-1271 GCA_049242285.1 Rubrivivax sp.
TGCTGCGCACGCCCGAGGACCGCGGCTGGCTGTGGCTGCTGGACGATCGCTACCGACGCCCGGCAGTACGTCGGCTGCTGCCCGCCTGGTGGGCGGTGGAGTTGAGGGGGTCAGCGGGCTGATCGCCGCGGCCACCGCTGCCGCTGCAGAATGCTGCACACCGCGCCACGCTTCAACCACCCGCCATGCCGCCTGCAAACCGGCCCCCACCATCCAAAGTGACCGACCAGCAGGTCCAGGCCCTGCTGACCCGCCACGCCTGCCCCACGCCGCTGCACGTGCTGCGCATGCGTTTCCTGGGCGCCATCGCCAGCCCCCGGTTGGACGTCTCGCCCATCCGGGTGGTTGAGCAGGCCTGGGGCGGGCAGTGGCCGGAGTTGGCCTCACAAGAAGAGGTGGAAGAACTGATGGAGACCCTGGTGGCGGGCTTGTGGAACCGGCTGTCCGAGCACCAGAACGCCCGCAGCCCCTTCCGGCTGCCGCGCGCGGAAGTCAAGCCCAACCGACAGGCGCTGCTGGCGTTGGCCCAGACGCGTTCGCAGGAACTTGCGGGCTTTGTGGACGGGTTGTTCGGTGACGAACAGGAGATGGACCTTCCCGAAAAGGCGCATGAGGCTGTCGACGTGCTGTCTGAAGTGCACTCGATGTTCGCCAGCGCCGTGCCGCTGCTGGCGGATGAGTCCACGCCCGCCGCGCAGCGCGAATTGAACGACCTGCTGCGCAACTTTCAGAAGCTGGCGATCACGGCCGATGAGGCCCTCAACCGGGTCATCCAGTCCTGCAAGCGGGCGCGGGCACAGCACCTTGAAAGCATGACAGTCATCCCCTCGCGGCGGTTCACCGCTGAAGAGCCGGATGAACACGACCTGATCTACTCCCCGCTGAACCAGACCATCACCCGCCATGGCGTGACCGTGGAGGTTCACATCTACAAGGACAGCACAAGCGACTGGATCCTGGAGGTGGTGGACGGCGCGGGCAACTCGCACGTGTGGGATGACCACTTCCTGACCGACCAGGCGGCCTTTGACGAGGCCTTGCGGGCCTTGGACGAGGAACCGCTCGAATTCATGGAGTCGCAGGCGGGCAGCAGTCTGAACTGACACGGCCGGGCACGCTGGATGCCCGTACTCTTGGAGAACGACCCATGCCCAACGCCCGTGCTGCCCATGCCGTCCGCCTGGAATTCGCCCCGGACTCCCTGGTCAAGACCAACCTCTCCGGCGCCGCCTTCACAGGCGACTGGCTCTGGGTCGCCGGTGACGAGGCCT
>JBMLPD010000171.1:0-1080 GCA_049242285.1 Rubrivivax sp.
CTGGGCCGTTGACGTGAGCTCCGGCGTGGAAGCAGCCAAGGGCGTCAAGGACGCCATGCTGATGCGCCGGTTCTGCCAGACGGTGCGTGAAGCCGATGCCCTGGTGGCCGACGGCGCCGCGCCATCGGCAAGCCCCTGAACCCTGCACGCCCCCCACGATGTTGAACTATCACCAACCCGACGCCCGCGGGCATTTCGGGCCCTACGGCGGCACCTTCGTTGCCGAAACCCTGATCCACGCGCTGGACGAGCTGCGCCAGGCCTATGCGACGGCCCTGGCCGATCCGGCCTTCATGGCCGAGTTCCGGCATGAACTGGCGCACTTCGTCGGCCGCCCCAGCCCGATCTACCACGCTGCGCGCCTGAGCCGCGAGGTGGGCGGGGCGCACATCCACTTCAAGCGTGAAGACCTCAACCACACCGGCGCGCACAAGGTCAACAACACCATCGGCCAGGCCCTGTTGGCCCGCCGCATGGGCAAGCCGCGGGTCATTGCCGAAACCGGCGCCGGCCAGCACGGCGTGGCCACGGCCACCATCTGCGCGCGCTACGGCATGGAATGCGTGGTCTACATGGGCAGCGAGGACGTCAAGCGCCAGTCGCCCAACGTCTACCGCATGAAGCTGCTGGGCGCCACCGTGGTGCCGGTGGAGTCCGGCAGCAAGACGCTGAAAGACGCGCTGAACGAGGCGCTGCGCGACTGGGTGACGAACGTGGAGAACACCTTCTACATCATCGGCACCGTGGCCGGCCCGCACCCCTACCCGATGATGGTGCGCGATTTCCAGAGCGTCATCGGCCAGGAGTGCCTGACGCAGATGCCGGCGCAGATCGAGGCCCTGGGCGGCCCTGCGGGCCGGCAGCCCGACGCCGTCATCGCCTGCGTGGGTGGCGGCAGCAACGCCATGGGCATCTTTCACCCCTACATCGGGCACGAGGGCACGCGCCTGATCGGCGTGGAGGCTGCCGGTGAGGGGCTGGATTCCGGCAAGCACTCGGCCTCGCTCACCCGCGGTTCGCCCGGTGTGCTGCACGGCAACCGCACCTACCTGCTGCAGGACGACAACGGCCAGATCACCG
>JBMLPD010000172.1:0-2780 GCA_049242285.1 Rubrivivax sp.
GATTACGACTGCGACGGCGCCACCGCCTGCGCCGTCGCCCTGCGCGGCTTGCGCCTGCTGGGGGCTGCGCCCGAGACCCTGGGCTATGTGGTGCCCGACCGCGCCATCCACGGCTACGGCCTGACGCCCGCCATCGTGGACCTGGCCCTGCAGCGCCGCCCCGACCTGCTGGTGACGGTGGACAACGGCATTGCCAGTCTGGAGGGCGTGGCGCATGCGCGCGCGCAGGGCCTGGACGTGCTGGTGACCGACCACCACCTGCCGGCCGTGGTGGGCGACGAAGTGGTGTTGCCGCCCGCGCGCGTCATCGTCAACCCCAACCAGCCGGGTGACGGCTTCGAGAGCAAGGCGCTGGCCGGGGTGGGGGTGATGTTCTATGTGCTGCTGGCGCTTCGTGCCGAGCTGCGCCAGCGCGGCCGCTTCGAGGCTGCTCATCAGCCGCGCATCGACGCCCTGCTGGACCTGGTGGCCCTGGGCACTGTGGCCGACGTGGTGAAGCTGGACGCGAACAACCGCCGCCTGGTGGCGCAGGGCCTGCGGCGCATCCGCGCGGGCCGTATGCAGCCGGGCGTGGCGGCCTTGTTCGCCGTGGCCGGGGCCGACCCCGCACGTGCCGCTGTGCTGGACTTCGGTTTCAAGCTGGGCCCGCGCATCAACGCCGCCGGGCGCCTGTCGGACATGACCCTGGGCATCGAGTGCCTGCTCACCGACGATACCGCACGGGCTGCCGAACTGGCGGCGCAGCTGGACACCATCAACCGCGAGCGCCGCGAGGTGGAGGCCGGCATGCGCGAGCAGGCCGAAGCTGCCGTGGCGCGACAGCTGGCCGATCTCACCGAGCCGCCGGCGGCCGTGAGCCTGTTCGACGAGAGCTTCCACGAGGGCGTGGTGGGCATCGTCGCGGGGCGCCTGAAGGACCGGCTGCACCGGCCCACCTTCGTCTTCGCCCGCGCCCAGGACGGCTCGCTCAAGGGCAGCGGGCGCTCGATTCCGGGCTTTCACCTGCGCGACGCGCTGGACCTGGTGAGCAAGCGCGCCCCCGGGGTGTTGCGGCGCTTTGGAGGCCACGCCATGGCCGCCGGCGCCAGCGTGGAGCCCGACCAATTCCCTGCATTCGATGCCGCGCTGCGCCAGGTGGCGCTGGAGTGGCTGGAGCCGGCGACGCTGCAGCGCACCCTGCGGCACGACGGCCCGCTGGACCTGCAGTGGTTCAACGCCCAGACGGCGCAATTGCTGGACGCCCAGGTCTGGGGTTCGGGCTTCGAGCCCCCCTTGTTCTGTGACCAGGTGGAAGTGATCCAGCAGACCCTGCTCAAGGACAAGCACCTCAAGCTGCGCGTGCGCCACGCCGGCGAGGTGCGCGACGCCATCTGGTTCCAGCGCACCGAGCCTCTGCCGCAGCACGTGCAGCTGGCGTTTCGCATCCAGCTCGACGAGTGGAACGGCCGGCAGCGCGTGCAGATGCTGGTGGAGGCGGCGCAGGCCGGTTGATGCGCGGGCTGACCACACCATGCCTGCGTTGAGCCAGTGCCAGCGGGCAATCCCCCTGTGTTTGTGCGCCTGCGCCACTTGCGGCAGCATGCAGGGCATGAGCCTGTGTGCGATCTGTGCTGTGGTCCGTGCGATCCGCCGCCTGGCGGCCTGCGCCTGCATCCTGGGTCTGGGCGCCATGGTGCCGGCCTGGGCCGTGCAGGCCTTTTCCAGTGCCGAATTGAAGCCCGTGCCCGTGGCCCGCGGCCTGGCGCAGCCCTGGGGGCTGGCCTTCCTGCCCGATGGCCGCATGCTGGTGACCGAACGCCCCGGCCGCATGCGCATCGTTGGGGCCGACGGCCGTCTGGGCGAGCCGTTGCAAGGCTTGCCTGCGGTCGATGCCAAAGGCCAGTGCGGGCTGCTGGACGTGGCACTGGACCCCCGGTTTGCCGAGAACCGCTGGGTCTACTGGACCTACGCCGAGCCGGGCGAGGGCGGCAACGGCGTGGCGGTGGCGCGCGGGCGCCTGCAGGAGCCGCGTCTGGTGGACGTGCAAGTGATCTTCCGCCAGTGGCCCAAGGCGGCCAGTTCCCTGCACTGCGGCTCGCGCCTGGCGTTCGCCAGGGATGGCCGTCTGTTCGTCGGCCTGGGCGACCGTTTCAGCCTCAAGAGCGAGGCGCAGAATCCGGCCAACCACATCGGCAAGATCGTTCGCATCGAGCCGGATGGCCGGGTGCCGGCCGACAACCCCTTCGTCGGCCGCCCGGGCGCCGCACCCGAGGTCTTCAGCCTGGGGCACCGCAACATCCAGGGCTTGGCCATGCACCCCGCCACGGGCGAGCTGTGGCAGACCGAACACGGTCCGCAGGGCGGTGACGAAGTCAACGCGCCGCAGGCGGGACGCAACTACGGCTGGCCGCTGGTCACCTACGGGCGCAACTACGGCATCGGCACACGCATCGGTGAAGAAGGCCCCAAGGTCGGCTTCGAGCATCCGCTGCAATGGTGGCTGCCCGTATCCATTGCGCCCAGCGGGCTGGCCTTCGTCACCAGCGACCGATATCCCGGCTGGCAGGGCAGCCTGTTGCTGGGTGCGCTGCGCGCGCAGGTGCTGGTGCGTCTGACCCTGGACGGCCGCAAGGTGGTGGCGCGGGAACCATTGCTGGCCCACCTGCAGGCCCGCATCCGCGATGTGCGCCAGGGCCCCGACGGCTGGGTCTACCTGCTCACCGATGGGGTGGAAGGGCAGATCATCCGACTGGAACGCTGACACGCCCCGCCGGCCCCCGCTCCCCGCCCTCCTTCCTGCT
>JBMLPD010000173.1:0-1046 GCA_049242285.1 Rubrivivax sp.
CTGCCCTACACCTTCAAGTTCCTGTGGGCGCCGCTGATGGACCGCTTCGACCTGCCCGGCCTGGGGCGGCGCCGCGGCTGGCTGGTGCTGACGCAACTGGCGCTGGCCGGCGCGCTGCTGGCGCTGTCGCTCACGTCGCCCCAGGACGGCATCCGCCTCTTTGCATTGCTGGCCGTGACCGTGGCCTTCGTCTCGGCCTCGCAGGACGTGGTCATCGACGCCTGGCGCACCGACGTGCTGCCGCCGGCCGAGCGCGGCCTGGGGGCCTCGCTCAACGTGATGGGCTACCGGCTGGCGATGATCGTCTCCGGCGGCCTGGCCCTGATCTGGACCGACGCGGCGCAAGGCGGCGGCTGGGACTGGCCCACGGTCTACCGCCTGATGGCGCTGCTGATGGTGGGTGCGGCGGTGGTGTCGGCGCTGCTGTT
Organism: Rubrivivax sp.; assembly: GCA_049242285.1. Taxonomy (GTDB): domain Bacteria; phylum Pseudomonadota; class Gammaproteobacteria; order Burkholderiales; family Burkholderiaceae_C; genus Rubrivivax. The sequence continues at coordinate 429 of JBMLPD010000173.1, forward strand.
GCCGCCCTTGCCCAGGCTGCCGCCGACGCCGGCCGGGCCCGGTGGCGCCGCCACAGCGCCCCCCGCCGCCCGCCAGGACCTGCTGGGCTTTGCTGCCGTGTTGTCAGCGGTCGCCCTGGGCGTGGTGGTGAGCGACCACTTCGCCAAGCCGATCTCGCAGGCTCTGATCGGCGGCTGGCTCAAGACCACCGCCTTGCCGGCCGCGTTGCAGGGGCGCTGGGTGGACCTGCTGGCGCTGCTGCTGGGCATCGCCTTCACCCTGCCGCTGGCGGCCTGGGCGGCGCGGCGTGCGCGCTTCGTCACGCTGCTGGAGGGCTTGCGCAACTACTTCAGCCTGCCCGGGGCGGCGGCCTTCCTGCTGTTCATCGTGCTCTACAAGCTGGGCGACGCCTTTGCCGGTTCGCTGATGACGCCCTTCCTGCTCAAGGGCATGGCCTTCGCGCCGGCCGAGGTGGGGGTGGTGAACAAGGTCATCGGCCTGTGGCTGACCATTGGCGGCGCGCTGCTGGGCGGGGTGCTGATGCTCAAGCTGGGCCTGTGGCGCGCGCTGCTGGCTTTCGGCGTGCTGCAGATGGCCAGCAACCTGGGCTTCTGGTGGCTGGCCGTGGGCGGCAAGGG
>JBMLPD010000174.1:0-1766 GCA_049242285.1 Rubrivivax sp.
TCAAGGCGAAGCGCTCGATCAGCGCCGGCTTGGGCTCGTCGGCGTTGCGGATGATACGGATCACCTCGTCGATGTTCAGCAGCACCAGCTGCCGGCCCTCCAGCACGTGGATGCGGTCCAGCACCTTGTCCAGGCGGTGGCGGGTGCGCCGCTGCACCGTGGCCTGGCGGAACTGCACCCACTCCAGCAGCATCTGGCGCAGGCTCTTCTGCGTGGGCCGGCCGTCCAGCCCCACCATGGTGAGGTTGATGGGGGCGCTGGTCTCCAGGCTCGTGTGCGCCAGCAGCGTGGTGATGAGCTCGGGCTGCTCCACCGTGCGGCTCTTGGGCTCGAAGACCAGGCGCACCGCCGCCTCCTTGCCCGATTCGTCGCGCACCACGTCCAGCACCGCCAGCACGCTGGCCTTGAGCTGCACCTGCTCGGCCGACAAGGCCTTCTTGCCGGCCTTCACCTTGGGGTTGGTGAGCTCCTCGATCTCCTCCAGCACCTTCTGCGCGCTGGTGCCCGGGGGCAGCTCGGTCACCACCAGCTGCCACTGGCCGCGCGCCAGGTCCTCGATCTTCCAGCGCGCACGCACCTTCAGCGAGCCGCGGCCGCTGGCATAGGCCGCGCGGATGTCGGCCGCCGGGCTGATGATCTGCCCGCCGCCGGGGTAGTCAGGCGCGGGCAGCAGCGCGTGGAGTTCGTCCTCACCGAGCCTCTCATCGCGGATCAAGGCCACGGCCGCGGCCGCCACCTCGCGCAGGTTGTGGCTGGGCACCTCGGTGGCCAGGCCCACGGCGATGCCACTCGCGCCGTTGAGCAGCACGAAGGGCAGGCGCGCGGGCAGGAGGCGCGGCTCCTCGGTGGAGCCGTCGTAATTGGGCTGGAAGTCCACCGTGCCTTCGTCGATCTCGTCCAGCAGCAGCCGGGAGATGGGCGAAAGACGCGCCTCGGTGTAGCGCATGGCCGCAGCACCGTCGCCATCGCGGCTGCCGAAGTTGCCCTGGCCGTCGATCAGCGGGTAGCGCTGCGCGAAGCTCTGCGCCATGCGTACCAGGGCGTCGTATGCGGCCTGATCGCCATGGGGGTGGAAGCGGCCCAGCACATCGCCCACCACGCGCGCGCTCTTCACCGGCTTGGCGCCCGAGGCGCCGGCAAAGGCCAGCCCCATGCGCTGCATGGAATAGAGGATGCGTCGCTGCACGGGCTTGCAGCCGTCGCACACGTCAGGCAGGGCCCGGCCCTTGACCACGCTCAGGGCGTATTCGAGATAGGCGCGCTCTGCATACTCGCCAATGGGAATGGCGCCTGACGGGTCGGCTGGCGCCATGGAAGGGGTGTCAAACAAGTCGTTCATCCATCAAAGAAGGGATCGAAAGAAAGAAAGAAAGGTCACAAGGGCATTTCGAAACGCAGACCGCGCAGCGAGAACACGGCGGCGCGCGGACCGATGCGCTCGAGCGTCAGGCCGGGCGACAGGGCATCGCCCTCGCGCAGCACCTGGCCATCGACGATGAGCATGCGGGCGGCAGGTTCAGGCGATTGCACCGCGCCGCTCAACACCAGGGGCGGCAGTTCGCGGCGGTGGGCCTCGGGCAGGTCGGCCAGGCGCACGGGCGGCGTCTGCATGGCGGGTGCCGCAGGGCCCGCCAGGGAGGCCGGAGTTGTCGCAGGGGAAGGCGCAGGGGAAGGCGCAGGGGATGGCGCGGGGGATGGCGCAGGGGCTGGCGCAGGGGCTGGTGCGGGCAAGGGCGGACTCTTGGCCGCGGCAGTGGCCGCCATCG
>JBMLPD010000175.1:0-2319 GCA_049242285.1 Rubrivivax sp.
GCGATGAGGTGGTCCAGCGCCAGTTCCAGGGTGGCGCGCTTGTCGGCTTGCACGGCAAATGCGGCCGGGCGCGCCACGGTGCGGGCGGGGGCGCAGCGCAGGGCGGCGTCCAGCCGGGACAGGGCGGTGGGGTCGGCCGGGTGGCCCAGCGCCCCGGCTTCCACCACACGCAGGTGCGTGCCCTCGTAGCCCAGGCCGGTCAGCAGCGCCTGTGCCACGGCCATCTGCTCGGTCAGGGCCTGCCGGTATTCGGGCGCTTCTTCCTCGGTCAGCAGCACCATCACCTGGCTGGCACCCAGGGCCAGTGCCGAGAGCCACAGGTCCAGGCCTACGCTGGCGGTGTGCCACACCGGCACAGGCAGCACGCGCGCGGGGATGCCGTGGAGACCGGATGGGGTGCCGGGCTGGACACCGGGCTGAGCACCGGGCTGAGCACCGGTCTTCAAGCGGGCGGCGCGGCCGAGTTCGCCGATCACGCGCTCGCCCGCGCCTTCGCTGTGGATCAGCAGCGCGGCATCACGGCCACCGGCGGCGGCATACGCGTTGAGCATCGTGCGCAGGCGCCGGCCCTGGTCGGTGGTGCCGGGGTAGGCGAAGGACATCGCCCCGCTGGGGCACACCGTGCTGCAGGCCCCGCAACCCACGCACAGGTGGGGTTCCACCACCACGCCACCGCCGTCATGCACCACGGCGGCCACGGGCCGGCCTTCGGCGTCGGGCCGGCGGCGCGGGCCGGCGCTGGCCTTGCCCTTGCGTGAGGCATCGCTGCGGATGGCCTGCGCCGAGCACACGTCGATGCAGGCGGTGCAGCCGATCTGCTCGTTGCGGCTGTGCGCGCACAGCTTTTGCTGGTAGCGGAAGAACTTTGGCTTCTCGAACTCGCCTTCGCTTTCACGCAGCGCCAGGGCGGCGGGTACCAGGTCAGCGCCGGGCGCTACGTGGCGGTAGCCCTGCGGCGGCTGGTGCTGGGTGAAGGCCGGAGCCTCGCGCAGGTCCAGCACCAGGTCGAAGGTCTCTTCCACGGCCTGCGGCTCGCGTGTGAAGTCGATGGCGCCGGCGGCCTCGCACACCCGCACGCACTCGCGGTGGATTTTGCAGGCGCTCAGGTTCACCTGGTAGTCCAGGCCGATGGCGCCTTCGGGGCAGGCCTGCACGCAGGCGTTGCAGCGCGTGCACAGGTCCAGGTCGATGGGGTTGTCCTGCGTCCAGCGCGCCTGGAAGGCGCCCAGCCAGCCCTGCAGCGAGGCCAGTTGCCCGCGGTGCACGGGGTGGGTGCGCGCCTGGGGCAGCGGGGCGGGGCCACTGTCGATCAGCAGCGTGAGGTTCAGCTTGTCGGCCAGCAGGGCGGCGGCCTGCTGCACGCGTTCGCCAGGCCCCACCAGCAGGCAACGGCCGGTGCTGCGGTAGGTGACGGTGGCCACGGGCTCGGGCGCGGGCAACTGCGCCGCGGCGATGAGGGCGGCCAGCTTGGGCGCGGCCTGCGCGGCATCGCGTGACCAGCCCCCCGTCTCGCGGATGTTGACGAAGCGGATGGGCCGCTCCTGCACGGGTGCGGCCCCTTCGGTTTGCTCGTTGAGTTCCAGGAACAGGCGCTGCTCCTGCGTGCAGGCCACCAGCAGTTCATCGCCTTCGCGGCCGGTCTGCACGGCGGCGCGCTGGAAGGCCTGCGCCTCGCGCCGGCACAGCACCGAGTGGACGGTCTCCAGGCCGTCAGCGCTGGCGCCCGGGGTCTTGCTCAGGGCCTGCCGCACCGTGGCCATCAGGCCCTGCGGGTCGCGCGGGTTGCGCTGGTCCAAGGGCATCGTGCGGTTGCAGTCGCAGATCAGGGTCTTCATGGGCAAGGGCCTCTTGGGGGTGCCGGGGGGTGTCGGCCTGGGCAGCCGCCAGGGGTTCGGTGGGGGTGGGGTCGTCCGGGGTTTCAGGGGTCTTGCTGAACAGACCCAGGGCTTCGGACTGCACCATCTTCTCCAGCATGCCTGCGGGCAGCGGGTCGGGGGTGTTGTAGTCGTCGATGTAGATGTCCAGCCCGTCCATCACGTTGAAGTGCGGGTCGGTGAAGAGCTTGCGCAGCGCCGCATTCTTGACGCCCGGGTCCACGCCCTGGCCGACGAAGCGCGAGTAGTCGGATTCCCGGGTCAGGCGCGACACCTCTTCCAGGGTGGGGGGCGGCGGGCTGGGGGGCGGCGCCGCAGTGGACTCGGGTTCAGTCGGGAGTCGGGCCGGTGGCGCGGTGGAAGTTGCGGGCGCTACCGGCTGCGGTGCCGTGGCCGCACGCGCCTGAACGGGCGCGGCGTCAGGCAGTGCCGGCTCAGGCACCAC
>JBMLPD010000176.1:0-1876 GCA_049242285.1 Rubrivivax sp.
TTTGCCGACAAGCTGCTGCAGTCGGGCTTCCGCCTGGCCACGCGCGCCGGCATCTCGATCGCCATCGACGACATGCTGGTGCCCAAGGAGAAGCCGGGCCTGATCGAGCGCGCCGAGAAGGAAGTCAAGGAGATCGAGCAGCAGTACGTCTCGGGTCTCGTGACTGCCGGCGAGCGCTACAACAAGGTGGTGGACATCTGGGGCAAGGCCGGTGACGACATCGGCAAGAAGATGATGGAGCAGCTGCGCGTGGAGAAGGTCGTCGACCGCCACGGCAAGACGGTGGACCAGGAGTCCTTCAACTCCATCTACATGATGGCTGACTCCGGCGCCCGCGGCTCGGCCGCGCAGATCCGCCAGCTGGCCGGCATGCGCGGCCTGATGGCCAAGCCCGACGGCTCCATCATCGAGACCCCCATCACGGCCAACTTCCGTGAAGGCCTGAACGTGCTGCAGTACTTCATCTCCACCCACGGCGCCCGCAAGGGCCTGGCGGACACGGCGCTGAAGACCGCGAACTCCGGCTACTTGACCCGGCGTCTCGTGGACGTGACGCAAGATCTGGTGGTGACCGAGGACGATTGCGGCACCGAGAACGGCATCGCCATGCGCGCCCTGGTTGAGGGCGGCGAAGTCATCGAGAGCCTGCGTGACCGTATCCTGGGCCGTGTGGCGGCCATCGAGGTGCTGCATCCCGAGACCCAGGACGTGCTGGTGCCGGCCGGTCAGATGCTGGACGAGGACACGCTGGACCTGCTGGAGCAGGCGGGTGTGGACGAGGTCAAGGTGCGTACACCGCTGACCTGCGACACGCGCTTCGGCCTGTGCGCCAAGTGCTATGGCCGCGACCTGGGCCGTGGCGGCCTGGTGAACATGGGCGAGGCCATCGGCGTGATCGCAGCGCAGTCCATCGGCGAGCCAGGCACACAGCTCACGATGCGCACCTTCCACATCGGTGGTGCGGCCTCGCGCGCGGCGGTGGCCTCCAGCGTGGACGCCAAGAGTGACGGCCACATCGGCTTCAACTCCACCATGCGCTACGTCACCAACGGCAAGGGCGAGCTCGTGGTCATCTCCCGTTCGGGCGAGATCATCATCCTCGACCCGCACGGCCGGGAGCGCGAGCGCCACAAGGTGCCCTACGGCGCCACGCTCAACATCAAGGCCGACCAGCCGATCAAGGCCGGCACGGTGCTGGCCAACTGGGACCCGCTCACGCGCCCCATCATCACCGAGTTCGCCGGTCGGGCCCGCTTCGAAAACGTCGAAGAAGGCGTGACGGTGGCCAAGCAGGTGGACGAAGTCACGGGCTTGTCCACGCTCGTGGTGATCGACCCGAAGCGCCGCGGCTCCACCAAGGTGGTGCGTCCGCTGGTCAAGCTGCTGGACGCCGCCGGCCAGGAGGTGAAGATCCCGGGCACGGACCACTCCGTGACCATCGGCTTCCCTGTGGGCGCGCTGATCCAGGTGCGTGACGGTCAGGACCTCGCCCCCGGCGAAGTGCTGGCGCGCATCCCCGTCGAAGGCCAGAAGACGCGCGACATCACGGGTGGTCTGCCGCGCGTGGCCGAGCTTTTCGAGGCCCGCAGTCCCAAGGACAAGGGCACGCTGGCCGAGCAGACCGGCACCATCTCCTTCGGCAAGGAGACCAAGGGCAAGGTGCGCCTGCAGATCACCGATCCGGACGGCAAGGTGTTCGAGGAACTCGTGCCCAAGGAGAAGAACATCCTGGTGCACGAAGGTCAGGTGGTGAACAAGGGCGAGCTCATCGTCGATGGTCCGGCCGATCCGCAGGACATCCTGCGCCTGCTGGGCATCGAGGAGCTGGCGCGCTACATCGTCGACGAGGTGCAGGACGTGTACCGTCTGCAGGGCG
>JBMLPD010000177.1:0-4873 GCA_049242285.1 Rubrivivax sp.
CCTTGTGATCGACGACCATCAGGTCTGCCGGACGTGTGCCATGGCCCGGAAGCAACAGCACGCGAGATTCGAAGCACAGTCTCGACAGAGAGTTCGCCAGATCGCGCAGGGCGAACGCGGTGTCGGACAGCCCGTGGATCAGGATCGCAATGCCGCGGGGCGTCTGCGGGTGGCATTCCTGGTTGGGAAGAGCACGCAATGGCGCCACACGGGTCAACTCTGCATCGGCCTTCGCGGCGTCGAAGGGCAGGCGGTGAATGCGCAGCTCCTGGCTCACACCCAGCGCGTAGGCATCGAAGTGGGCGCCTGGCGTCAAGGTGGACGGGGCGCTCCAGCCGCTGCTCAAGAGTTCCGGCCTTGACGCGGCGCTGTCGGTCGAGGCGCAGCCCTGCAGCAGCGCAAGCAGCGCGATCCCGGCGACGGCGGCAGTTCGGGAAGGTCTACCAGATCGTGAACGACGGCTCGCCATGGGTTGCTCCACTCAGCCCTGAAACGTCGATCCTCCAGCATCCACCCCTGGAAAAGCAAACCTCAACCGTGCATGCCAGCCATGCGGATTTGCAGGGTGTGCCCTCACGACACAGGGGACGATACAGCCCGCGAACGCGCCATTTCCAGACCCATGCAGCCACTGTTCCCCGTGATCAGCGTCGTGGTCACCGTACTCATGATGGGCTCCTCGTGCGTGGCAGGCGATGGTCTCTGCCAGCGTGCATGTCGATCAACCGCGCCGCTTCGGCATGGACGGCCGCTTCACCCATCGCGATCAGGCGCTCGCGGTACCCCCGCGACCAGCCGGCCCAGTAGCCAGTGTCGGGGTGGAGCAGCACATCGGCAAGGCGGGCGTCGGGCAGCGTGAGCGCGCGCTTTCGCAAGTCGGTCTCGCGGTAGCGCTGGGCGGCAGGGGGAGCCTTGTCCTCGTGGGCCGAGGCGTCCACGGCCAGCACCCGGGTGGCGCCGAGCGCACGCGCCAGACGTACGGGCAGGGGCTGATGCGGATCCGCATCGGCATAGCGCACACCGGCAATGGGCACTGGCGCGAGTTGCCCTGCGATGGCCGAGGAAGCCTGCACGGCCAGACCGGCGTCGCCACGCGTGAAGGCCAGCACCTGACCGTCATCGATGCGCGCCACCACACAGGCCACCGGCACGGGCAGGTCCTGCAGCAACCGGCCTCCCAGCACCTGGTTGACCAGCCGCGCCAGTCCGCCGCCGTTGAGCCACTCTGACCCACGGGGGTTCCACCGCAGGACATCCCAGGGCTGAAGCTCCAGGGCCAATTGCTCCAGCCGTGACTCACCAAGACCAGAAGCCCACAGCGTACCGGCCAGCGCACCCGCCGATGCGCCCACGATGAAATCGGGCTTGAGCCCCAAGGCCGTCAGGCCCTTGAGCACGCCAACATGAACGAAGCCGCGTGGCCCACCGGAGCTGAAGACCCAGGCGATGCGGACCACCTCGGGCCTGGCGGTCGGCCAGGTCCACGGGGCGGCTTCAGGGTCCTGTGGCCTGCGTTGCGCATCGTGCCCCTCGCCGGCTCCAGCAGCGCGCCCACGGGCCGGGAGGGCGCAAGCGGCGGCCGCGCCAAGGAGCCGGCGGCGTGTCGACGAGCAGCGAACCATCGGGCGCACGCCTGCTACCACTTCTCGACTGCGGGCCGCAAGTCGAGCTCGAAGGTCCAGGCGTCCCTGGGCTGCTGGTGCAGCCACCAATAGGTCTCGGCGATGTGCTCGGGGTTCAGGATGCCGTCCGGCCCGACCTCGGCCAACCGCTGCGCGAAGTGCTCGCGCGCGAAGGCGGTGTCGATCAGGCCGTCGATGACCACATGCGCCACGTGCAGGCCTTTCGGGCCGAGCTCGCGCGCCATGGACTGCGCCAGGGCCCGCAGCGCCGCCTTGCCCCCGGCGAAGGCCGCGAAGCCCGCACCCCCGCGCAGGCTCGCCGTGGCGCCGGTGAAGAGCAGCGTGCCCCGCTCCCGCGGCAGCATCACCCTCGCGGCCTCACGCCCGACCAGAAAGCCCGCCAGAGCGCACATCTCCCAGACCTTGAAGTACTTCTGCGCCGTGGTGTCCAGGATGGGGAAGCGCACATTGCCGCCGACGTTGAAGACCACCACGGCCACCGGCCCCACCTCGGCCTCGACCTGGTTGAAGAAGCGGGCCACCTGCTCTTCGCGCCGGGCGTCCAGCCCGTACGCGCGGGCCCGCCCGCCCTGGGCAACGATCTGATCGACCAGCGGCTGCAGCGCGGCCTCGGTACGCCTGGCCACGCACACCGTGTAGCCGGCACGCGCAAAACGCCGGGCCACCGCCGAGCCGGTGGCGTCACCGGCACCGATCACGCAGCACACGCCGGGGGTCGTCATGGCATCGTCCATGGTCAACTTCGTTCAAGCCCGGGCTGTCGGCCGCGCGCTGACGGCCGCGAACCAGCGCGAGAGATGGGTCATCTCAGGCGGGATGCGCAGGCCCACGGCCTTGCCCAGCACGAAGGCGCATTGCGCCACGATGTCGGCCAAGGAGTAAGCGTCGTCAGCGATGTGCTGACGGCTGGCGAGTTCGCGGTCCAGCCACTGCATCGTGGCCAGGGCCTGGCCGCGCGCGTGGTCAGCCACCTGCGGCACCTGCTCGATGCGTTCTCGGTAGAAATCGCTGGAGTGCAGGAAGACCTGCGCGATCGGGCGCGAGAGCTCGAACTCCATGCGCAGCGTCCACATGTCGATCAGGGCGGTCTCGCGCAGCGTGCGCCCCATCAGCGAGGGGTTGGGATGCAGCTCCTCGAGATAGCGGCAGATGGCCAGGGACTCGCTGATCGCGGTGCCATCGTCCAGCTCCAGCACGGGCAGCTTGCCCAGCGGGTTCAGCCGAAGGAACTGCGGGCTTTCGTTGCCGCGGCCCACGGCGTCCACCTCCCGGCGCGGAATGGACAGGCCCTTCTCGGCCAGGAAGATGCGCACGCGGCGCGGGTGCATTCCGGGAGTCAGATCGTGGAACAACATGGCGACATCTCCTGGTGAAGGGCGGCCTCGCAACCAAGGCCTTGACGAAGTTCAGGGGGGCGATCTCAGAGACCGGACGATGCGCGTGGCCACCGCCCTGGCCAGATCGTCCAGCGGCGTCAGCGCGCCAGGCACACGGCCTGCACGCAGCGAGGCCGCCCCATGGACAGCACTCCACGCAAACAGTGCATCGAGCTCGGTGGGCGCATGCGGCACGACGCCCGTGCGGTGCAGGCCGAGCAGCGCCGCGGGCAGGTAGTCGTAGCTGCTGCGGCGGTCCAGAAGGCCGGCCAGGGCGCGGTAAGCCGCCCCCTGCGGGCCGAAGATCAAGCGCCACAGCGGCGGCTCGTCATCAGCAAACTGCAGGTAGGCGCACGCCAGCCGATGCAAGCGCGCCTGCGCCTGATCGGCATCCAAGGGCGGCTGCGAGATGTCGAAGGCCTGGGCGAAACGCGACTCCAGTCGGGTGAACCCGATCCGGGCCACCTCCAGGAGCAGGTCTTCACGGCTGGCGAAATGCCGATAGGCCGCAGCGGGCGTCACGCCCAGCCCGGTGGCGAGCTGGCGTAAGGACAGACCCTCGATATCGGGCTCCCCCAGCGCCGCATCGAGAAGCGCCTGGCGCAGGTTGCCATGGTGGAAGCCCCTGGCGCCAGGCATCGTGGCCCGGGCGGCCCGCGTCGGGGGCGATGGGGACTCTTTCAGCATGGGGCGATGTTATCTATGTTGACATTTCGAACGCAAGATCTCAGAATGAATGTTTACACCATTGACTTTAAACCTTGTCCGGAATCCTTCCTTGGCTTGGGAGAACTGCATGAGCTCAAAACCTGTCGGTTTGCCTTGGGGACCTGACGCCACGCGGGCGGCCCTGGCCGTGGCCTTGACCGCCGCGATGGGAGCCTGCTCGGTGACACAGCCTGAACCGCCTGTCCGGGCAGGACCAGCCCAGGCCGCCAGCACGGCCGCCCCTGTGCTGCCGGCGCCCCGGATGGTGCCTACCCGTGTGGGGCATCTCGCCGTCCGGGACACGGGTGCGGGCACCGCGGCCGGTGAGGTCATCGTGCTGTGGCCGTCCATCCTGTCCGACCACCGCATCTACCGCACCCCGATCGATGCCTGGCGAGGTCGGCATCGCCTGATCGTCGTGGATGGCCCGGGCCACGGGAACAGCGGCCCAGCGCCCGGTCCCTTCACCATGGCCGATTGCGGTCAGGCGGTGGGTGAGGTGCTGGACGCACTGGGCGTCGCACAACCGGTCATCGTGGTGGGTACCAGCTGGGGCGGTCTGGTGGCAGGCGAGTTCGCACTCGCGCAGCCGGGCCGCACCCGCGCCGTGGTGATGTTGAACACCCCTGTGTACACCGCAGCTGGCGGGCCCAGCTTCAGCGACCGGTTCGTGGTCTGGGGTGCACGGTGGATCGCTGGCACCGGCTTGTACCGCGACGGTGTCGCGCGCGCCTTCTTTCTGCCCGCCACGCGCGAACACGCAGGGCCGCTGATCCAAGACTTCCATCAGCATCTGCAGCAGGCGAACGGCGCTGCGCTGGCGCGTTCGGTGCGCTCCGTGCTGATCGATCGCGAAGCGCTGGCCCCGAGGATGGCAGGCATCACCGCACCGGCGATGTTCGTCGCCGGGCGCCACGACGGGATGTACCCCCTGGAGGGCCTGCGCAAAGCCGCTGCCGCCTTGCCCCAGGGCCGGTTCGAGGTGCTGGACACCGGGCACATCTCGGTGGTGGACGCGCCCCAACAGACCACGGCCCTGATCGATCGGTTTGTGGCCTCGCTGACGCCCAGGCCCCGGTGAGAAAGGCGGATACGTCCTTCGCGCCCATGCATGCATGCATGCCTGACAGGCGCCGATGCATCTGG
>JBMLPD010000178.1:0-2030 GCA_049242285.1 Rubrivivax sp.
CTGAAGCCCGCCAGGCAGGCGCGTGGTTTCCAGCCACGCCTCTTCGACGCCCCGCTCCAGTCTGCCCTCGTGGGTGGCCAGCACCGCACCGAGGTGCGCCTTGAGCTGCGTCCCCACAGGACCGTTGGCCGTCAGGTCGCTGTGGCCCAACTGCAGCCCCTGGTCACGGCCCCCCAGCGCCAGGGCGCGCGAGGTCTGCGTGAGGTCCAACACTGCGCCGAACTCCCACTCCCCCAACGAGCGCGCAGCAGCGCCGCCAGCCGCGGCTGCCAAGGCCAGGGCCAGGGCCAGGGCCAGGGCCAGTGGCAAACTCCGTCGTCCCGCAAGCCTCATCATGACACCTCCGTGACTCCGTCAGCGCGTGATGCCTAGCCATGCAAGGGCCGAAGGCGAGTAGCCCAGGTCGCGCCGCGTCACCACGGCACCCGTAATGCTGTTGACCACCACCAGTTGCCGGGCCACGGGGTCGGTGAGGTAGATCTCGTCACGCGCCCCGTTGGCCGCCAGGGCCGGCCAGGGCGCGGCGGCCGGCATGGCGGGAATGGCGCCCGTCACGCGGGAGAGCTTGGTCCAGGCCCCCGCCTGCCACTGGGACACGATCAGGGTGCCCTGGTCATCCAGGATGAAGAAGCGCTGACCGCTTCGGTCAAAGGTGTGTGCTCGACGGACCCGGCCCGTGGTCCAGCCATCCGGCGTGAAGCCAGCCACCGTGGCGGACTGTCCATTGACGGCGTAGAAGCGCGTGGTCACGGGCGACGGTGGGGCGCCCTCCGAGGCGATACCGATGAACTGGTCGGGCAGCCGCGGGTGTCCGGCGATGGCGCCCACCCGCAAGGGAGTGGCCAGCAACTGACCGTCACTGACCGTCGTGGCCGTGAGGTGGCGCACCAGCAGCATGCCGTTGATGCAGCCGGTCAGTGTGCTGTCGCCCGAACTGAGACTGCCATGCATGCCGTTGCAACGCGTTGGCAGTTCGCGCACTGGGGTATAGGTGGTGCCGCTGCGCTGATGCAGCACCAAGTGGGTGGGAAGCGCATCGGCCGCATCGGCAGCGCGCGCAGACACCAGCAGCTTGTTGCCCATGGGCTCGGCCAGCCCATGCAGCGGTGCGCTCAGCTCCAGCGATGCCGTCGTGGCCGCCGAGCCAATGGAAGCATCGGTGAGCATGCGAACCGCAGCATTGCGCACCGGGGCGGTGGTGTCGCCGTCCATGAAGATGGCCGCCTGGACACCGGGTTGCACGTCGTAGTGGGTAGGACGCGGACCGTTCACCACGAAGGCGATGGCCTTGGAAGCCTGCTTGTAGTCGTGAAGATGATCTGCGTGGTCCTCCTGCCAGATACCACCATCGACGAACTGCACTCGGTCCTGCAGACGCTGCGGCAGCACGGCGTAGCGGCCGCCCGGGCTGGCGTACACGGCCGAGGGCACACTGGTCATCACGTGGCTGGCTTCCACGCTGCCGCTGTCCAGGTCGTGTATCCGGACCGTGCTGGCATTGGCTTCCGTCACAGCCAACCGGCCCGCGGTGTCGATATAGACGTTCACGTGGTCGTCCTTGTTCGGGCTGTCGACACCGCCGCCGCAGGCCGACACCAGCAGGGCCACGCCCAGGCTGGCCAACAGCGACACGGCATTCATCAGAGACTTCAGCAAGGGGGTTCGCATGGTGTGATCCTCTTGGTCAGGGAGATGGCTTGTGATCGGTCGGCTTGGACGGTAGGATCTGGCTACCGAACATTGTATTGAGTATGCATTATCATTTGGGAACCTACAACCCCCTAAAGCCGCAACGCACCTGTAACGCCATCCGAGGGATCCCCGCACGCCGCAGCCAAGCTACCTGCGAATCCCGGTTCGCGTCTGCGGCGCGGAGCACACACGGCAGGTGGTGCAGGGATCACCAAGGCGAGCGCGCTCTGCTTCATGCGCCATTCCCCTCCCCCTGACTTCCTGTAACCTCCATGCATGGAACGCAACACCCGCCAGCGCAGCGCCATCCGCGATGCGATTGCTCAGGCCCAACGCCC
>JBMLPD010000179.1:0-2905 GCA_049242285.1 Rubrivivax sp.
CCTCGGCATCGGTGTTGCCGATCTCGATGTGCAGGCCCTTGCGCGTCTTGATGACATCGCCCGGGCGGAAGGCGTTGCCAGAGATGGCGTTGTCCACCGCCGGGATCAGCAGCTGCAGGTTCACCGGCAGCTTCAGCGCCATGACCATGGTGGCCAGGCCCAGGGCATTGGCAGCGCCGCCCATGTCCTTCTTCATCCAGCGCATGCCGTCGGCGGGCTTGATGTCCAGACCTCCGGAATCGAAGCACACGCCCTTGCCCACCAGCGTGAGCTTGCGGTGCTTGGGGTTGCCCCAGTTCAGCTCGATCAGGCGCGCAGGCCTGCTGGAGGCCCGGCCCACGGCATGCACGGCCGGGAAGCCGGCCTTGAGCAGGGCATCCCCCACCACCTCGCGGAACTTCGCCCCGTGCGCGCGCGCCACCGCCTTGACGGCGGCCGACAACTCTGCAGGGCCCATGTGCTCTGCCGGCGTGTTGACCAGATCGCGCGTGGCCGCGATGGCCGTGGCCAGCAACAGTCCGCGTGAAGCTGGCTCGGAGGGCGCCAACTGCAGCTCGGCAGCGGCGCGCCTGGGCGGCTTGTAGAGGTCGAACACGTAGGCACCCAGCTCCCATGACAAGGCCGCCGCCTGCGGATCGGGCTTCAGCCCCTCGGCGCCCAGCCGGTAGCGGCCTTCAGGCAACGCGCGCGGCAGGGCCGCCAGGGCATAGGGGTGGTCGGCGGACTTGACCCCCGCCCACACGGCGGCCAGCCGGCCTGCGGCATCGGGCACGAGCGCGTGAGTGTCGGGCGCGCCGACAAAACCCGTGGTGTCCATCCACCGCCGGGTGGCCGGCGGCAGGCTCTGGGTGCGGGCCTCGAAGGACGCCTTGTCGACGAGGTGGATGGGGGTGGCCGAGGCCAACGGCTTCTTGAGCTGAACGGTCATGCAGGGTCCGGGAAAGTCGACTCGGTCGTGCGGGACGGGCGGGGTGTCAGACCGCAGGGGCGGCGGCAGCAGCTTCGCGCTGCTGGCGCCACTCCACCAGGCGCCGCATGTGGCGAAGGGAGATCTGGTGGGCGTGAATCAGGCCCAGCACCCCGTTTCGATGCAGCTCCAGCACCTTTGCGTCACTCAAGTCGGCGAACTTCTTCTCGTCCACCGCCAGGAAGCCGTCCACGGTGAGGGTCTTGCCGTCCGGCAACGTGGCATCAAAGCGCATCTCGGTCAGCAGGTCGGCCTGGACCAGGGCCTCGCCGAACAACCGCGTGCGCTGCACCTCGGCCTCGATCTTCTCCAACTGGTCGCGCACGGCGGACAGGTGCTCAGTGGGCTGGCTGTCATCGTTGAACAGCGCTGTGCCCTCGGTTTGCGACCAGCCCGACCAGGCCTCGTCGATCACCACCACGACGCGCGTATCGTCCACGCGTGCAATGCCGAAGGGGTAGGCCTGCAGCAGCGCGGGCAGGTAGCTCGCACGCCAGGCTCCACCCTGGTCCAGATAGAGGTTCTCCTTCTCGCGCAGCCCGAAGACGGCCACCGGGGCGATCTGGCGCTTGCCTTGCGGGTCTTTGCCCGCATCGACGAAGACGATGGGGTACTCCACGCAGGCATCACCAAACTCCACCGAGGCGACGAACATCGCATTCAGCTCGGACGCCACCGACCAGTCGGGGCGGGCGGGCGCGATGCGCCAGCCGCGGTGCGCGGTGTTATCGACAGCAGCGGCCTTCTTGAACAGGGCAGGGTTGATCACTCAGTCTTCTCCTTGAGGTTGTGGTGGGAGGGCGCTGACCAGCACCTTGTCCACGCGCTTGCCGTCGAGGTCCACCACCTCGAAGCGCCAGCCGGCCCATTCCACCGCATCTGCGGTGGCGGGCAGGCGGCCCAGCAGCAGCATGATCATGCCAGCCAGCGTGTTGTAGCGGCCGCGGTCCTCCTCGGGGAGATCGCGCAGCTCGAGGCGGTCTTTCAATTCGGGCACGGGGATCAGGCCGTCCATGAGCCAGCTGCCATCGTCGCGCCGCACGGCCCAGGCGTCTTCGCCCGACGGCACGGTGAACTCGCCCGTGATGGCCTCCAGCACGTCGCGCTCGGTGATGAGGCCCTGCACGGCGCCGTACTCGTCCACCACGAACACCAGCTCGCTGGTGGACGCCCGCAGGTGCTCCAGCAGTTCCATGCCCGACAGTGTTTCCGGCACAAAGACCGGCGCCTGCAGATGGTCGGCCAGGTTCAGCGCCTGCCCGCGCACCACGGGCGCCACCAGCCGGTGCGCCGGCAACACCCCGATCACTTCATCCAGGCCCCCGCGGCACACCGGATAGCGGGAACGGCCGTTGTCGGCCATGGTGGCCAGCGTTTCCTCCAGCGGCGCGTTCACGTCCAGCCAGGCGATCTCGGCGCGCGGCACCATCATCGAGCCGATCTGGCGGTCGTCCAGACGAAAGACGTTGCGCACCATCTGGTGTTCCTGCGCCTCGATCACCCCGGCGTCCAGGCCCTCTTCCAGGCTGGCGGCGATCTCTTCTTCGGTCACGCTGCGGGCCACCTGGCCCTTCAGGCCCAGCAAGCGCAGCATCCCCTCGGTACAGGCCCCCAGCAGCAGCACGAAGGGCCGCGTGGCCGCGGACAGCCAGTTCATGGGGCGCGAAACCAGCCGCGCCACGTTCTCCGGGAACATCTGGCCCACGCGCTTGGGCACCAGCTCGCCGAAGATGATGGTCAGGAACGTGATGATGACCACCACCAGGGCGGTAGCCGTGACCTGCGCTGCCTGGGCCTTGACCGTGAAGTGTTCGGTGATCCACGCGGCCAGTGGCGCGGAGAACGCCGCCTCACCCACGATGCCGTTGAGCACGCCGATGGATGTGATGCCGATCTGCACCGTGGACAGGAACTTGGTCGGGTTCTCGTGCAGGTCCA
>JBMLPD010000180.1:0-2035 GCA_049242285.1 Rubrivivax sp.
CCTCGCCCGTGCCGTCGTCCTTGTTGATCACCATGCCGGCCACGCCCACGTTGCCACCGAGCTTGCGGAAGTACTCCACCGCCGAGCACACGTTGTTGGCCACGTACAGGCTCTGCAGGTCGTTGCTGCCCACGACGATGACCTTCTGGCACATGTCGCGCGCAATGGGCAGGCCGAAACCGCCGCAGACCACGTCGCCCAGGAAGTCCAGCAGCACGTAGTCGAAGCCCCACTCGTGGAAGCCCAGCTTCTCCAGGGTCTCGAAGCCGTGGATGATCCCGCGCCCGCCGCAGCCGCGGCCCACCTCGGGCCCGCCCAGCTCCATGGCAAACACGCCATCGCGCTTGAAGCAGACGTCACCGATGGACACCGCCTCGCCAGCGAGCTTCTTCTTCGAGCTGGTCTCGATGATGGTGGGGCAGGCCTTGCCGCCGAACAGCAGGCTGGTGGTGTCGCTCTTCGGGTCGCAGCCGATCAGCAGCACCTTCTTGCCCTGCTGGGCCATCATGTAGCTCAGGTTGGCCAGCGTGAAGCTCTTGCCGATGCCGCCCTTGCCGTAGATGGCGATGATCTGGGTGGTCTTGGCTGCCGGTGAAGTGGAGACCGGGTCCGGCTCGATCGCAGCCTCGGCCTTGAGCCCCTCGAACCGTTCGTCACGCAGGAACATGACGGGCTTGGTGGGCGCGTTCATTGGCAATGTCTCCAGTCGAGGACCATCTTGAGACAGTCGGGGTCACCAAACGCCGTGCGGTAAGCCGCGTCGGCATGAGCGGGCTGGTCGTGGTGCGTGATCAGGCCGTCCAGCGACAGGCGGCCGCTCTCGGCCAGTTCCTTCACCGCCAGCAGATCAGGGCGCTTCCACTCGGCGGCGCAGCGGATCTGCGCCTCGCGCATGAAAGCCGGCGCGAACATGAAGTGCAGCGGCTCGGTGTAGAAGCCTGCGAGCACGATCTCGCCGCCGGGCGCCAGACGCATCACGAGCTGGTCCAGGATCTGGGCATCGCCGCTGACGTCGTAGATGGCGCGGTAGTCGCGCCGCGGGTCGTCCTTGGGGTCGACCACCGGGTAGCCCTGCGATCCGCCTTGGCGCGCGGGGTTGATCTCCCACACCGTGGGGGGCGCAAAGCCGGCCACCACCACCATGCGCGCCAGCAAGCGGCCCAGCACCCCGTGGCCGACGATCAGATCCGGCGGCACGATGGAAGTGCGCTTGCCGGCGTCTGACACCGCGTGGTAAGCCGTGGCGGCCAGAGCCAGCAAGACCGATTGCTCGCCCAGTGCCTCGGAGATCGGCGTCAGGCGCGAGCCGGCAGACACCAGCTTCGACGCCGCGCCGCCAAAAAGACCCCGCACCTCGCCGTAGCAGCGGGCACCGGGCACAAAAACGCGCTCACCGACGGACAAGCCCGCTTCCGGGCCGGCGTGGACCACCCGACCCACGGATTCGTAACCCGGCACCAGGGGGTAGCCCATGCCCGGGAACTGCGGCATGCGGCCATTCCAGAGCAGCTTTTCGGTGCCCGTGCTGATGCCGCTGTACTCGATGTCCACCACCACATCGGCCGGCCCCGGAGCGTCCAGCGCGATCTGGCTGAGCCCCAGATGCTCTGGCGACTCCAGCACGATAGCCTGCGTCTTCATGGCCTCACCTCCAGGGCGGGGCGGCAGCCCGCGGCAAGGCCGCCGGGCTGTGAGGTGAGGCAGGTGAAGTGACAAGACCGCATGACAATTTGAAGTGTATGGTTTCTTAGACTGATTCAAGTGTCAAGTCTTATTGACACATTCGGACTGGTGTTTCCCCTAGGTTCCCGGCTCTTGCCCGGCCAGGGCGCCCGGGCCACCACCACCCCGGCCTGCAGGGGCAGCCGCGTCTTGACAGCGCGGAAGTCAACGAAGCCGGCTTGGGTCAGCAGGCGGCGCATGTCCTGCACCGAGCGGGCCTTGCCCCGCCCCATGGCCAGCAGGTAGAAGCCAAAGTAGGCGTCACCCATGGCGTGCGCCCCGGGCGTCTGCGCCATGGGTTCGGCCACCAGCA
>JBMLPD010000181.1:0-1729 GCA_049242285.1 Rubrivivax sp.
ACTAGTTTTGGCCGTCTATCTCAGCCAACAGGTGTTGAGCGGGCTCCAAGCCGATCTGAAGCAAAGCCGCGATGTCTCGCAAATCATCAGGTATGGCTGGGTTGTTCCAGCCTTTGGCGCTGTGTCTGGCAACTCTCGTAGCCAACTCGACGGTGAGCGCTTGTGCTGATGAACTCCCCAACGAAGGGTTGATCAGTGAAGTCAGCGCTTGCGGGAGGTGCCAACGCGCCATCAGCTCATGTTGAAGTTCAGAAAGTGACACCTTCAGCACCGCACGCTGCGCATCGGACGACCTCAGCTGCGGCTGTATCCGCTGGCGCTTGGCGATTTCAGCCGCAAGGCTGGGTGCCCTCAGCCACAGAAGCATCTCCGTAAACTCATGCAGCAGGGCTGCGCTGTGGATCAGCGAGGCGTCATGGTCCATTCGGTGCACAGCAAAGGCAAGTGCAAAGTCCGAAGCGCGTTGTGATCGTTTGAGGACTGCCTCCAAGCCGTCCTTTGCCCCTGCATCAGTCGACAGTTCAGACTCCACTGTCCGCAGCGATGTGAAGTGAGCGAAGAACGGCGGGATACCCAGCATCAACAAGCACCCTGTGACCGTCTCTGGCACGGTGTCCTCCCGCCCCTTTCGCCGCTGTGCAAGATGGGCGAACAGCTTGACCGTCATGAAGGGGTCACAAGAGACGACCTCGGCCAGCCGATGGGCATCCACGTCGTCTTCCATCAAGCGCAACGTCTCAACCTCCGCCACTGTGCCACCCAGCACGGGAAGTTGCTCCCAGTCGAACGCGATGGCCCAAGCGGCCACAGGCCCGAGAGGAGCGCGAATGAAATCAGAGGTGGCGCCCATGTATTGGGGAATGTATCCGATACGGGAGCGCAAGACAGTTGTGCGCACGCAGCGCCCTGCGAGGATGAGGCGGGGGGCCCAGCCAGGTACGTGTTCACGGTGCAGGTGCGCGCAACCGCATTGCCTGCCACACCCCGGACCTGTGCCGATTCGGCTTGCTTCAGCCGGTCGGCACGGCAGCCGCCAGGCTAGAGCGGCGCATCAGGCAGCAATGGGGTACAAGAGGCCCCTTTTGCGGCTGATGAACGCTGTGCGGGTGATGAACGCTGTGCGAGATGTGGCGCAGCAGGCCTGGGAGTGAACGCAGCGCAGCGAGCATGGGCCTGGGGTTGCCCACAAGAAGATGGCGGGCCGTGCCCTGTTTTCTTGCGCTCCCGCCGGTGGCGCGACGGGCATCGTACAGACCCTGGGGTACTCAGAACGTCCACCCCGCTCCCACCCGCGCCCCCGACATCGGCTCCAGCAGCTTGAGCAAGGGCGAGAGCTCGCGGTAGCGCAGGGCCACCTTGGTGGCGTAGTTGAAGAAGCGCGGCAGGTCCTGCACGTAGGTCGGTTTGCCGTCGCGGTGCTTGAGGCGGCAGAAGATGCCCAGCACTCTCAGGTGGCGCTGCAGGCCCATCCATTCGAGCTGGCGCCAGTGCTCGCCGAAGTCCTCGGCCACGGGCAGGCCGGCATGGCGCGCGGCGTCCCAGCCGCGTACCGCCCAGTCGATCTCCTGGTCTTCTTCCCACGAGATGAAGGCATCACGCAGCAAGGAGGCGACGTCGTAGGTGATGGGCCCGGCCAGCGCATCCTGAAAGTCCAGGATGCCCGGGTTGGGCTCGGTCACCATGAGGTTGCGCGGCATCCAGTCGCGGTGCACGGCCACCACGGGCTGCG
>JBMLPD010000182.1:0-2197 GCA_049242285.1 Rubrivivax sp.
AAGATGTTGCTGATCAGGCCCGTGCCGCGCGTGAGGTTCATGAACTCGTTGGAGAAGCCGATCAGGCCGCGCGCCGGAATGCGGTACTCCAGGCGCACCCGCCCCTGGCCGTCAGTCTCCATGTTGGCCAGTTCGGCCTTGCGCTCGCCCAGGGCCTGCATGACACCACCCTGGTGCTGGTCTTCCACGTCCACGGTCACCATCTCGATGGGCTCGCAGCGTTCGCCGTCGATCTCCTTGAACACCACGCGCGGCTTGCTCACGGCCAGTTCGTAGCCCTCGCGGCGCATGTTCTCCAGCAGGATGGTCAGGTGCAGTTCGCCGCGGCCCGAGACCTCGAAGATGCCGTCTTCGCCGGACTCCTTCACGCGCAGCGCCACGTTGGACTGCAGCTCCTTCTGCAGGCGGTCCCACAGCTGGCGGCTGGTGACGAACTTGCCCTCGCGCCCGGCCAGCGGGCTGGTGTTGACGCAGAAGTTCATCGTCAGCGTGGGCTCGTCCACCTTCAGCATGGGCAGGGGATGGGGCTCCTCCACGCTGGTGATCGTCACGCCAATGCCGATGTCCTCGATGCCGTTGATCAGCACGATGTCGCCGGGACCGGCCTCCTCGGCAGGGCGGCGCTCCAGGCCGGCGAAGGTCAGCACCTGGTTGATGCGGCCCTTGTAGGCGCGGCCGTCCGGGCCTTCCATGACCAGCACGTCCATGGCGGGCTTGAGCGTGCCCGCGTTCACGCGGCCCACGCCGATGCGGCCCACGTAGGTGCTGTAGTCCAGCGACGAGATCTGCAACTGCAACGGCGCCTGCGGATTGCCCTGGTGGGCCGGCACGTGGCGCAGCACGGTGTCGAACAGGTCGCTCAGGTCGGTGCCCCAGGCCTGGCCGGGCGCGCCTTCCTTCAGCGAGGCCCAGCCGTTCAGGCCCGAGGCGTAGACCACGGGAAAGTCCAGCTGCTCCTCCGTGGCCCCGAGCTTGTCGAAGAGCTCGAAGGCGGCGTTGATCACGTAGTCAGGCCGCGAGCCCGGCTTGTCCACCTTGTTCACCACCACGATGGGCTTCAGGCCCAGGGCCAGCGCCTTCTTGGTGACGAAGCGCGTCTGCGGCATCGGGCCCTCCTGGGCGTCGATCAGCAGCACCACGCCGTCCACCATGGACAAGGCACGCTCGACCTCGCCGCCGAAGTCGGCGTGGCCCGGGGTGTCCACGATGTTGATGTGCGTGCCCGCCCAGGACACCGCGCAGTTCTTGGCCAGGATGGTGATGCCGCGCTCACGTTCCAGGTCGTTGCTGTCCATCACGCGCTCGGCCACCTTCTCGTTCTCACGGAAGGTGCCGCTCTGGCGCAGGAGCTGGTCCACCAGGGTGGTCTTGCCATGGTCGACGTGGGCGATGATGGCGATGTTGCGGATCTGCTTGTTCATGGGGGGCTGGGTTCGGCCAGCAAGGCCTGCACCTCGACGGGGCTCAAGAGGCGGTCAGCGATCAACTCGCCACCGGTGAT
Organism: Rubrivivax sp.; assembly: GCA_049242285.1. GTDB lineage: Bacteria > Pseudomonadota > Gammaproteobacteria > Burkholderiales > Burkholderiaceae_C > Rubrivivax. Next base: position 1,502 of record JBMLPD010000182.1, read on the forward strand.
GTGCGCGCTGCCCAGAAAGGCACGCGGCTCGGGACCATAGACACGGACGGCGGGCGCGTCATCCAGACGGACACGCCGGCGCAGGCCGGACAGAAAACGGCCGGCCTCGTCATCAGGCAAGCGAATCTCGGGCCAGGATTGCAGCAGAGCATCGGCCGGGCGCAGCAAGGCGTCACGCGCCGGCTCGTCCAGGGCGGCCAGCGCCTCCAGCGTGAGGGCCTGCTCCACGCGCAGCGGGCCGCTGGCCGTGCGACGCAGGCCCGAAAGGTGGGCGCCGCAGCCCAGCCATTCGCCCAGGTCCTCGGCAAGGGTGCGCACGTAGGTACCCTTGCTGCAGTGCACATCCAGGACGAGCTCCGGACCGCTCCATGCCACCACCTCCAGGCGGTGAATGGTCACCCGCCGCGGCTGGCGCTCCACCTCGATGCCGGCCCGCGCGTACTCGTACAGCGCCTTGCCCTGGTGCTTGAGGGCCGACTGCATCGGCGGCACCTGCTCGATCTCGCCCGTCAGACGCTCGATGCTGGCGTGCAGACGGGCCGCATCAAAGGCCACCGTCCGTTCCTGGAGCACCTCGCCCTCGCGGTCACCGCCCACGCGGGTCTGCCCCAGGTGCAGCGTGGCGCGGTAGGCCTTGTCGGCCTCCAGGCTGACCTGCGCAAACTTGGTGGCCGCGCCAAAGCACAGCGGCAGCAG
>JBMLPD010000183.1:0-5776 GCA_049242285.1 Rubrivivax sp.
ACCCGCCCGTGGACGCGGCGCGCATCATCGCCCTGGTGCAGAAGAACCGGAACGTGCGCCTGGCCGGCAACGACAAGCTGCGCATCGAGCACGGGTTCGAAGACCCGAAGGACCGCGCGCAGTACATCAGGGACGTGCTGCGGGCCTTGGGCACCCCGGCCCGACTGGAGACCTGAAGATGACCACGACCCCTGGCCTGATCGTGCGTGGCGTGCGCCCGGGCCTGAAGCTCACCGACTTCAAGCTGATCGCCTTTGACATGGATTCCACGCTGATCAACATCGAGTGCATCGACGAGATCGCGGACCTGGCAGGACGCAAGACCGAGGTCGCCAAGATCACCGAGGCGGCCATGCGCGGGGAGATCTCTGACTACAAGGACAGCCTGCGGCGCCGCGTGGCCCTGCTGGCCGGCGTGCCCGAGGCCGCACTGCAGCGCGTCTACGAAGAGCGGCTGCGGCTGAACCCGGGGGTGGAGACTTTCGTGGCCGCCTGCCAGGCCGCCGGCCTCAAGACGCTGCTCATCTCGGGCGGCTTCACCCACTTCAGCGAACGCATACGCCACCGGCTCAAACTGGACTTCGCCCGAGCCAACACGCTGGGTGTGGCCAACGGCAAACTCACCGGCACCTTGTTCGACCGCCCCTGGGGCGACATCGTGGACGGGGCCGAGAAGAAGCGGGTGGTGCTGGAGGTGTGCGAGCTGATGGGCATCGGCACCGGACAGGCGATCGCCGTGGGCGATGGCGCCAATGACCTGCCCATGATGCAGGCCGCCGGCTTGTCCATCGCCTACCACCCCAAGCCGGCGGTGGCCGAAGTCGCCATGCTGTCCATCATGCAAGGCGGGCTGGACCGGGCGCTGGAGGTCATCAGCCCGCGCTGAGCACCGAGGCAGGACGGCCAGCCAACCGCTGCCACGCGCTCAGTTCCAGCCTTTGGCCGTGATGGCCTTGATGACTTCACCGGCCATCAGCTCATGGCCCTTGGGTGTGGGATGGAAGCCATCGGAGAAAAGGTGGGTCTTCCACCAGTCGGCCGTCTTTCCCGTGGGCGGGTTGGCTGACAGAACTGCGGCCGTGCAGGTCGGGAAGGTGTAGCTGGGCAGGCCATCGCTGCCCACTCCCGTGACGGGGCAGGCGGTGTCTTTCGCGTTGGTCAATCCGTACTTGGACGGGTTGGCCACCTGGTCGTTGAAGATCGCGAAAAAGTCCACGATGGCCACTGACGACACGCCGTTGAATTTGGTGGCCAGCTGGGTGTTGAACGCCCCCACCCACTGCCGGATCACACCCTGGATCTGCCCTGCTGCCGCCTGACCCGCCGCGCCGCCACCGGACGCCTGGGCCACCCCGGCCAGCACCGCCGCAAATCGCGGCGTGAGCGTGATGTCGGGCGCGTTCAGCACCACCACCTTCTGCGCACCCTTGTCCAGCGCCTGGGCCTTGATGGCGTCATGGAAGGCATTGGCCAGGGCTTGCATGTAGGCGCCACCGGCCTGGGCAGCGCCCGCGGTTCCTTGCGCAAGCAGGCCGTCCACGGTGGCTGCCGGCAGCAGCGTCAGCAGCAGCGAACGGTAGGCTGCTGCGCCCGCTGGTGTCTGTGCGCCCAGGAAGGCGCCCGCCAGGTCAGCGGCATCGTTGCCGCCACCGTCTATCAGCAGCAGGTCCTGTGCGGTGTACGCGCCGTGCACGGTGGCCGCGCGCGCCAGCTGGGTGCGGATGGACAGGGGGTTGCTGGCGTCCTGTGCATAGTTGATGCGCCCGCCACCGATGGCGTAGTTGGTGCAACCCGCCGCAGTGGTGAAGCCCACCGAGCCTTGCCGGTAGGCCGGACACAGCTCAGGCAGGGCACTGCGCGCATTCACGATCTCCGGCCAGATGGGCGTGGACCCGGTGCCCGTCGCGGCGGCGCCCTGCACCGTGAACTTCAACCCGAAAGTGCCGCTGTCGGCCAGGCTGTCACCCATGACCTTCACCGAGGTGATGGGCGCTTTGTCGCCCCCTCCGCAGGCGGCCACCAGCGCGGCCACTGTCAGGGCTGCAGCCCTCATCGTCCAACGTACCATGTTCATCACTCCGTTCGGGTTCGGTTCAATGGGCGCGGCCACCTGGGCCTCGCCCGTTATCGGGGCGCCCGCGAGGGCGCATATCACCGGGCGATCCTAGGCCCTTTGAGGCAAGTCGCCTCTCGGTAGATTCACCGAGGGCCCGGTTCCAGGTCGGCCGTGCGCCTCAGGCCGAGAGCTGTGCCCAGGCCTTGTCCAGGCGCTTGGCGCTCACGGGTTGCGGGGTGCGCAGCTCTTGGGCGAACAAGCTCACCCGCAACTCCTCCAGCAACCAGCGGTATTCCTCCAGGCGGGTATCGGTGGCACCTTTGAGCTCGGCCAGGCGCCGCAGGTACCGCTGCTCCAGCGGCCGCAGTTCGGCCAGGCGGGCCAGGTCCCGGGCCGGGTCGGCGCGCAGCTTGTCCAGGCGCAGGGTGATGGCCTTCAGGTAGCGGGGGAAGTGCTGCAGCAGTGCCCAGGCCGTGGTGGCCAGGAAACGCTTGCCGCACAGGCGCTGCAGCTGCGCGGCCACGTCCTCGGCCACCTCCCTGGCCGGCCGGCTGTCCCTGAGCTTGCGCGTGGCTGCGGCGTATTCGGTCAGCACCGCCAGCGCCAGACGCGCCACTTCCTGGGCGATCAGGCTCAGGCGGGTGCGCCCCTCCTCGATGCGCCGCGCGAAGCCTGCCGCATCGGTCGGCCAGGGCTCGGCAAGAAAGGCGCGGTCCAGGGCGAGGTCGATGATCTGGCCGCGCAACTCCTCCAGAGTGCCCAGCGGCATGTAAAGCGCGGCCATCTTCTGCACATCCGGGAGTTGTTTCTCCAGGTACTTCAGGGGCTCCCTGATCTGCAGGGCCACCAGGCGACGCAGGCCCACCCGGTGGCGGGCGTGGGCGGCATCGGGCTCGTCAAAGACCTCGATCTCCACATGCGTGCTGCGGTCCACCAGGGCCGGGAATCCCACCAGCACCTGCCCGGCCTTGCGCAGCTCCATCAGCTCGGGCAGCTCGCCGAAGGTCCAGGCGGTGTAGGTTTGAACGGTCGCCGAAGAAGGTCCGGAAGGTCCGGAAAGTTCGGGCCGGGTTGAAAGCAATTCTTCGGCGTCGGCGCTGGCCAGGCGTGCTGCCGGCGCGTTCGCAGTCTTCGTTGCCGGTGCGGGCCCGGCGGGCGGCGCGGCCGTGGTCTGCGCCAGCTTGAGCGAGGCCAATGCCTGGAAGGCGCCACGGGCCTGTGCGCCCAGCTCCGCCTTCAGCGCTGGCAGATGCCGCCCAGCCCCCAGCTGGCGCCCATGCTCGTCCACCACGCGCAGGTTCATGAAGAGGTGTGCAGGCAAGGTATCGAGCTTGAAGTCGTTGCGCAGCAAGGGCAACTGGGTCTTGTCACGCGCCCACTTCAGCAGGGCCTCCACCAGCCCCCCTTGAGCGAAGGGGACCTCCTCGCAGAAGGCGGCGGCGGATTCGGGCAGCGGCACCAGACGAGACCTCGGCCGCTGGTGCAGGCTTTTCAGCAGGGCCAGCACCTTGTCCTTCAGCATGCCGGGCACCAGCCAGTCGCAGCGTTCCTCAGCCACCTGGTTCAGGGCGTAGACGGGCACGGTCGCCGTCAAGCCGTCACGCGGGTCCCCGGGCTCGTGGAGGTAGGTGGCCGCGCAGTCGATGCCCCCCAGACGCACGGTGCGCGGGAAGGCGGCGGTGGTGATGCCCGCCGCCTCGTGGCGCATCAACTCTTCGCGCGACAGTTGCAGCAGTTCAGGATGGCGCCGCACTTCGGCGCGGACCCAGCGCTCCAGGCTGGCGCCCGAGCACACGTCCTTCGGCAACTGCTGATCGTAGAAGGCGTGGATCAACTCATCATCGACCAACACGTCCTGGCGGCGGGCCTTGTGTTCCAGCTCCTGCACCTGCCGGATCAGGCGCTGGTTGTGTGCGAGGAAGGACAGCCTGGTCTCCCACTCCCCTTGCACCAAGGCTTCGCGGATGAAGATCTCGCGCGCCGCGGCGGGATCCACCAGGCCGTAGTTCACCCGGCGGTTGCTGTAGACCACGATGCCGTAAAGCGTGGCGCGCTCCAGCGCCACCACCTCGGCGGCCTTCTTCTCCCAATGCGGCTCCAGCAGCTGCTTCTTCAGCAGGTGCCCCGCCACGCCAGGAATCCACTGCGGCTCGATGGCCGCCAGCCCGCGACCGAACAGACGCGTGGTCTCCACCAGCTCGGCGGCCACCAGCCAGCGGCCCGGTTTCCTGGACAAGTGCGCGCCGGGGTGTTTCCAGAACCTGATGCCGCGTGCGCCCAGGTACCAGTCCTCGTCGTCGGACTTGCAACCCACATTGCCCAGCAGGCCTGCCAGCATGGACAGGTGAATCTGTTCGTAGGTGGCGGGCACGCCGTTCAGACGCCAGCCATGCTCGGCCACCACGGTGTGGAGTTGGGCGTGAATGTCACGCCACTCCCGCACGCGCCGCGGATTGACGAAGCTCTCGCGCAGGCGCTGCTCTTGCTGACGGTGGCTGAGCTTGTGGGGCGCGGCGGCTTGCGGCGCGGCCGCGGGGTGCCCCAGCAGCGCACCATGGCCGGCATGCCCCCGGCCCTCCTCGATCCAGTTCCAGAGCTTGAGGTAGCCGGTGAACTCTGACTTCTCGTCGTCGAACTTGCGATGCTTCTCATCCGCTGCCTGAGCCGCCTCCAAGGGGCGATCGCGCACGTCCTGAACACTCAGCGCCGAGGCGATCACCAGCACCTCCGCCAAGGCCTGCCGGTCGCGCGCCTCCAGAATCATGCGAGCCACGCGCGGGTCCAGCGGCAGGCGCGCCAGCTCGCGCCCGATGCCGGTCAGCTCGTTGTCCTCATCCACCGCGTTGAGCTCGCCCAGCAGCGCGTAGCCGTCGGCAATCGCCTTGCGCGGCGGGGCCTCCAGGAAGGGAAAGTCTTCCACCGAGCCCAGGCGAAGCGCTTTCATGCGCAGGATGACACCCGCCAGCGAGGAGCGCAGGATCTCCGGGTCGGTGAAGCGGGGCCGACCGGCAAAGCCGGGCTCGTCGTACAGGCGGATGCACACGCCGTCGGCCACGCGCCCGCAGCGCCCCGAGCGCTGCTGGGCAGCCGCCTGGCTCACGGGCTCCACCTGCAGCTGCTCCACCTTGCTGCGGTAGCTGTAGCGCTTGACCCGGGCCAGGCCGGAGTCGATGACGAAGCGGATGCCGGGCACCGTCAGCGAGGTCTCGGCCACATTGGTGGCGAGCACGATGCGCCGCCCGTTGCCGGGCGTGAACACCCGGTCCTGCTCGGTCTGGGACAAGCGGGCGAACAGCGGCAGGATGTCGGGCGACGGACCGCCCTTCAAGGTGCTGGCCAGATGCTTGCGCAGATGGTCGGCCGCCTCGCGGATCTCGCGCTCACCGGGCAGGAAGACCAGGATGTCGCCTGCCGCCCCGCCCCTCCAGAGCTCGTCCACCGCGTCGGCGATGGCGCTGTTCAGGTCATGGTCCCGGCTCTCCTCGAAGGGCCGCCAGCGCAGCTCCACCGGGAACAGCCGGCCCGACACCTGGATCACCGGAGCATCGCCCTTGGGCGAGGCGAAGTGGCGGGCGAAGCGCCCGGCATCGATGGTGGCCGAGGTGACCACGATCTTGAGGTCGGGTCGGCGCGGCAGCAGCTGGCGCAGGAAGCCCAACAGGAAATCGATGTTCAGGCTGCGCTCATGCGCCTCGTCGATGATGAGCGTGTCGTAGGCGC
>JBMLPD010000184.1:0-2981 GCA_049242285.1 Rubrivivax sp.
CGGCCTGTCACGCCGGGGGTCGCGGGTTCGAGCCCCGTCCACTCCGCCAAGCATCCAGGAAGCCGTTGCCCTCACCTGAGCGCAGCGGCTTTTTCATGCGCGCATTGCATGCCCTGGCCCACCGCGGGGTAGCGGCATCGGCCAGGCAGTGCTTGATGTCGCCGGTCAAGAGTCAGGTGCACCCGCATGGGCGCCTTACCGGATGCGGGGCTCGTTTTCACGGTCGAAGACTGTCTTCGGCGCGCGTGTCTTGGCGTCGGGCCACGAGCCACGCGCCACGAGCCATCACCTGAAACCGTTGGAACCAAAGGTTTCGCCCGTCCGATGGAATGGCGTGATGCGGTCGGGTTCTTTGCACGCGGCTGCCCATGAGGGATGAGGCGCAGCGATGTGGCGTAGAAGAACATCAACTCTGTCAGGCTTGCGTTTCCTGAGGCGCAGAGCCCGTGGCGTTCAGCCGATCCTGGCCACCCAGGGCCTGCGGGCCGCTGGACGGTTCAGGGGCCGCGGGACGAACCGTCGCGTCGAGGATCGGCAGCGCCCAACCAGCCAGCCGGGGTGAGCCGGATGAAGGCCTGACCACTCTGCAGTTGGACCTGTTCGACCACGTGGCCCCGTGTGGCCAGACCTGCGGCCTGAACCTCCAGGCCGCGACCTGCCTCCAGTTGCACCCGTCCGGGTGTTGCCGTGGAGAGATGGGGCCGGGCCAAGGCCTGCTCGGGGGTGCGACCGTTGGCCAGCATGTCGATCAGGGCGGCGGCGACGTAGTCGACGATGGGCGCACCGCCCGCCGACCCGCCAGCCAGCATGGGGCGACCGCTGGCATCGAACGCGATCGTCGGCGCCATGGAGGTGACCGGGCGCTTGCTCGGAGCCATCTGGTTGGCCAGCGTCTCCCCGGGCCGGGGTGCCGCGGAGAAGTTGGTCATGGCGTTGTTCAGCACCACACCGTCGAAGGCCAGGCGTGCGCCGAAGTTCAGGTTGTGGGTGGTGGTGAGCGACAACACGTTGCCCTGCCGATCAGCCACGGCCAGCTGGCTGGTCTGGGCGAAAGTGGGTGCATCGTCGGGCACCAGGCCCTGCGCGGCCCCCTGTGCGCCCGGCTGTCCCGCCGGTGGGTTGGGGTGGGCCCGCGTGGCGTCGATCAGGCGGGCGCGCTGGGCCGTGTAAGGATGCGCCACCAGGGCCTGGGTGGGCACGCTGACGTGGTCGGGGTCGCCCACGTGAAGTCTTCTGTCTGCCTGTGCGAGCTTGCCGGCCTCGGCATACAGGTGCAGGAAGGCCGGGTCCTGGAAGTCGAAACGTCCGCTTGCTCGCGCCTGCACCATCTGCAGGATCTGCAGCACGGCAATGCCGCCAAAGGAGGGCGGTGGGGCGGTGCACACCTGATAGGCAAGGAAGGGGGCACAGACAGGCTCGCGCTCCACGGGAAGATAGGCCTGTACATCCTCTGCCGTCATCAGGCTGGGCTTGAAGCCCCGCTGGGCTGCCCGGGCCAACCCGCGGGCTGCGTGACCTTGCCACCAGGCCCCAGGGCCGTGGCTGGCGATGCGGCTCATGGTGTCGGCGTACGCGGGGTGAGTGATCAAGCTGCCCACGGGCAGGGGTCTGCCGTCAGTGCCGAAGTACAGACCGAATTCCGGGCGAAGTTCGCGGCCCGCTTCGGGCGAACTGAGCACGCGGTGGAGATACGGCGGCATGGGAAAGCCCTCGCGGGCCAGGCTGCGGGCGGGCTCCACGAGTGCGGGCCAGGCCAGGCGGCCGTGCCGCGCATGGGCCAGCATCAACGCCGGCAATGCGCCTGGCACGCCCACGCTGCGGCCGCCTCGCTGCGAGGCTTCTGCCGCCAGCAGGCTGCCGTCGATGTCGGTACGCAGGCTGGCCGTGGTGCGCCGCGGTGCCGCCGCCAGGCCGTCCAGCGCCCGCAGACGCTTGTTCTCCTGGTCCCAGTGCAGCATCAGCAAGCCGCCACCCAGGCCCGAGGATTGCGGCTCCACCAAACCCAGCACCATCTGGGCGGCGATGGCGGCGTCCACGGCTGTCCCGCCCTCGGCCAGGATGCGCAGGCCAGCCTGCGTGGCCAATGGGTGCGCCGTGACCACCATTTGCGGGTGGGCCCCCGTGCTTGCCGCAGGCAGGCGTTCCGGTGCCGAGGTGCAGCCTCCCGCCAGGCCGAGCCCGAGTACACACAGCGCTCCCGCTGCCCACCGTACCGCCCGCGGGAAGACCCGGCAGGCCTTTCCTCCTGCAGCCTGGCGTCTGCAGTTCCGGCGGCCATCGCGCCGCTCGCATGGCAGCAACTTCTCGCGTTCTTCAAGCATTCCCTGTCCTGCGGTGGTTACCACCATGACACCTTCCGTCCCGTTCGCGCAGATCCCTGCAGACTTCGGGCCTCAAGACATCGGCGGCTTGATGTGCGTGGGGCGCGTGGGGCGCACCCTTGCCACGGACCGCAGGTCGTGCCCGGGTGTGCGTTCACGGCGGCTGCGTCCCTGAACCTGATGACCCGCCCGAGTGATCAGCCCAAGTGAACAGCCCAAGTGATCAGCCCAAGTGAACAGCCCCAGCCCCATGCAAACGGGCGTCAGCGGTTGTGCAACCCCTGACGCCCGTCCTGATTGGTGCCGGTGAGAAGAGTCGAACTCCCGACCTTCGCATTACGAATGCGCTGCTCTACCAACTGAGCTACACCGGCTGAAAGGCGAGATTATATGCAGGCAAGCCGCCTCAGCCCGCGGCCTGCAGGTGGTGGTCCGTCAGCCGTTGCACCTCGTTCCTGGAACCCAGGATCACGCTCACACGCTCGTGCAGCTTGGTGGGGCCGATGTCCATGATGCGCTGGTGACCGTTGGTGGCCATGCCGCCGGCCTGCTCCACCAGGAAGGACATGGGGTTGGCCTCGTACAGCAGGCGCAGCTTGCCGGGTTTGTCGGGCTCGCGCTGGTCCCAGGGGTACATGAAGATGCCGCCGCGGCTGAGGA
>JBMLPD010000185.1:0-2249 GCA_049242285.1 Rubrivivax sp.
TCACCCACCTGCAGGTGGCTCAGCCGGTGAGCTTTGCCCACCACCTGCTGGCCTATGTGGAGATGTTCGCGCGCGACACCGAGCGCCTGGCCGACGTGCGCAAGCGCGTGAACCGCCTGCCCCTGGGCGCGGCGGCCCTGGCCGGCACCAGCTACCCGCTGGACCGCGAGGCGGTGGCCCGGTCGCTTGGCTTCGACGGCGTGTGCGAGAACAGTCTGGACGCCGTGAGCGACCGCGACTTCGCGCTCGAATTCTCGTCCTTCGCCGCCATCTGCATGGTGCACGTCTCGCGTCTGTCCGAGGAGATCGTGCTGTGGATGAGCCAGAACTTCGGCTTCATCGACCTGGCCGACCGCTACTGCACCGGCTCGTCCATCATGCCGCAGAAGCGCAACCCCGACGTGGCCGAACTCGCGCGCGGCAAGACCGGCCGCGTGGTGGGCCACCTGATGGGCCTGCTCACGCTGATGAAGGGCCAGCCCTTGACGTACAACAAGGACAACCAGGAAGACAAGGAACCGCTGTTCGACACCGTGGACACGCTGCGCGACACCCTGCGCATCATGGCCGAGATGTGCGCCGGCATCGTCGTCAAGCCTGAGGCCATGGAGCGCGCCGCCCTGCGCGGCTACGCCACCGCCACCGACCTGGCCGACTATCTGGTCAAGAAGGGTCTGCCCTTCCGCGACGCGCACGAGGCCGTGGCCCACGCCGTGAAGGTGTCGATCCAGCAAGGCGTGGACCTGTCACAACTGCCGCTGGCCACGCTGCAGGGCTTCCACCCCGCCATCAGCGCGGACGTGTTCGACGCCCTCACCTTGCGCGGCTCCATGAACGCCCGCAACGTGCGCGGCGGCACCGCCCCGGCGCAGGTGCAAGTGCAGATCGAGCGGCATCGACAACGCCTGGTGTAGCGCGATGCAACGCGGGCGCCGCTGGATCGCCCACCTGGACATGGACGCGTTCTACGCGTCCGTGGAACTGCTGCGCTACCCCGAGCTGAACGGCCTGCCAGTGGTGATTGGCGGCGGGCGGCGACACCAACCCGAGGTGCAGGCCGATGGCCGCAGGCGCTTCGCCACCTTGCGCGACTACGTCGGCCGCGGCGTCATCACCACCGCCACCTATGCCGCGCGCGACCTGGGCGTGCACTCCGGCATGGGCCTGATGAAGGCCGCCAAGCTGGCGCCTGATGCCGTGCTGCTGCCGGTGGACTTCGACGAATACCGGCGGTTGTCGCGCGCCTTCAAGGCTGCCGTGGCCGAGGTGGCCCCGGTGATCGAGGACCGCGGCATCGACGAGATTTACATCGAGCTCACCGCGGTACCCGGCGCGCAGGACGCCGTGGGCCACGACCCCTTCGGCGGCGTGCGCGCGCTGGCGCAGGAGATCCGCAACAACGTGCTGCAGCGCACCGGGCTGACCTGCTCGGTGGGCGTGACGCCCAACAAGCTGCTGAGCAAGATCGCCTCGGAACTGGACAAGCCCGACGGGCTGACGGTGCTGACAGAAGCGGACATTCCCACGCGCATCTGGCCGCTGGCGGCGCACAAGGTCAACGGCATCGGCCCCAAGGCCGCGGACAAGCTCTTGGCCCTGGGCGTGCGCACGGTGGGCGAGCTGGCAGCGCGGCCGCGCGTGGAGTTGTTGCAGACCTTTGGCCGCAGCTACGGCGCCTGGCTGCACGAGGTGGCACACGGTCGGGACGACCGCCCGGTGGTGACGCACAGCGACCCCGTGTCCACCAGCCGCGAGACCACTTTCGAGCGCAACCTGCACGCCGTGCGCGACCGCACCGCGCTGGGCGAGATCCTCACCCGTCTGTGCACCCAGGTGGCGCTGGACCTGCAGCGCAAGGGCTGGCGCGCCCGCACCATCGGCATCAAGCTGCGTTTCGAGGACTTCAAGACCGTCACGCGCGACCTGACGCTGCCGGAACCCGTGGCCGACGGCGCCGACATCCGCCGCGCCGCGGGTGAGTGCCTCAAGCGCGTGGACCTCACGCGCCGCCTGCGTCTGCTGGGGGTGAGGGCTTCCTCTCTCACGCGCGCCTGAGGCGGCGTTTAGACTTTGCCGCTTCAGGAGCCCCCCACCCATGCCGCAAGTGATCACCCACATCGAAGACCTGCGCGTCCTGGCGCAAAAGCGCGTCCCGCGCATGTTCTACGACTACGCCGATTCTGGCTCCTGGACGGAGAGCACCTACCGCGCCAACGAGAGCGACTTCGCCAAGATCAAGCTGCGCCAGC
>JBMLPD010000186.1:0-2278 GCA_049242285.1 Rubrivivax sp.
CCTGCTCGGCCGCCATGTCCACGATGACGCTGCCGGGCTTCATGGTCTGCACCATGTCGGCCGTGATCAGCTTGGGCGCCGGCTTGCCCGGAATGAGCGCCGTGGTGATGATGATGTCGGCGTCTTTGGCCTGCTGCGCGTACATGGCGCGCTGCGCCGCCTGGAAGCCCTCGCTCATGACCTTGGCGTAGCCGCCGCCGCCCGAACCCTCTTCCTCGTAGTCCACCTTGACGAACTCGCCACCCAGCGACTTCACCTGGTCAGCCACCTCGGCGCGCGTGTCGTTGGCGCGCACGATGGCGCCCAGATTCGCTGCCGTGCCAATCGCCGCCAGACCGGCCACGCCGGCGCCGGCGATGAACACCTTGGCCGGCGGCACCTTGCCCGCGGCCGTGATCTGGCCGTTGAAGAAGCGGCCGAAGGCGTTGGCGGCCTCGATCACGGCGCGGTAGCCGCTGATGCCGGCCATGGAGGTGAGCGCGTCCATCTTCTGCGCGCGGCTGAGCTGGCGTGGCAGGCAGTCGATGGCCAGCACGGTGGCCTTGCGGGCCTGCAGCTGCGCCATCAGCTCGGGGTGCTGCGCCGGCCAGACGAAGCCGATCAGCGCGGCGCCTTCGCGCAGCTGGGCCACCTCTTCGGCAGAGGGCGGGCGCACCTTGAAGACGATGTCGGACCGGCCCCAGATGTCCGCTGCCGAGGGCAGCACCTGCGCGCCGGCTGCACGGTAGGTGTCATCGGCAAAGTTCGCCGCCTCACCCGCCCCGCTCTCGACGGCGACGGAGAACCCCAGCTTGACGAGTTTTTCCACCACGTCGGGCACGGTGGCCACACGCTTCTCGCCCGCAGCGGTCTCTCTTGGTACACCAATCAGCATGAGGATCCCCTGTCTACCCGGAAACTGCGCCGGGAACTGCGCCGGAAACGGCCTGAAAACGCTTGTAAAGGCCCGCAAAGGCCTGAAAACGCAACCCGCCAGCTTACACAACGATCCCGACCCGCGCCTGGACGCGGGCGGATGCGCGAGTCTTCTGCTCAGGCGTGGCGCGGCGGCACGCCCCAGCCCGCAGCGTCTCTTGCGCGGGCTGGATGCCCGCGCTGCAGTGCCCACCATCAATGTGGAAGTCTTCCATGATCCGGGGCGTTGCCCCCCATCATGAAAGTTAGCATCCGCTGCATGACAGATCAGCGTTGGAAACCCAGTGTCACCGTGGCCGCCGTCATCGTGCGCCAGGACAGCGACGGCCCCCGCTACCTGCTGGTAGAGGAGCACACCCCCGAGGGCCTGCGTCTGAACAACCCGGCCGGACACCTGGAGCAGGGCGAGACCCCGCTCCAGGCCGTGTGTCGCGAGACCCTGGAAGAAACGGGATGCCACTTTGAACCCCGCAGCCTGGTGGGGGTGTACCTGTCGCGCTTCCAGCGCCCGGCCACAGCCGAGGATGTCACATATCTGCGACTGGCTTACGCCGGCACCTGCTCACCGGCCGAGCCGGGGCGTGCCTTGGACGATGGCATCGCGCGCACGCTGTGGCTGCGGCCTGACGAAATTCTCACCAGCATCCCGCGCCATCGCAGCCCGCTGGTGTGGCGCTGCATCGAGGACCACCTGGCGGGCCGTCGGTTCGCGCTGGATGTGGTGCTGGCCGACGACAGCGTGCGCGTGCCCGAGATCAAGTGACGATGTCGCGCAGCACGGGCGCGGGCCGTCTCGCAGGATGCCGCATGCGGCACGGTGGACATCGCTGATGGCTTTACGTGAAACTGACGTACAGTTCGGCCCCGATTCCTTCCCCTCCACCGATCAGGAGCTATCGACCATGCTGAAGTCTCTTTCTCGCCTCGCGCTGGGCACCGCGGTTGCCGTGGGTGCGCTGGCCGCCGTTCCGGCCCATGCCGGCAAGACGATCGATACGATCAAGCAACGCGGCCAGCTGGTGTGCGGCGTGAACACCGGCCTGGCCGGGTTCTCCGCGGCCGACAGCCAGGGCAACTGGTCGGGTCTGGACGTGGATTACTGCAAGGCCGTGGCCGCCGCGCTGCTGGGCGACGCCACCAAGGTCAAGTGGGTGCCGCTGAACGCGCAGCAGCGCTTCACGGCGCTGCAGTCCGGGGAGATCGACATCCTGTCGCGCAACACCACCTGGACGCTGACGCGTGACGCCTCTCTGGGCCTGTCCTTCGTGGGCGTGACCTACTACGACGGTCAGGGCTTCATGGTGCCGGCCAAGGGCAAGATCAAGAACGCCAAGCAACTGAAGGGCGCCACGGTCTGCGTGCA
>JBMLPD010000187.1:0-2148 GCA_049242285.1 Rubrivivax sp.
CACGGAGATGTAATGGATGCCTCCCTCCCCACGGGGATTCAAGCTGGAGCCGACAGATGAAGGGGCTGCTTGGTGGGTTTTGCTTGCAGGCTATGCAAGGTGGACCCTCGAGTGGCTACGGCATCGAAGTGCCCAGGGCGTGATAGACCACGGTCTTCACAAACGCCATCGAGGGTCCGACATGAATCGTAAGGCAGGCATGAGCGCGGGGCAGGTCATTGGCACGGTAGACGGCCAGCAGGTCTTTGGGCTGGACATTGCCAAGAGCGTGTTCCAGGTGCACACGGTGGACATGGGTAGCGGCGAGATCGTCAATCAGCAGCTCAAGCGTGCCAAGGTGCTGACGTACTTTGCGAACCGCACGCCGTGCCTGATCGGCATCGAGGCATGCGGTGGAGCCCACCACTGGGCGCGCAGGCTCACGGCGCAGGGGCACAACGTGAGGCTGATTCACGCCAAGGCGGTGCGGCCCTTTGTGGGCGGCAACAAGACGGATGCGGCCGATGCGCGGGCGATCTGGCTGGCGATCCAGCAACCAGGTACGAAGTTCGTGGGGATGAAGACGCTGGAGCAGCAGGCCACGCTGGTGCTGCACCGCCAGCGTGAATTGCTCATGAAGATGAAGGCTATGCAGAGCAATGCGCTGCGCGGGCTGCTCTACGAGTTCGGGGCGACATTTGCGCGGGGCAGGAACGCGTTGTTTGCCGAGATCGAGACGGCGCTGGAGGCGCTGGTGGGTGACATCCCGCAGTACGTGGCCGACAGCCTGCGCGAGCAGGTCAAGCGGATCAAGGATTTTGCCAAGGACATCAAGGCCATCGAGGGCCGGCTTGCGCAGCGGCTGCGCGACGATAAGGACATGCAGCGCGTGGCGCAGATGCCGGGTGTGGGTCTGCTGACGGCCACGGCCGCCATTGCCACGATGGGGCAAGCCAGTGCCTTCAAGTCCGGGCGTGAGTTCTGCGCCTGGCTGGGGCTGGTGCCGCGGCAAAGCGGCACGGGCGGCAAGGTCAAGCTGCTGGAGATTTCCAAGCGGGGCGACACGTACCTGCGCACGCTGCTGATCCACGGTGCGCGCTCGGTGCTCACGCATGCCAAGGAGCCGGGGCCGTGGCTGGAGCAGATCAAGGCCAGGCGCCCGGTCAATGTGGTGATCGTGGCGCAGGCGGCCAAGATGGCTCGCGCGATCTGGGCGGTCACGGCCAAGCAAGAGGATTACCAACGGGGTTACTGCAGCGTCAAGCCAAAGGCGGCCTGATCAGCGCAGCGATCCAAGATCAACCAACCAACCTGAAGAAAGGGTATGGCAAGCCTTTGAAGGCGATGAGGCCGCAACGAAGCGAAGTGATGTGAAACAGGTCAGACCGGGACGAGCCAAACCTGAATGGGGTCGCGGACTTCAAGAGTCCGAACCGGAGATGAGGAGCTTGTCAGCGGATTACATCGGGGCCCGTGGGCCATGCTGGGTAACCAGAGCAACCCACAAACAAGGCCGGATACAAGACAGCAGCCGACTTCTTCACAACACGGTGCGGGCTTGCACCTATAGCCGGGAGGCATCCATACAAGAGCCCATGACCCTCTGGACCCCCACCGACGACGGTCACGCCGACCTGTCCAGCCACGACAGCTTCGTCCACGGCGCACCGCACGCCACCTTCGCCCGCATGCGGCGTGACGACCCCATGGCCTGGTGCGACTACGCCGGCGGCCAGGGCTTCTGGAGCGTCACGCGCCACGCCGACATCCTGACGCTCAACCGCGACCACGCCACCCTGTCCTCGGCCCACGGCATCCGCATGGAAGACCAGACCGAGGAGGAGGTGCTGGCCCGCCGCACCTTCCAGGAGACCGACCCGCCCGAGCACTCGCGCACCCGGCTGCTGCTGGCCAAGGCCTTCAGCAAGCCCATGATCGCGCTGTTCGAGCAGCAGATCCGCGCGCTCAGCCGCGAGATCCTGGACCAGGCCCTGGCCGAGCCGGAATTCGACGCCGTGCAGCGCATCGCCCGGCAGCTGCCCATGCGCGTGCTCGGCCGCATCATCGGCACGCCCGAGGAAGACCTGGAATGGCTGGTGGAAAAAGGCGACGCGCTGATCGCCAACACCGACGCCGAGTTCACCGACCACGTGCTGGACCAGGCCGACA
>JBMLPD010000188.1:0-2913 GCA_049242285.1 Rubrivivax sp.
CGCCGCAGTTCGGGCACCAGGAAGGACACGTTCAGGATGTGCAGTTGCTCGGGCAGGATCTGCTGGCCGAAGCGACCCGGGAAGGTCGTGATGGTGTCAAAGGCAAGGGAGCCGCAGATCAAGGCGGGCATGGTGTCTCCGAAACAGGGTGGGGAACCGGCGCGAAGCCGCGCATCATGGGTAGAACAATTCGATCGTAAAGCCGGTCACGGCCGTGCTGCCGGTGTTGAGATGGGTCTGCAGTGTCAGATCCGTCTGGGCCGGGATGGCGCGGGTGCGCAGACCGAAATCGGCCCATCTCAGCGCTCTTCGCGCGATGACTTCGCCGTCCTGTCCGGTCAGCACCAGGTCCAGGGCTGGTGCGGTGAGATCGACCGCGGAGCGGTTGCGAACGGTGAGGGCGAACTGGTGGATGGTGCCCCCCAGTTGCGTGAGCTGGCTGGACTCGATGGTCAGCGCCTCGATGCGGCGCACCGGCTCGATCCGGCACTCGGCCATGACACAGGCGACTTCCAGGGCCGGGCGCAGCACGGGCGCGGCCAGCGCCAGTTCGTCATGCCAGGCCAGCGCGGCCTGGATCAGCAGCGTCGCCAGGCTGACCGATCCCGCGACCGTCCAGGCCGCTGTGACCCAGGGTTTGGGCGGCACTGCGGGCCGGGAGGGCTGCGCCCACGCGCTGCCAGGGAACGCTTCTGCGGATCTGTCGCCGGACCAGGCGTGCCCCTGCGGGAGCGTTGACCCTTCCGTGCCCGATGCCGCACGCCACTGCTCCACCGCGTCACGGGCCTCGAAGGTCTCGTCGCAGCGCCCGCACCGCACCCATCCTTCGGCCAGCCGCAACTGGTCAGGCACCACCTTGAAGACAGTGTTGCAACCCGGGCAGCGGGCGGTCAGTGTCATGGGGTCACGGGGTTGCCATCGAATCGCATGAGCCGGGCTTCAGGCAGGGTGTCGGCGCCCTGTCATCAGGATCCATCCATCCTCGCGGTCGGTGACTTCCAGCACGGTCCACGGTGCGTAGGCGGCCGTCAGCTCCCCGGCCTGACGCTCCAGAATGCCGGCCAGCACCAGCTGGCCGCCGGCCTGAAGATGGCCGCACAGCAGCGCAGCCAGCAGCTTCAGGGGAGAGGCCAGGATGTTGGCCAGCACCAGGGGGTAGCTTCCGGCGGCAAGATCGGGGAGACCGCAGCGGATCGTCACGCCGTTGGCCTTCGCGTTGTCCTGGCTGGACTGCACGGCCGCAGGGTCGATGTCCACCGCATCGACTTCGCCGGCGCCGTGCAGCGAAGCGGCGATGGCCAGAATGCCCGAACCGCAGCCGTAGTCCAGCACCCGCGCCCACGGTTGCGTGGGCTGGGCCTGTCGGGCGATCCAGCGCAGGCACATCCGCGTGGTGGGGTGTGATCCCGTGCCAAACGCCAGGCCCGGGTCCAGCCGGATGAACCGCTGCGCCGCCGCAGGCGGCTCGTGCCAGGTTGGCACGATCCAGAAGCTGGGTGTGATCTGGACGGGTGTGAACTGGGACTGCGTCAGCCGCACCCAATCCTGGTCAGCCACGGGCTGCATGCCCATCAGTTCCAGCCCCTGGGCCCAGGATTGCGCCATCAGCAGCGCGGCCGCCCGGGTCGCCTGCGCCTCGGTTTCAAACAGCGCATGGATGATGGAGCGCTCCCATCCCGCCCGGGGTGGAGGCAGGCCCGGCTCGCCGTACAGGGCCTGTTCCGCCGGGCTGTCGGCGTCTGCATCCTCCACCGACACCGACACGCTGTCCAACTCGTCGCCCAAGGCATCTGACAGGGGCTCCACGAGCGCCTGTGGGCAGCCCAGTGTCAGTTCGAACATCGGCTCTTCACTTCTTGCGCTGCGCTAGCCAGTGTTCCAGGTAGTGGATGCTGGTGCCGCCCGCACAGAAGCCGGAATCCACCATCAGGTCGCGGTGCAGGGGAATGTTGGTGTGGATGCCTTCGACCACGGTCTCCGACAAGGCGGTGCGCATGCGCGCCAGTGCCTGCTCACGCGTGTCGCCGTAGACGATGATCTTGCCGATCATGGAGTCGTAGTTGGGCGGCACGGTGTAATTGGTGTAGGCATGCGAGTCCACCCGCACCCCTGGACCGCCCGGGGAGTGCCACATGGTGATGCGCCCCGGCGAGGGCACGAAGGTATAGGGGTGCTCAGCGTTGACCCTGCATTCGATGGCGTGGCCCTTGAGCTGCACGGCGCGCTGATTGAAGGGCAGCTTCTGCCCGGCGGCGATGCGGATCTGCATCTGCACGATGTCGATGCCGGTGACCAGCTCGGTCACGGGGTGCTCGACCTGCACCCGGGTGTTCATCTCGATGAAGTAGAACTCGCCGTTCTCGTACAGGAACTCGAAGGTGCCGGCACCGCGGTACCCGATCTTCAGGCACGCGGCGGTGCAGCGGTCGCCGATTTTCTCGATCACCCGCCGCGCAATGCCTGGCGCCGGGGCCTCCTCGATCACCTTCTGGTGGCGGCGCTGCATGGAACAGTCGCGCTCACCCAGCCACACCGCCCCGCGCTGCCCGTCAGCCAGCACCTGGATCTCCACGTGGCGCGGGTTCTCCAGGAACTTTTCCATGTACACCGCCGGGTTGCCGAAGGCAGCGCCGGCCTCGGCCCGGGTGGTCTGCACGGCGTGAATCAGCGCGGCCTCCGTGTGGACGACCCGCATGCCACGCCCGCCCCCTCCGCCTGCAGCCTTGATGATGACCGGGTAGCCCACGCTCCGGGCGATGCGGATGATCTCCTTGGGGTCTTCGGGCAGCGCGCCTTCGGAACCGGGCACGCAGGGCACGCCAGACTTGACCATGGCTTGCTTGGCCGAGACCTTGTCACCCATGATGCGGATCGACTC
Organism: Rubrivivax sp.; assembly: GCA_049242285.1. GTDB lineage: Bacteria > Pseudomonadota > Gammaproteobacteria > Burkholderiales > Burkholderiaceae_C > Rubrivivax. The sequence goes on from JBMLPD010000188.1 coordinate 2,879, forward strand.
GGGCGTGGGCCCGATGAAGACGAAGCCGCTCTTTT
>JBMLPD010000189.1:0-2807 GCA_049242285.1 Rubrivivax sp.
AGGATCTGCTGGTACAGGAAGGGCCCCAGCGTGGCGGCGGTGGCATAGCGGTGCGCCTGCGCCACGAAGTAGTGGCCCAGGCCGCCGCACAGGCCCGCCAGGCCGATGACGGCCCAGGTGAAGGCGTCGGCCGGGTCCTTCCACTGCGCCAGGCCGAAGGGGGCGATCACCACCGCCGCGCCGATGGCCGACATCAGTTGCAGCGAGGCGGGTGATTCCGTGGCCGCCAGGCGACGCGTAAGGATGTTGAAGCTGGCATACATGAAGGCGTTGCCCACCGACAGCAGCAGCGCGGGGTGGAAGGCCCCGGTCCACGGCCGCATGATGAGCATCACGCCGCCCAGACCGGCGGCAATCGCCAGCCAGCGCCGCGCGTCCAGCCGCTCGCCCAGCCACCAGGCGCTCAGCAGCGCGATCAGCAGCGGCACCGAGAACTGGATCGCGCCCGTCTCGGCCAGCTGCAGGTACTGCAGCGCCCAGAAGTTCATCGCCGTCATCACGCCGAGCATGGCCCCGCGCAGGGCCTGCAGCTTCACGTTGCGCACCCGTATCAGCTCGCGGCCGTACATGGGTGCCAGCAGCGCCGAGGTGATGAAGACGTGCGCCGTGAAGCGCATCCACACCACCTGGAACACCGGCAGGTCCTGCACCAGCCACTTGGCGCAGGCGTCCAGCACCGCGAACAGCAGGGTGGTCAGGCACACCATCGAGATGCCGATGCGCCGGTTGCGCGCGTTGTCGTCTTGGAGCATGCAGGAGTCCTGCATTGATTCTAGAAGTCGACCCTCGCGTGGCGGCATCGGACAATGCGACGCACGCAAGGCTGCATTTGTGCAGGCCCGTCATTTGCTTCTGATCCTCTTGTTTTCGATCCCGTTGATTTGGAATCCTCGACTGCCCACGCCATGAACCAGCTCGACCAGCTCAAGCAATTCACCACCGTCGTGGCCGACACCGGCAATTTCCGCCAGCTCGCCCAGTTCGCGCCACGCGACGCCACGACCAACCCCTCGCTGATCCTCAAGGCCGTGCAGCAGCCGGAGTACGCGCCGCTGCTGGCCGACACCGTGGCGGCGCACCGGTCACAGCCGGTGGAGGCCATCGTGGACGAGGTGCTGGTGCGCTTCGGTCTGGAGATCCTGAAGGTGGTGCCCGGTCGCGTGAGCACCGAGGTGGATGCGCGCCTGTCCTTCGACCGCGCCGCCACCCTGGCGCGCGCCCGGCGGCTGATCGCGCTGTACGAAGCGGCGGGCATCGGCCGCGAACGCGTGCTGATCAAGATCGCCTCCACCTGGGAGGGCATCCAGGCCGCGGCCGAACTGGAGCGCGAGGGCATCCGCTGCAACCTCACGCTGCTGTTCGCCTTCTGCCAGGCCGTGGCCTGCGGTGCGGCGGGCGTGCGCTTGATCTCGCCTTTCGTGGGCCGCATCCACGACTGGCACAAGAAGGCCGCTGGCGCCGCCTGGGACGAGGCCGCCCGCGCCGGCGCGAACGACCCCGGCGTGCAGTCCGTCAGCCGCATCTACGCCTACTACAAGAAGCACGGCATCGCCACCGAGGTGATGGGCGCGAGCTTTCGCAATGTGGGTCAGATCACGGCTCTGGCCGGCTGCGACCTGCTGACCATCAGCCCGGAGCTGCTGACCACGCTGCAGGCCAGCGATGCGCCGCTCACGCGCGCGCTGGACCCGCAGGCCGCCCTGGCCGCGGACATCCCGGCGGTGCACTTCGACGAGGCCGCCTTCCGCTGGGCCCTGAACGAGGACGCCATGGCCACCGAGAAGCTGGCCGAAGGCATCCGCGCCTTCGCCGTGGACGCGGCCAAGCTGGACCGGATGATCGAGGGCTTGCGCTGAATGACACGGAGTCCGCGGTGAATCGCACTCAGTCTGCGGTGAATCGCACGGCGTCTGAGGTGAATCGCATGGAGTCCGCGGTGAATCGCACTCAGTCTGCGGTGAATCGCACGGAGTCCGCGGTGAATCGCACGGCGTCTGCGTTGAATCGCACGGCGTCTGCGTTGAATCGCACGGCGTCCGCGGTGAATCGCACTCAGTCTGCGCTGACCTGCTCTTGCGCCTGTGCCTGCAGTGACCCCTTGATCCGTTCGGGCTGAGCCTGTCGAAGCCCTCTTCTCGCCTGAAGGAGCAAGCCGCCCGTGAACAAGCTGTCCTCCCCCCGCTGCGACCGCACCGCCGCCTGGGCCGCGCTGCAAGGCCACTTCCAGGCCCACGGCCGCGGCCTGGACCTGCGCGAGGCCTTCACCCGCGACCCCGCGCGCTTCGACGCCCTGTCCTTCGAGGCCCCGGAGGTCTTTGCCGACCTGTCCAAGAACCTGCTGGACGCAGCCACGCTGCACTTCCTGCTGGACCTGGCGCGGGAGTGCGGCCTGGAGTCCCGGCGTGACGCGATGCTGGCGGGCGAGCCGGTGAACCTCACCGAAGGACGGGCGGTGCTGCACACCGCATTGCGCGCACCGCGCGGGGCCGGGCCCTTCAGCGACGAGGTGCACGCCACGCTGGATGCCATGCTGGCCTTTGCCGACAAGGTACGCGACTCCAAGCGTGACACCACGGGAAGCGGTGTCACCGACGTCGTGAACATCGGCATCGGCGGCTCGGACCTGGGCCCGCGCATGGCCGTGGCCGCGCTGGAGCCCCTGGCCCGCAGCGGCCCGCGCCTGCACTTCGTCAGCAACGTCGACGGGCACGACATCGACGCGGTGCTGCGCGGCCTGGACGCGCGGCGCACCCTCTTCATCGTGGCCAGCAAGACCTTCACCACGCAGGAGACCATGGCCAACGCGC
>JBMLPD010000190.1:0-11685 GCA_049242285.1 Rubrivivax sp.
AACAAGACCAAGCGCCGGTTCCTTCCGAACCTGCAGTACCGTCGTTTCTGGGTCGAAAGCGAGAACCGTTGGGTGCGTCTGCGCATCTCCAACGCCGCGCTGCGGCTGATCGACAAGGTGGGCATTGATCAGGTCGTCGCCGACCTGCGTGCCAAAGGTGAAATCTAAGGCGGCCCGCCCGCACGGAGACTGACATGGCCAAAGGTGGACGCGAAAAGATCAAGCTGGAATCGACGGCCGGTACCGGCCATTTCTACACAACCAACAAGAACAAGAAAACGACGCCCGAAAAGCTCGAGTTCCTGAAGTTCGATCCCAAGGCGCGCAAGCACGTCCTGTACAAGGAAATGAAGCTCAAGTGAAAGCCCGCGCTGCCGCCGGCGCCGCGAGATCACACCGCACCCGGGGCTCGACACCCCAGGCAACAAAAAACCCGCCACTGGCGGGTTTTTTCATGGCACGGCCTGGGCAGGCCCCGGCTCAGGCCTGTGCAGCGCGCAAGTTGCGGGAAAAGTCCTGCAGGGCGGCGATGCCGCTGTCTTCAGCACGCTTGCACCAGGCCTGAAGCTCCGTCACCAATTGCTCGGCAGAGACATTGGTGCGCGTCCAGATCAGGCGCAGTTCTTCGCGCATGGCCACGAACTTGGCGAGCGCGGGGCTTTGACCCACCGCCTGCTCCAGTTCGGGCTTGACAGTCTGCGGAATCTTGTCCGCATCACGGTGCAGCCAACGTCGGGCCAGACGCATTTGAGCCATCCTGGCAGCAGCCGGGCCGCCTTGCGCCTTCAGCCGCTCCAGCTCGGCGCCTACCGCCTGACGCACCGCCTTGGCGTACTGGGCCATGACCTCGTAGCGGTTGGCGATCAAGGCCTCCAGCGTCTTGTTGTCAGCCACCGGCTTGATGGCGCCCAGGCGCAACTGCGGCGGTGTCTTTCGCACGGTGGCCAGCCCGACCATCTCCATCATCCGGATGTAGAGCCAGCCGATGTCGAACTCGTAGGGCTTGACAGACAGCTTCGCCGAGGTCGGATAGGTGTGATGGTTGTTGTGCAACTCCTCGCCCCCGATGATGATGCCCCAGGGAGAGATGTTGGTCGAGGCGTCCACCGCCTCGAAATTGCGATAACCCCAGTAGTGGCCGATGCCGTTGATGATCCCGGCCGCCGTGACGGGAATCCAGAGCATCTGCACGGCCCAGATCGCGACGCCGGCCGCACCGAACAGGGCGATGTTGATGATCATCATCAAGGCCACGCCTTGCCACGAATACGGCGTGTAGAGATGTCGCTCGATCCAGTCGTCAGGCGTGTTGTGCCCGTACTTGCTCAGCGTTTCCTGGTTCCTGGCCTCGGCCCGGTACAACTCCGAGCCCTTCCACAACACCGTCTCGATCCCCCGTGTAGCGGGGCTGTGCGGATCGTCCTCTGTCTCGCACTTCGCATGGTGCTTGCGGTGGATGGCCACCCACTCCTTCGTGACCATGCCCGTGGTGAGCCACAGCCAGAATCGGAAGAAATGCGCGGCAATCGGATGCAGATCCAGCGCACGGTGGGCCTGCGCCCGGTGCAGGAAGATCGTCACCGACGCGATGGTGATGTGTGTCAGCACCAGCGTGACCAGCACCATCTGCCACGCACTTGCCCCAAGAAGGCCTTGGGCCAGCAAGTTCACGACGACATCGTGAATCGACCAGAAAACGTCCATTCTTCACCCTCTGCGCCGGAGACCGGCCTGAAAAGCTCATTGTAGAAGCCTGACGCGCGTGTGCAGCGTTTGACCCTGCTGAACGACAGGCCCGGCGCGTCGCCCGCCGGCGGAAGTCGGTTCCACCTGACGACCGTCAAGCCGCCTGTGCCGCCCGGCCGCGCGCTCGTGTGGAGAACCGGGGAGCGGAAAACCCATGCCGGCGGGTCCGCGGCGGCCTTGCCGGGCGCTAGCGCTTTTGCCACACCGCCGCGAAGAACCCGTCGTTCCTGTGCAGATGCGGCCACGTCCTGAGGAACAGGCCGGACGCCAGACTCTGGGCTTGTGGAACACGCGCCTGGACCAGCACGTCTGCGACCGGCGCGGGGTCGAACAGGCCCGCATGCGCGTCTGTGAACGCCTGGGCCACGGCCTCGTTCTCGCTGCGCAAAAGGCTGCAGGTGCCGTAGACCAGCCGTCCGCCCGGGCGCAACAGACGCGCCGCCGAAGCCAGGATGCGGGCCTGCAGGTCGCAGAGTTCCTGCACCGAGGCCGGCGACTGACGCCATTTCAGATCGGGATTTCGTCTGAGCGTGCCCAGACCGGAGCAGGGCGCATCCACCAGGACTCGGTCGATCTTGCCCTCCAGGCGCCGGATCCGGTCGTCCCGCTCGTGCGCAATGCGAACCGGGTGCACATTCGACAGGCCGCTGCGGGCCAGGCGGGGCTTGAGCGCGGACAAGCGGTGGTCCGAGGTGTCGAAGGCATACAGCCGGCCGGTGTTGCGCATCATGGCCCCCAGGGCCAGCGTCTTGCCTCCGGCACCGGCGCAGAAGTCCACCACCATTTCCCCGCGGCCGGCACCGGTGAGCAAGGCCAGCAGTTGGCTGCCTTCGTCCTGCACCTCGATCTCTCCCTGCAGGAACGCGGACAGGCGGTTCAAGGCGGGCTTGCCCTGCATGCGCAGGCCCCAGGGGGAATACGGGGTGGGTTCGGCCGCCAGGCCCTCCCGGGCCAGGCCCGCCAGCGCGTCCTCGCGCCGGGCCTTGACCGTGTTCACCCGCAGGTCCAGCGGCGCCGCCACATCCAGGGCAGCCACCAGGGCCCAGAAGCCCTCGGCGCCCAGTTCCTCCCGCAGCGGTGTGGCCACCCAGTCCGGCAGGTTGTGACGCAGCTTGTCCGCCAATGTGCCAGGGTCGATGCCCTGCACCTGCTCGAGCCAGGTGATTTCTGGGGGGGTCATGCCGCGTCGCAGGTACGCCGGGTCGCCCTGCCAGGCCAGTTGCGCCAGGCGGCGCTCCAGCGGCCCGGCGCCGCTCTGGGCCAGGTGCTGGAACTGAAGGCGGCGCCGCAGCACGGCATATGCGGTTTCAGCCAGGGTGTGCCGCTCGCGCGGCCCGAGCGTGCGTTGTGCCTTGAAGAAGGCCGACACCAGCCGGTCAGCGGGCTGGTCCAGCCGAAGAACGGCCTGCAGCAGGCAGGAAGCCAGATCGAGAAGAGCGCCAGGGTGCATGCCGGGATTATCCCGGTGCCTGCGCGCGCTTTCCTGCCGCTCGGTTCGGCTCAGGTGGTCGGCACGCCAAAGCCGGCGCAGAATCGGTCCTCATGAATCCCAGACCCCAAATCCTGATCATCCGCAACGTGACGGGCGACACGGGCGCGTTGCAGGACACCCTGGCCGATGTGGGCGAGGTGTCCATGGCCCACACGGGGACGCAAGGGATCCGGAACGCTCTGGAAGGGCAACCGGACTTGATTCTGCTGAGCGCGAGCCTTCCGGACATGGAAGGCTCGCACGCACTCAAGGCGCTGAAGATGGATCTGCGAACCACCGAAGTTCCGGTGCTCTTCATCACCGGGCGGGATGCAGCGGACACCGAGTCGCGCGCCCTGCTGCAGGGGGCGGCAGATGTCCTGCACACACCGCTGCGCGCCGAGGTCGTTCGCTCCAGGGTGCAACTGCAGTTGGCCCTCAGACAACAGGCCAGGCGGTTGAACCAGGCTGAGCAGGCCGAGAAGGCGGGTCTGAGGATGATCGAGTGGGTGGAGGACCTGATGACAACAGCTCAGTTGGCTGCAAGGCAGGCGGCCGCCGGCCTGCCGGTGGAAGCGCACTGCGTCAGGATGCTGTCAACGGCGCAACACCTCCAGCGGGCCCTGGGCCCCGACGACATTGTGGAGGACCCGCCACCCTCTGCAAGGTCGGGCTGAGACCGGTGATCAACCGGGGCCGAACCCGGACAGCAGACATTGCGGCTGCCCTTGAACTTGCCGCACCACCCCGGCGTGCAGGCGCAGGGACCCTTCCACGAACCAGCGCACAGCGCGGGGGTAGATCAGGTGCTCGGCCTGCAGCACCCGGGCGGCCAGGGTGTCCTCGTCATCCTGCGGCAGCACTGGCACCACCGCCTGCATCACCACCGGCCCGTGGTCGAGCGCTGTCGTGACGAAGTGAACCGTGGCGCCGGTCACCTTGCAGCCGGCCTCCAGCGCCCGGCGGTGGGTGTGCAGCCCGGGAAAGGCCGGCAGCAGCGAGGGGTGGATGTTCAGCAGGCGCCCGTCATGGCGGCGGACGAATGCCTCGCCCAGCACACGCATGAATCCGGCCAGCACCACCAGGTCCGGCTGGTGCCGGTCGACGGCTTCGGCCAGCGCCTGATCGAAGGACTGCCGCTCGGCGTAGGCCTGGTGATCGACAACGTCCACCGCAATGCCATGGAAGCGTGCGAACCCGAGCCCGGCGGCCAGTGGCCGGTTGCTGATCACCGCGACGATGCGCGCCGGCCACGCCTCATGGGCACAAGCCTGCACCAGGGCCTCCATGTTGGAACCCCGCCCGGAGATGAGGATGACGATACGCTTCATGCAGGGCCGGCAGTGTACGGGCAGGCGGTCTGCGAGAATCCCCGGATACCCGATTTCCGGCCTGACCTCATGCGATCCCGCGTCCTCTCCGGCATGCGTCCCACCGGCGCCCTGCACCTGGGCCACTACCACGGCGCGCTCAAGAACTGGGTGCGGCTGCAGGAGGAACACGACTGCTTCTACTTCGTGGCCGACTGGCACGCACTGACCACGCACTACGAAAGCCGCGAGGTCATCGAGAAGACCGTGTTCGACATGGTCATCGACTGGGTGGCCGCCGGCCTGGACCCTGCCAAGTCCACCATCTTCATCCAGAGCCGCCTGCCCGAGCATGCCGAACTGTTCACGCTGCTGGCCATGGGCACCCCCCTGGGATGGCTGGAACGCGTGCCCACCTACAAGGACCAGATCGACAAGCTCAAGGACAAGGACCTCGCCACCTACGGCTTCCTGGGCTACCCTCTGCTGCAGGCGGCCGACATCCTGATCTACAAGGCGACCTACGTGCCGGTGGGCGAGGACCAGGCCTCGCACGTGGAACTCACCCGCGAAGTAGCCCGCCGCTTCAACCATCTCTACGGGCGTCACCCCGGGTTCGAAGCCCTGGCAGTGGCCGCCCTGGCCAAGCTGGGCAGGGACGACGCGCGCTACTTCGACAAGCAGCGCAAGACCTTTGGCGAAACCGGCTCCGCGGACGCGCTGGCCAAGGGCGAGGCCATCCTGCGCAAGGCTGCGGTCTCGGTCAGCGGTTGGACACCCGACGACACCGAACTGCTGAACGGCCACCTGCGCGGCAGCGGCAAGACCATCCTGGTGGAGCCGCAGGCGCTGCACACCGAGGTGACCAAGCTGCCCGGGCTGGACGGCGGCAAGATGAGCAAGAGCTACGGCAACACCATCGCCATGCGCGAAGAACCCGCGCAGGTGGAGGTGAAGATCCGCCGCATGCCCACCGACCCCCAGCGCGTGCGCCGAACCGACCGCGGCGACCCGGCCCGCTGCCCCGTGTGGCAGTTCCACCAGGTCTACAGCGATGCGAGCACGCAGAAGCAGGTGGTGAGCGGTTGCACCACCGCCGGCATCGGCTGCCTGGAGTGCAAGCAGCCGGTCATAGACGCCATCCTTCGCGAGCAGCAGCCCTGGCGCGAACGTGCCGCGGACCTGGTGGCCGACCCCCGGCGCGTACGCGCCATCGTGGACGAAGGCACCGAGCGCGCCCGCGGCGTCGCCCGCCAGACCATGCACGACGTGCGAGAAGCGATGGGGCTGGCGTACTGAGCCGGGGTGTCGCCTGCCGCAGCCTGCCCTTCCCAACTGTCGCATCGAACCGGAGCCCGCACATGTCCGATCCCAGGTCCACCGGCCGGCCCCTGGCCCGGCGCCAGCTGACAGCCTTCGGCGCCGCAGCAGTGGCCGCCTGCCTGACCACCGGTTGTGCGCTGCTGCCGTGGTCGGCCTCCGCCCCCTCGGTGCACCTGCTGTCGATCGAAAGGCTGCAAGGCGAACCCCTGGAGCGGCGTTTCGAACTCAGCCTGCGCATCCAGAACCCCAATCCCAAGCCCATGGATTTCAAGGGCATGGCCTTGACCCTGGAGCTGAACAACCGCACGGTCGCCACGGGGGTCACGGATGCCACGGGCTCCGTGCCCGCGCACGGTGACACCGTGATGAAGGTGGCCGTGACGGTGTCGGCCGTGCCGGAGACGCTGCAGATGCTGGGCTTGAACGACAGGTTGCCGCGCGCAGACCTGCCCTATACGCTCACGGGACGGTTCACGGGCGGCACGCTGCAGCGCGTGCTCGGCACCGAGGCGCGCTTTGAGTCCATGGGCTCGGTGCGATGGCCCAGGTGAACCCGCCCCCCAGCAAGTCCGGGCCGCTTCGGCCACAGCGCTCACGGCCTGCGAAACCCTCAGCCGATGCCAGCCAGCACTCCGAGCACCGCGCTTGATCCGCCGCTGCTGGAGGGGGCGCTGCTGGCCGGAAGCCGAGGGGACAGACGGCTGTTCCAGAACCTCGATCTGACCCTTCGGGCCGGCCAGATCCTGTGGCTGCGGGGACGCAACGGCAGGGGCAAGACCACCTTGCTGCGCCTGCTGGCCGGATTGTCGACCCCGGCCCAGGGCGAGATCCGCGTGGCGGGCCAGGGCCTCAAGGCCGCCCCCGCCCTGCTGCGCTCGCACATGGGCTACCTCGCGCACGCCAATGCCTTGAAGGATGACCTCACGGCCGCCGAGGCCCTGAGCTTCGTTGGCGCGCTGGGCGGTCGCACACCCCAAGGGGCCGAGGTGATCGAGGCCCTGCGCCGACTGGGCATGGCCTCGCGCGCCCAGGCCCCGGTGCGCACGCTCAGCCAGGGGCAGCGGCGCCGGGTTGCACTGGCGCGGCTGGCCTTGCCACGCGGGCCGCGTGTGTGGCTGCTGGACGAGCCCTTTGACGCGCTGGACGACCGCGGCGTGGAAGTGCTCAACGGCCTGCTGTCCGAGCATGCCGCAGCCGGTGGCGCGGTGCTGCTGACCAGCCACCAGCCCCTGAGCCTGCGCACTCCGCCCCCGCAGGTGCTGAACCTGGACGATTACTCGGTGCCGGCTTGAGGAAGCGTCCTTGAGACATCTGTTTCTTGCCATCCTGGCTCGCGACCTCCGGTTGGCCGCGCGGCGTCGCATCGATTCACTGCTGCCGGTGGTGTTCTTCATTGTGGCGGTCAGCCTCTTTCCCCTGGGCGTGGGGCCTGAGCCGCAGACGCTGCGACAGATCGCCCCGGGCATCGTCTGGGTCTGCGCGCTGCTGGCCACCATGCTGTCGGTTCATACCCTGTACGCCGGCGACATGGCCGACGGCTCGCTGGAGCAGATGTTGCGCGCCCCTGCATCGGCGGTGGCCGTGGCACTGGCCAAGGCCACCGCCCACTGGCTGGTGGCCGGCCTGCCGCTGATCCTGGCAGCACCCGTGATCGGGCTGCTGTTCGACATGTCCGCCCCCGCCTTGGCCACACTGGTGCAGGGGCTGCTGCTGGGCACACCCATCCTGAGTCTGCTGGGGGGCCTGGGCGCCGCGCTCACGCTGGGCCTGCGCAGTGGCGGCATGCTGCTGATCCTGATCGTGCTGCCCCTGGCCACGCCGGCCCTGATCTTTGGCGCCGGCGCCGTAGACGCGGTGGAGTCAGGGTTGTCCGCCACAGGGCATCATTCGCTGCTGGCAGCCCTTCTGATCGCAACCCTGGCCGGAGCACCCGCGGCCACTGCCGCAGCCCTGAGAATATCCACCGAGTGACAGCGCCCACGCATGCCACCCGAACCCGCGAAACAGCGAACATGAGCCGCGCTCCAGCATGCCCCTGACCCCCTACACCTTCTCCTCGCCCCCGCGGTTCTACGCACTCACGGGGGTGCTGGTGCCGGTGTTGTGGGCACTGACCGCTGCCCTGAGCGCCGTCGGCCTGTGGATGGGCTTCTTCGTGGCGCCCACCGACGCCACGCAGGGTGAGGTCTATCGCATCATCTTCATCCACGTGCCGGCGGCCTGGATGTCCATGCTGCTGTACCTGGTAATGGCCTTCTGGGCCGCCATCGGCTGGGCCTTCAACGCGCGCCTGGCGTCCATGGTGGCGCGGGCCATCGCACCCACAGGCGCCCTGTTCACCTTCCTGGCGCTGTGGACCGGCGCCCTGTGGGGCAAGCCGACCTGGGGCACCTGGTGGGTGTGGGACGCGCGGCTGACCTCCGAGCTGATCCTGCTGTTTCTGTACCTGGGGTTCATCGCCTTGACCGAAGCCATCGACGATCCGCGACGCGCTGACCAAGCCGGTGCACTGCTGGCAGTGGTGGGTGTCGTCAACGTGCCCATCATCTACTTCTCGGTGAAGTGGTGGAATACCCTGCACCAGGGCGCCTCGGTCAGCCTGACGGCGGCCCCCAAGATGGCCTCCACCATGCTCACGGCCATGCTGATCATGTCCCTGGCGTTCTGGGCCTATGCGTTCGCCGTGGTCTTCACCCGCACCCGGGCCCTGGTGCTGGAACGTGAACGGGATGCCGGCTGGGTGCAGGATCTGGCGGCCCGCCGGCAAGCAGGGGCGTACCGATGAACTGGACCAGCGCGGCCGAGTTCTTCGACATGGGGGGTCACGGGCTGTTCGTCTGGGGGTCCTATGGCGTGTGCCTGTTGGTGATGACCCTGGAACCTTTGCTGGCTGCGAGGCGGCGACGCCAGGCCCTGAAGGACGTCGCCGCGCAGCAAGGCGGCGGTTCGCGCACAGATGAGGAGGACGAATGAAAACCCGTCACAAGCGCGTGGCGCTGGCCTTGGGCGGCCTGGCCGCCGCAGGTGCCATCACTGCCTTGGTGCTGAACGCCTTCGAGAGCAACCTCGTCTTCTTCTACTCGCCCTCGCAGGTGGTGGCCCAGGAGGCCCCCAAGCAGCGCACCTTCAGAATCGGCGGGTTGGTGGAAGAAGGCAGCGTCAAGCGTGACGGCGTGCAGGTGAACTTCGTCATCACCGACACCGCCCAGGCGGTGCCTGTGCGCTACCAGGGCATCCTGCCGGATCTGTTCAAGGAGGGCAAAGGCGTGGTGGCACAAGGCCAGTTGCAGGGCGATGTCTTCGTGGCCCGCGAGGTGCTGGCCAAGCATGACGAAAACTACATGCCCCCGGAAGCCGCCGAGGCGATGAAGAAGGCCCAGGGCGGCGACCCCGCATACGGCAAGACCGTGCAGGGGGCCAGGCCATGATCCCGGAATTCGGACACTTCGTGCTGTGGCTCGCCCTGGGCCTGTCACTCATTCTGGGGGTGGTGCCGCTGGCGGGCGCGCAATTGCACCGCCCCGCCTGGATGGCTCTGGCCCGCCCGGGAGCGATGCTGGTCCTGGTGTTGGTGGCGGTGTCGTACGCGGCGCTGACCGTTGCCTTCCTGCGCGATGATTTCTCGGTGCTCTATGTCGCCCAGAACTCCAACACCGCGCTGCCGCTTCTCTACAAGGTGGCAGCGGTATGGGGGGGCCACGAGGGCTCGCTGCTGCTGTGGATCCTCATGCTCGTGGGCTGGATGGCGGCCGTGGCCGGCTTCAGCCGCCAGTTGCCGCTGTCGGTGCTGGCGCGCATCGTGGCCGTGATGGCGCTGGTCAGCGTGGGCTTCATGCTGTTCACCTTGCTGACCTCCAACCCCTTCGACCGCCTGTTCCCCGCAGCGCCCGATGGCCGCGACCTCAACCCGCTGCTGCAGGACCCGGGGATGATCTTCCACCCACCCCTGCTGTACATGGGCTACGTGGGCTTCTCGGTGGCTTTCGCCTTCGCCGTGGCCGCGCTCATCGGCGGCAACCTGGACGCACAATGGGCGCGCTGGACACGCCCCTGGACCACCGTGGCCTGGATGTTCCTCACCGTGGGCATTGCCCTGGGCAGCTGGTGGGCCTATTACGAACTGGGCTGGGGCGGCTGGTGGTTCTGGGATCCGGTGGAAAACGCTTCCTTCATGCCCTGGCTGGTGGGCACGGCCCTCATCCACTCCCTGGCCGTGACCGAGAAGCGCGGCAGTTTCAAGAGCTGGACGGTGCTGCTGGCCATCATGGCGTTCTCGCTGTCGCTGCTGGGCACCTTCCTCGTGCGCTCGGGCGTGCTGTCCTCGGTGCACGCCTTCGCCACCGACCCCACGCGCGGCCTGTTCATCCTGGCCTTCCTGGTGGTGGTGGTGGGCGTGTCACTGGGGTTGTACGCCTGGCGCGCCCCGTCGGTGGGTCTGGGCGCTCGCTTTTCGCTGCTGTCACGCGAGACGCTGCTGCTGGGCAACAACGTGCTGCTGCTGGTGGCCTGCGCCGCCGTGCTCCTGGGCACCTTGTACCCGCTGATACTGGATGCGCTGGGCAAGGGAAAGATCTCGGTCGGTCCGCCCTACTTTGACGCCGTCTTCGCGCCCTTGATGGCGCCTGTGGTCTTCCTCATGGGCGTGGGCCCCATGGCGCGCTGGAAGCAGGCTGAATTGCCGGATCTGGCCGTGCGCCTGCGCTGGGCGGCCGTGGTCACGGTGCTGGCCACGGGCCTGAGCGCATGGATTGCCGAGCGCATCAGCTTCATGTCGGTGCTGGGCATGTTGCTGGGCTGGTGGATCGTGGCCAGCGTGTTGACCGACCTGTGGGAGCGCGTATCACCCAAGGGCCAGGGCATGGGCCTGATGCTGCGGCGCACCTCACAGCTGACGCGCGCGACGATGGGCATGATGGTGGCGCACCTGGGGGTGGCGGTCTTCATCTTCGGCGTCACGATCGTGAAGACCCACGAGGTCGAGCGCGATGTGAAGATGAAGCCGGGCGACTACACCACCATCGGCAGCTATCGCTTCACCTTGCGCGAGTTCCGGGACATTGAGGGCCCCAACTACCAGGCCGTGCGTGGGCTGGTAGACGTGACCGACATGTCGCGCGGCGACCGTCTGGTGGCTCGCATGGAACCCGAAAAGCGCGTCTACCGGGTGCAGACCATGCCCATGACCGAGGCCGCCATCCGCACCGGCCTGTTGCGGGATCTGTACGTCTCGCTGGGCGAACCGGTCGAAGGGGGCGCCTGGATCGTGCGCCTGTACGTCAAGCCCTTTGTCGACTGGATCTGGGGCGGCTGCGTGCTGATGGCGCTGGGCGGCCTGCTGGCCGCCACCGACCGACGCTACCGGCAGAAGAAGACAGCGCAGGAGCCGGCCACCACGTCCGCCACGGCCGCTGCCTGAGCTTCACATGAAGAGCCTGCGATTCCTCATTCCCCTGGCTCTGTTCGGCGCCCTGGCCTGGTTTCTCTATGCCGGCCTGAGCCTGAACCCGCGGGAAGTCCCGTCACCGCTGATCGGCAAGCCCGCGCCGGCCTTCGTCCTGCCTCGCCTGGACGACCCCACGCAGACCGTCAAGCGTGAAGACCTGCTGGGCCAGGTCTGGGTGATGAACGTGTGGGCCTCCTGGTGCGCGCCTTGCCGCGAGGAACACCCTCTGGTGATCGCATTGGCCCGGGACCGCAAGGTGCCGGTGATCGGCCTGAACTACAAGGACCGACCGGGCGATGCCCGCGTCTGGCTGGAGCGTCTGGGCAACCCCTACGCGGCCACGCTGATCGACTTCGACGGCAAGGTGGGCATCGACTTTGGCGTGTACGGCG
>JBMLPD010000191.1:0-1004 GCA_049242285.1 Rubrivivax sp.
GAGCGCGACTACCCGAACGTGTTCAAGCGCTTCACCGCCCTCGGCCCCTTGATGGACAAGCTGGGCAATGGTGGCAAGGGCATCGGCTGGAAGACCGGCACCGAGGTCGAGCAGCTCGGCCAGCTGAACGGCAAGACGCTGACCGAAGGCGTGACCAAGGGCATGCCGAAGATCGTGACCGACATCGATGCCTGCGAGGTCATCCTGCAGCTGGCACCCGAGACCAACGGCCACGTGGCGGTGAAGGCCTGGCAGGCCCTGGGCAAGCAGACCGGGCGCGACCACACCCACCTGGCGCTGTACCGCGAGGACGAAAAGATCCGCTACCGCGACGTGCAGGCGCAGCCGCGCAAGATCATCAGCAGCCCCACCTGGAGCGGCATCGAGAGCGAGACCGTTTCGTACAACGCCGGCTACACCAACGTGCACGAGTACATCCCCTGGCGCACATTGACCGGGCGCCAGCAGTTCTACCTGGACCACCCGTGGGTGATCGCCTTCGGTGAGGGTTTCAGCAGCTACCGCCCGCCGGTGGACCTGAAGACCACGGCCGGCATCCACAACATCAAGCCGAACGGGAACAAGGAGATCCTGCTCAACTTCATCACGCCGCACCAGAAGTGGGGCATCCACAGCACCTACAGCGACAACCTGATGATGCTGACGCTCAACCGCGGCGGCCCGGTGGTGTGGCTGAGCGAAGACGACGCCAAGCGCAGCGGCATCGAGGACAACGACTGGGTCGAGGTCTTCAACATCAACGGCGCCATCGCGGCGCGGGCGGTGGTGAGCCAGCGCGTGAACCCCGGCATGCTGCTGATGTACCACGCGCAGGAAAAGATCATCAACACGCCGGGGTCGCAGATCACCGGCGTGCGCGGCGGCATCCACAACAGCGTGACGCGCATCGTGCTCAAGCCCACCCACATGATCGGCGGCTACGCGCAGTTCAGCTACGGCTTCAACTACTACGGAACCATCGGCACCAACCGCGACGAGTTCGT
>JBMLPD010000192.1:0-3405 GCA_049242285.1 Rubrivivax sp.
AGCTCAACGCCATCGGCATGGAGTTCAAGGGCCGCAACGTGCTGCTGGTGGACGATTCCATCGTGCGTGGCACCACCAGCAAAGAGATCGTGCAGATGGCACGCGAGGCCGGCGCCCGCAAGGTCTACATGGCCTCGGCCGCGCCGCCGGTGCGCCACCCCAACGTCTACGGCATCGACATGCCCACGCCCGAGGAGCTGGTGGCCCACGGCCGCAGCCTGGAGGAGGTGCGCGCGTTCATCGGTGCCGACGCGCTGATCTACCAGGACGTGGACGCGATGAAGCGCGTGATCCAGGCCCTGAACCCCGCGCTGGCCGGCTTCGAGGCCAGTTGCTTCGATGGCCGCTACATCACCGGCGACGTCACGCTCGAAGACTTCGCCACGCTGGAAGCCCAGCGCCGCGCCCAACCCAACGAGGAAGACGGCCCCGCCCACAGCCGTCTGGCGCTGCAGGAAGCGGCGCATAGCAACCCATGACCGACAAGCCGCACCAGCACAAGACCTTGCCGCGCCTGCAGCTGCCTGAAGGCCTGGGCCTGGACACGCTGGCCGTGCGCGAGGGCCTGCCGGCCTCGGCTTACGGTGAGAACTCCGAGGCCCTGTACCTCACCAGCTGCTTCGTTCACCCCAACGCGGAGACGGCCGCCCGCCGCTTCGCCGACGAGGAGGAGGCCTTCGTCTACAGCCGCTTCTCCAACCCCAGCGTCACCATCATGGAGCGTCGCCTGGCTGCGCTGGAGGGTACAGAGGACTGCATAGGCACGGCCAGCGGCATGGGCGCCATCCTGCTGATGATCATGGGCCTGCTGAAGGCGGGCGACCACGTCATCTGCTCGCGCAGCGTCTTCGGCTCCACCATCAAGCTGCTGCAAGGCGAGTTCGGCAAGTTCGGCGTGGAGACCAGCTTCGTCAGCCAGACGGACCTGGCCGAGTGGAAGGCCGCGATGCGCCCCACCACCAAGCTGTTGTTTGCCGAGACGCCCACCAACCCGCTGACCGAGGTGTGCGACATCCAGGCCCTGGCCGACATCGCGCACGAGGGCGGTGCCCTGCTGGCGGTGGACAACTGCATGTGCTCGCCCGCGCTGCAGCGGCCGGTGAAGTTCGGCGCCGACATCGTCATGCACTCGGGCACCAAGTTCCTGGACGGGCAGGGCCGCGTGAACGCTGGCGCACTGTGCGGCCCGTCCTCGCTCATCCGCGGCAGGTTCTTCCCCGTCATGCGCAGCGCCGGCATCAGCCTGTCGCCCTTCAATGCCTGGGTGGTGGCCAAGGGCTTGGAGACGCTGTCGGTGCGTGTGCTGGCGCAAAGTGCGCGCACGCTGGAGCTGGCGCATTGGCTGGAGCAGCACCCGGCCGTGGCGCGCGTGTACCACCCGGGCCTGGTATCGCACCCGCAGCATGCACTGGCCATGCGCCAGCAAGGCGGGCACGGTGGCGCCGTGCTGTCGTTGGATGTCAAGGGCGGGCGCGAGCAGGCCTTCAGCGTCATCGACGCCACGCGCCTGTGCAGCATTGCCGCCAACTTCGGTGATGTGCGCAGCATCATCACCCACCCCGCCAGCACCACCCATGGCCGCCTGACCGAGCCGCAGCGCCAGGCCGCCGGCATCACCCAGGCCATGATCCGCCTGGGCGTGGGCCTGGAGGATGTGCAAGACCTGAAGACCGACCTGGCGCGTGGGTTGGATGCTTTGGTGTGAAGCTGCGCCGTGCCTATCCAGACGCTCCTGCTGAGTCCACCGCCTGGTCGGGCTGAATCCACCCCCCCGCGTCCATGCTGAGATCAAACCCCGTTCGGGCTGAGCCTGTCGAAGCCCAAGCGTGACCTGCATTTCCCTGACCCCATGACTTCCCCCCTCCACGCCCCCGTCCGCACCCGCATCGCCCCCTCGCCCACCGGGTTTCTGCACCTGGGCACGGCCCGCACGGCGCTGTATTCCTGGGCCTACGCGCGCCACCACGGTGGGCAGTTCGTGCTGCGCATCGAAGACACCGATGTCGCCCGATCCACCCAGGATTCGGTGGACCAGATCATCGCTGCCATGCGCTGGCTGGGCCTGGACTGTGACGAAGGCCCCATCTTCCAGATGCATCGCCTGGCGCGCTACCACGAGGTGGCCGAGCAGCTCATCGCCGCAGGCCTGGCCTACCGCTGCTACTGCACGCCCGATGAGCTGGATGCCATGCGCGAAGCCCAGCGCGCGCGCGGCGAGAAGACGCACTACGACGGCCGCTGGCGGCCCGAGCCCGGCAAGGTCTTGCCCGTACCGCCTCCGGGTGTCAAACCCGTGGTGCGCTTCAAGAACCCGCAGGATGGCGAAGTCACCTGGAACGATCTGGTCAAGGGCCCCATCACCATTGCCAACCGCGAGATCGACGACCTCATCATTCTGCGTCACCCCCCCGAAGATGCCCTGGCCGATCTCCCCGAGGCCGCGCGCACCCTGGGCGTGCCCACCTA
The DNA here is from genome assembly GCA_049242285.1 of Rubrivivax sp. GTDB lineage: Bacteria > Pseudomonadota > Gammaproteobacteria > Burkholderiales > Burkholderiaceae_C > Rubrivivax. The sequence goes on from JBMLPD010000192.1 coordinate 2,467, forward strand.
CAACTTCGCCGTGGTGGTGGACGACTGGGACATGCGCATCACCCACGTCTTCCGTGGTGACGAGCATGTCAACAACACGCCATGGCAGATCAACATCTTCCACGCGGTCATGAGCCTGCCGCAGAGCCAGGATGCTCAGGCCGAGGGCGGCCAGGGCAGGGCGCTGCCGCAGTTCGGCCACTGCCCCATCATCCTCGGTGACGACGGCCTGAAGCTCTCAAAGCGGCGCGGAGCGGTCAGCGTCACCGCCTACCAGGAGGCCGGCTACCTGCCCGAAGCCATGCTCAACTACCTGGCCCGCCTGGGCTGGAGCCATGGCGACGAAGAACTCTTCAGCCGTGAGCAGATGGTGGCCTGGTTCGACGGCTCGCACCTGGCCAAGAGCCCCGCCCAATGGGACCCTGCCAAGCTCGCCTGGGTCAACGGCCACTACATGAAGCAGGCCGACGATGAGCGCCTGGCCGCGCTGGTGCGCCAGCAGCTGGCCTTGCGCGGCATCCACGATCTGCAGGGCGTGGACCTGCGTGCCGTCAGCGCCCTGTTCAAGGACCGCTGCGCCAACGTGGTGGAGCTGGCCGACTGGGCGCAGATGATGTTCGTGGACGTTCAGCCTGGCCAGGCGGACCTCGCTGCCCACGTCAGCGAGGCCGTCAAGCCCGCGCTGCGCGCGCTGCGCGGCCGCCTGGCCGAGGTGGACTGGGGCCAGCCCACCATCGCCCAGGCCCTGAAGGAAACCCTTTCATCGCATGGCCTGAAGATGCCGCAACTGGCGCCCGCCGTGCGCGTGCTGGTGTGCGGCCGCGCGCAGACGCCCTCCATCGATGCCGTGCTCGCCCTCTTCCCGCGCGAGAAAGTTTTGCGCGCCTTGCAGCACGTCTGAAATTCCTGCCTATAATGCAAGGCTCGACTGAACGGCGCTTGCCTGAGGGTTCGAAAGAA
>JBMLPD010000193.1:0-2997 GCA_049242285.1 Rubrivivax sp.
GAGGAATTCCAGGTCCTTGGCCTCGTGGGTGGCGCCCAGCATGTTGCTGTCGGTGCTGTAGGCCTTCTCCACGCTCATCTTGTAGTCGAAGCCGTGGGCGATCAGGTACTCGCTCATCTCCTTGCGGCCGCCCAGTTCATCGATGAAGCGCTGGTCCAGCCAGGGCTTGTAGATCTTGAGCGCGGGGTTGGCCAGCAGGCCGTAGCGGTAGAAGCGCTCGATGTCGTTGCCCTTGTAGGTGCTGCCGTCGCCCCAGATGTTGACGCCGTCGTCCTTCATGGCCACCACCAGCGAGGTGCCGGTGACGGCGCGGCCCAGCGGCGTGGTGTTGAAGTAGGTGGCGCCCGCCGTGGTGACGTGGAAAGCCCCGCACTGGAGGGCGGCGATGCCCTCGGCCACCAGCTGCGCGCGGCAGTCGATCAGGCGGGCAATTTCGGCGCCGTAGGCTTTGGCCTTGCGCGGAATCTCATCGTAGTCGCTCTCGTCGGGCTGGCCGAGGTGGGCGGTGTAGGCGCAGGGGATGGCGCCCTTGGCGCGCATCCAGTGCACGGCGGCGGAGGTGTCCAGGCCGCCGGAGAAGGCGATGCCCACGCGTTGGCCGGCGGGCAGGGTTTGCAGGATGTTCTGGCTCATGGGTCAGCCTTGCGGCAGAGAAATGCAGACCATGATTGTCGCAAGCCCAAGGGCTCTGCTGCGCGCACACGCCGGCCATGACCCGAAGCCCAGGCCTGCGGCTGGGCTCGGGCTGGGGCTGGGGCCAGCGTGGCCGGGGCCGATGTCGCCGTGTCAGGCGGACCGGTCACTGCACAAGACCCCTGCGGCTGTGCGAACATGCCCACAGAAGGAACCCATCGCGATGAACCTGAAGCCTGCATTCGTCCGCCCCGCCCGCTTGCGCGCGGGCGACACCATCGGACTGATCAACCCTTCAGGGGCGGTGTACGGGCATGCGCCCTACGACGACACACACGAGCGTCTGACGGCACTGGGCTTTCAGGTGCAGGAAGGTGCGCATCTGCACGCACGCTACGGGCACATGGCAGGAACCGCCCAGCAGCGCGCTGACGACATCCACGCCATGTTCCGTGACCCCGAGGTGGCCGGCATCCTGGCGATGACGGGCGGCTCCGGTGCCAACCGCGTGCTGCCCTTGCTGGACTACAACCTGATCGCCCAGCACCCCAAATTCCTGGGCGGCTTCTCCGACCTCACCGCGCTCATCACCGCCGTGCACGTCAAGACGGGACTGGTCACCTTCCACAGCCCAATGGGGCGATCGGAATGGAACGCCTTCAGCGTGGAGCACTTCCGGGCCGTGGCCATGGACACGAAGGACCACACGCTGCGCAATGTGCAGGTCAACGGCGACGACCTGCTGCCGCAGGACGGGCGCATCACCACCCTGAACGGGGGCATGGCGCAAGGGCCGCTGATCGGCGGCAACCTGGCCGTGCTCACCTCGCTGGCAGGCACGCCGTACTGGCCCTCGTTCGATGGTGCCATCCTGTTCCTGGAGGACGTGAACGAGTATGTCTACCGCATCGACCGCATGCTCTCCACGCTGATGCTCACGGGCGCGCTGGAGCGCGTGGCCGGCGTGGTGCTGGGGGGCTTCACCGACTGCAAGCCCAGCGAAGGCAGCTTCGGCTCGCTCACGCTGGACGATGTGTTCGACGACTATTTCAGCGGCCTGGGCGTACCCGTCTACGCGGGCGCACAGTTCGGCCACGTCAAGCGCAAGTTCACGCTGCCGCTGGGCGTGCAGGCCGAGATCGATGCCGACGAAGGCACGCTCAGGCTGCTGGACGCCGCCGTCATGTGAACGCTCAAGAAGCTCCATCAAGGAAGACGGCCGTGCTCCAACTCGTCATCGCCAACAAGAACTACTCGTCCTGGTCCATGCGGCCCTGGGTGCTGATGCGCCAGGCCGGCATCCCCTTCAAGGAGGTGATGCTGCCCTTCGATGACTTCGAGCCCGCATCACCTTTCAAGCAAGGCGTGCTGGCGCTCAGCCCGGCGGGCAAGGTGCCTGTCCTGGTGGACGGTGGGCAGGCCGTGTGGGACTCGCTGGCCATTGCCGAGACGCTGGCCGAGCGTTTTGCAGACAAGCAGCTCTGGCCCGCAGACCCCGCCGCCCGCGCTCGGGCGCGCAGCATCTGCGCCGAGATGCACGCCGGCTTCACGGGCCTGCGCATGCACTGTCCCATGAACATCGAAGCCGCGTTGCCCGAGATCGGCGCGCTGGTCTGGCGCGACAAGCCCGGCGTTCGCACCGACGTGGCCCGCATTCAAGCGATGTGGGAGGAACTGCTGGCTCAGCACGGCGGGCCGATGCTGTTTGGCAACTTCTCCATCGCCGACGCCTACTACGCCCCTGTGTGCATGCGCCTGCGCAGCTATGCCTTGCCCGTGTCGCACGCGGTGCAGGCCTACATCGACCGCATCACCGCGCTGCCCGCAGTGGCCGAGTGGATCGCCGGCGCGCTGGCCGAGAAGCGGTTCGTGGTGGAGGATGAGCCCTATCGCCTGCATGCAAGCCCGATCCGGGCCGAGGCATGGACTTCTGCCCATGCACCCCAGCATGGGCCAGCACCAGACTGATATCGCCCCCGTATCCGGCCGACGATCTCGCGTCGGCCGGATGCGCCGGGCTCCGCCGCGTCCCCCAATCAGGCGCCCCAGCGCTTCCTTGCCCAGCCGGGGCACGCCCAGGCCGTCGCGCAGGGCGGGGCCCTGGGCGGCCTGCGGCACGGGCTCGCCAGCCGAGCCTGCGGGGCCTGCCGAGCCCGCGTAGGCCGGGCGCGCGAGTTGCACTGGGCGGCCGACCATGGCCTGCGTCAGCGAGACCAGCGCCACGCCACAGACAGGCCGCTCCAGCACGACCTTCCCGGCGCGGGTCCCCGTCCCCGTCCCCGTCCCCGTCCCCGTCACCGTCACCGTCCCCGTCACCGTCACCGTCACCGCGCCGCACAGCGCCAGCACCGCCCTGAGCCTGTG
>JBMLPD010000194.1:0-1419 GCA_049242285.1 Rubrivivax sp.
TTGCTAATGTAGTTGGCTTGTTGTTTGCTGAGTTTATGTAATTCAGCCGCCCCGCAGGGGCCCGCCGGAGGCCCCCGGTTGCGCAATGTACTCATTGCTCAACCCTCTGCGCGCTGCTCCGGTACCTTGGTTTCGCGGGTGCAGCGCCTGAGCCTGCCGAGTTCGTCTTCGATCCGCATGTGCCTCTCGTCCAGCCGGCCCAGTCTCTTCACGCCGAAGTAGACGTCCCACTGCCCGTCCTGCACCTGCTCCAGGCCTACGTACTCGCCCTGCAGCGCCTGGCTCACGTTGACCCAGTGCCGGCTCCAGCGCATGCCGCCCGCGCTGTTGACTTTGCGCACTTCGAACCAGTCCGGGTACTCCATGGGCGGCAGCTTGCGCGGCATGGGTCTCGGTGAGGCTTGCTGCCACCGCGCCGGCGTGTCCATGCCCAGCGCTTCGTGGGGACGGATGTCGTTGAACTCATCCCGGTACTCGTTGAAGCGCCGCTGCTGTGCGCTCAGGTTGCCCTTGGGGGGCCAGGTGGCTTCGGCCTTCAGGGTTCTGTGCATGCGCTCGTGGCGGCCGTTTTGCTGCGGCTTGCCGGGCTGGATGAGCTCCGGCAGGATGCCCAGCCTCAGCCACCACACCGATAGCTGACTGAGCCGGCACAGGGCCGAGCTGCTGGCGAACGGCACTCCGTTGTCGGTCCTGATCCTCAGCGGCAGGCCCCACTCCTCGAACAGCCTCCTGAACACCTCTTTGCATGGTTGCAGCAGCGTCCCGTGCATCCCCTGGCACGCCAGCAGGTAGCGGCTGTGGTTGTCGGTCACTGTCAGCGGGTAGCAGTACCGGTTGTTGCCCATCCGGAACTGGCCCTTGAAGTCGGCGCTCCAGCACTGGCCCGGGCCGTCGATCACTGCGCTGGGGCGGCCGGGATGGCCCACTGTCCTGCGCCTCTGTCTGCTCTGAACCATGCCATTGCGCTTGAGCATGTCGCACACCGTCGACTCGTGGGGCAGCGCCCAGCTCGGATGCAGCATCCCCACCTGGTGCAGCAGCTTGCGCGCTCCCCACGTCGGGTGGCTCTTGCGCATCTGCATCAGCGCCTCCTCCACCCTCGCCTCGGTCCGGTTGTGCACCGCGTGCGCCACGTGGCTTCGGTCAGCCGACCAGTCGCCTTGCATCGGGTCTGCCATCCCCTCCCGCTCGTAGCGCTCGATCCAGTTGTAGCCCGTCTGCCGGCTGATGCCATACATTGCGCACAGGTCCTTCACGCTGCGCGCCTCGAGCTTGTAGTCCCGTACGAATTGCTTCCTCAGTTCCATGACGTTGACTTCTTTCCAGGGCATCGGAAACTCCTCTTGTGAGTCCCAATCCTCCTATTGCGTGTCAACCATCCGCCCAGAGAATCTGTCAAGCATCCGTCCCGGTCGTACC
>JBMLPD010000195.1:0-3887 GCA_049242285.1 Rubrivivax sp.
TCCTTGCAGGCACGAGCCTGCCGCGTCGTCGCGCCTTGCCTGGCGCCCCAACAGCTGCGCTGGCACATGCATCCAACTGCCGTTTTCAGGGTGGCGGGTTGCGGCCAGGGCACGGCGCCTGTGCCTCACTCCGCAGGCTTGCCGTGACGGTGCATCTGCAACTTCGACAAGTCACTGAAGCCCTGCTGCGCCAGACGGGCGCGAATGGCGGCCTCGTCAGCGCTGCTCAGGTGCGGCTGGCGCGACAGGATCCACAGGTACTGGCGCGAAGGTTCGCTGATGACGGCGTAGCGTCCGTCGTCGGCCAGCTGGATGACCCAGTAGGCGCCCCAGCCCACCGGCATCCAGCGCAGCCAGGCGGGCAGGAAGCTCACCTTCAGTTGGGCAGGTGATAGCGTGCTGCCCGTCAGCTTGCCGGTGGGCCGCGCGCTGCCGGTGGCGTCATCCATGCGCCCATCAGCCATGCGGCAGCGATTGAGCACCTCCACGGTGCCATCGGGCAGTTGGCGGTAGGTGGCCGTGGTGTCGCTCACGCACTGGCGCTGGAAGACATTGGGAAACAAGGCGACCTGGTACCAGGTGCCCATGTAGGGCGGCACCTGCAGCGCAGGCAGGGACTCCAGCAGGGCGTTGGTTGCAGGGGCGGCGGCGGGGGTCTGGGCCATCACGGCGGGGCCGGACAGCAGGCACCCGGCGGCCATCGCCAAGGCTCGCGCCTTCAAGCGCACAGCCCGCCCTCGGCCTTGACTTGAGGGCCGCAGGGTGCAACCGGCCATGGGCGGCGCAGGGCGATCATGGGGCGGGGCAAGGGTTCTCATGGCAATCGCTTTCTCATCCACACCAGGCAACGCTGGGCACCCAGGCCCGGGACGTTCAGTTGTTCCACGTGAAACACCTCGATGTCGGGCGGCAGGGCGGCCCGTTCTTCCTCCGCCACCTTGCCCTTCATGGCCATCCAGCAGCCGCCCGGGCTCACGAGGTGGCGGGTCAGCGAGACAAAGTCAGCGAGCGATGCGAAGGCCCGAGAGGTGACCACATCGAAGCCGGGCGAGTGGGACATGCCCTCCACCCGGGCATGCAGCGCATGCAGGTTGGGCAGACCGAGTTCGGCCGCCACCTGCCGGATGAAGCTGGCCTTCTTGGCCACGGCATCGACACAGGTGATGTGCCAACGAGGCTCCACGACGGCCAGCACCACCCCCGGCAGGCCCGCCCCGCTGCCCACATCCAGCACGCGCGGGTCACCAGCGGCCCCTCCGAGCTGCGTTCCCGTGCCCGGGGCTTGTGCGCGCTGCTGAAGCACTGTGCGCAAGGCAGGCAGCACGGCCAGGCTGTCCATCAGGTGATGCGACAACATGGTTTCGGGCTCGCGCACCGCCGTCAGGTTGTACACCCGGTTCCAGCGGGCGATCAGGGCGAGATGGTCGAGCAGGCACCGCTGAGTTTCTTCACCCAGCACCAGCTGCAGGCTCTCCAGCCCTTGGCGCAAGGCATCGGTCAAGGTTTCTTGTACGTCAGGCATGGGCAGGGGCGTCAGACCATCGGCGCCCAGCCGTCGGCACCGGCCTGGACTGCCAGATCAGAACACGAAGGGGCGCAGCCCTTCAGAATTGTGGGGCTTCGTTGGGTCCGCCCCTGCCCCGCTTTGGGCAGGAAACGCTGAAAACCAGGGGTCGGCGTCAAGCCGCCTCATCTGCAAGTCGGGGCTGCCCCGCGCCGCCGGCCCGCGCTTCACGGCCAGGCTTCAGGCGCCCCTTCTTCAGATGCACCAGCAGCAGCGAGATGGCCGCCGGCGTGACACCGGGCACGCGCGAAGCCTGGCCCAATGTCTCCGGCCTGTGGGCACTCAGCTTTTGCCGTACCTCAAACGACAGCGCCTTGACGGCCTGGTAGTCCAAATTCGGCGGCAACTGCAGCTGCTCATAAGCCGTGGCACGGGCCACCTCGTCCTGCTGCTTGTCGATGTACCCGGCATAGCGCGTGGCGATCTCCACCTGCTCGATCACGGCGTCTGCCAGCTCCAACCCCAGTTCGGCGCGCAGTGTTTCACGTGAAACAGCGGCCTCTGGGCGGGCGATCTCCGCCACCTGCGCCACAGTGTCGAAGCCGACTCCAGGCCGGCGCAACAAGTCCAACAGGCTGTGCTCATGTTCCAGTGCTTTGCCCAGCAGTCGTTCAGCTTCGGCAGCTGGCAGCACCGTGGGGTGCACCCAGGTGGACTTGAGCCGCTGTGTTTCACGTGAAACCGCATCCCGCTTGCGGTTGAATGCATCCCAGCGCATGTCGTCCACCAGACCCAGGGTGCGGCCTGCCTCGGTCAGGCGCATGTCGGCATTGTCCTCGCGCAGCTGCAGACGGTACTCGGCGCGGCTGGTGAACATGCGGTACGGCTCGGTCACGCCGCGGGTGATCAGGTCGTCCACCAGCACGCCCAGATAGGCCTCGTCACGCCGTGGCAACCAGGGCGCCCTGCCCTGCACCTGCAGCGCGGCGTTCAGGCCGGCGAACAGGCCCTGCGCCGCCGCTTCCTCGTAACCCGTGGTGCCGTTGATCTGGCCGGCGAAGAACAGCCCGTCAATGGCGCGCGTCTCGAAGCTGGCGCACAGCTCACGCGGGTCGAAGTAGTCGTACTCGATGGCGTACCCCGGGCGCAGGATATGCGCCTGCTCCAGCCCGGCGATGGACTGCACCGCCGCGATCTGGATGTCAAAGGGCAGCGAGGTGGAGATGCCGTTGGGATAGAACTCGTGGGTCGTCAGCCCCTCGGGCTCCAGGAAGATCTGGTGGCTGCCCTTGTCGGCAAAGCGGTTGATCTTGTCCTCGATGCTGGGGCAATAGCGCGGGCCGACGCCCTCGATGACACCGGTGAACATGGGGCTGCGGTCAAAACCCGCGCGGATGATGGCGTGCGTGCGCTCGTTGGTATGGGTGATCCAGCACGGCACCTGGCGCGGATGCTGGCGGGCGTGGCCCAGGAAGCTGAAGACCGGCATCGGGGTGGCCGGCGGCGAACCGTCCAGGCCCGGCATGCCGTCACCCGGCTGCGCCTGCAGGCGTGAGAAGTCGATGGTGCGCCCGTCGATGCGCGGCGGCGTGCCCGTCTTCAAGCGGCCTTGGGGCAGCTTCAGCTCCTTCAGACGCGCCGACAGTGTCACCGCCGGCGGATCCCCGGCCCTACCCGCGGCGTGGTTTTTCAAGCCGATGTGCACCCGCCCGTCCAGGAAGGTGCCCGCCGTCAGCACCACCGCCGGCGCCGCAAAGCGCACGCCCGACTGCGTGACCGCACCCGTCACCCGGCCGCCCTCCACGGTCAGGTCGTCCACGCCGGCCTGGAAGAGCCACAGGTTCGGCTGGTTCTCCAGCCGGTGTCGGATGGCGGCCTTGTAGAGCACCCGGTCGGCCTGCGCCCGCGTGGCGCGAACGGCCGGCCCCTTGGAACCATTGAGGATGCGGAACTGGATGCCCGCCTCGTCAGTGGCCGCGGCCATCGCACCCCCCAGAGCATCCACCTCCTTGACCAGGTGCCCCTTGCCGATCCCGCCGATCGACGGGTTGCAACTCATCTGGCCCAAGGTCTCGATGTTGTGCGTCAGCAGCAGCGTGGCGCAACCCATGCGCGCCGCCGCCAGCGCAGCCTCCGTCCCGGCGTGGCCGCCGCCGACGACGATGACGTCAAAGCGCTTGGGGAATTGCAAAGGGAAACTCCTGGAGAGGCGAACACCGCTGGGGTGCCCAAAAAATGGGCAGATTCTAGGGTCGTGGGCCAGAGCCCGGCACGCGTCCCCACCGCGCACAGGTGGCGCATCCTTCGTTCTGAAGGGGAGACCGGCAGCTCCGCCGTTTGCGCATCCTTTATTATTACAGGCGTCATTACGAAAGCGGCCCAT
>JBMLPD010000196.1:0-3136 GCA_049242285.1 Rubrivivax sp.
GGCCTGCTGTACCGCCGCGGCAACTTCAACGGCAGCTGGGACCAGCTGGTGTGTGATGCGCTGATGGACGTGCAAGGCGCCGAGATCGCCTTCAGCCCGGGCTTCCGCTGGGGCACCAGCCTGCTGCCCGGCCAGGCCATCACGCGCGAGCTGATGATGGACCAGCTGGCCATCACCTACCCCTACGCCACCGTCACGCCCATGACGGGCGAGACCATCAAGACCGTGCTGGAGGATGTGGCCGACAACCTCTTCAACCCCGACCCCTACTACCAGCAGGGCGGCGACATGGTGCGCGTGGGCGGGCTGGAATACACCATGACACCCGGCGAGAAGATGGGCGCACGCATCAGCGACATGCGCCTGAACGGCAAGCCCATCGAGGCCGGCAAGACCTACCAGGTGGCCGGCTGGGCCCCAGTGGCCGAAGAGGCTTCAAGAGCCGGCCACAAACCCGTGTGGGACGTGGTGGAAACCTGGCTCAAGGCGCGCCCGGGCCAGCGGGTGAGCGCCCGCAAAATCAACACGCCCAAACTCGTGGGCGTGCAGGGCAATCCGGGCATGGGCTGAGCCCGGGTGCCTGGCTTGAAACACCCGCTTGCAGGAGCACCCCCCATGGCATCGAGCATCACCCTCCGCGGCCTCTGGGCCGCATCTGCCCTCAGCCTGGCCGCGCTGTGCGCCCCCACGGCGCGGGCGCAAGACCGCGTGACATACCACATCGACGATGCGGCCACCCAGGGCCTGAAGGGCTTGCGCAACATCCGCAACCACCTGGACACCGACCCGTCCGCCCGCATCACCGTGGTGACGCATGCGAACGGCGTGGACTTCCTGATGGAGGGCGCCAAGGACGCGAACGGCAGCGCCTTCGCCGGCCCGGTGGCCGCGCTGGTGGCGCGCGGGGTGAAATTCGAGATCTGCGAAATCACGCTGAGGAACCGCAACCTCAGGAAGGAGCAGTTCATCCAGGAGGCCGAGTTCACGCCCTCAGGCGTGGTGCGCCTGACCAAGCTGCAGATCGCGGGCGCCGCCTACATCAAGCCCTGAGCGCCCCGACCTCGCATCCTCAGGCGTTGAGCATGTCGTTCCAGATGTTGTCGGCCCAGCTCAGCGCGTAGCGGCCCTCGATCTGGCTCGCCGCGGCCGACACGCCACCCGAGCCCGGCACCGTCTTGAAGGTCTTGTCCTTGGCGTCGTACTGGTGCACCGAGGCCACGTGCACCACGTCGCTTGCGGTGACGAAGCTGTAGCAGGTGTTCATCACCACCGGGGTGGCATTCACTGCCTCACCCTTGAGCAGGCTGATGAGGGCCGCCGCGGCCACCTTGGCGTGCTGGTTGGCCATGTGGCCGGACTTGGGCATCAGCGGCGCCGGGAAGGTGGCATCGCCCAGCACGTGCACGCCCTTGACAGCCGTGGACTCCATGGTGAGCCAGTCCACGCCGGCCCAGCGGTTGTTCACGTTGATCAGGCCGGCCGTGCGGGCGAGATCCCCGGCGCGCTGCGGCGGAATGACGTTGAGCACATCGGCCTTCACATCTTCGAACTCCAGCTTGGCAGTCAAACCCGACACTTCCTTCAGCTCGGCATTCGCGCGGTACTCGATGATGCCGCTGTAGTGGTCTCTGAAGGCCCGTTCGAACAGCGCCTTCTTGGACTGGATCTCCGGGTTGGCGTCCAGCACCAGCACCTTGGACCTGGGCTTGGCCGTCTTGAGGTAGCTGGCCACCATGCAAGCGCGCTCGTACGGCCCAGGCGGGCAGCGATACGGCACCTTGGGGATGGACATGGCAAACACGCCGCCGTCGGGCATGGCCTCCAGCTGCCTGCGCAGCGCCACCGTCTGCGGGCCCGCCTTCCAGCTGTGGGTGATGCGCCCGCTGTCCAGCGCGGCCTGCAGGCCACCCACCTGCTCGGCCATGAAGTCGATGCCGGGTGACACGATGAGCCGGTCATAGGCCAGCTCGCCACCGCCGGCCAGACGCACCTTCTTGACCGCCGCGTCGATGGCCGTGACCTCGCCCTGCACCATCTTCACGCCCAGGGCTTTCAGGCCGTCGTAGCCGCGGGAGATGTCGGCCATCTGCTTGTGGCCGCCCAGCACCATGTTGCTGATGGGGCAGGAGACGAAGCTGGTGTTGCGCTCCACCAGCGTCACGTCGATGTTGCCGCCCCACATCTTCAGGTAGCGCGCGGCGGTGGCGCCGCCAAAGCCACCGCCCACCACCACCACGCGGCCGATGGACGGGCCGCTGAGGGTGCTGGCGCACCCGGCCAGTGTGAGACCGGCCAGGGCCGTGCCGGCGCCCAGCAGGCGGCGGCGGGAGAGTTCCGAGTTGAGTTGCGATTGCATGATGAGCCCCCTCACTTCCTGGGCTGCTGGGCAGCAAAGTAGCCCGCGATCAGCTTGATCTGGTCATCCGTATAGCCCTTGGCGATCTGGTGCATGATCGTGACGCCCTCGGGTTGCGCCGTCGTCTTGTAGTAGGTCATCAGCGCAATGGTGCGCTCGGCCGGCGTACCGGCAAGCGACTTCATCTCACCCCGCGCGTTGCCATTGGTGCCGTGGCAATTGGCACAGGTGGCCGCCAGGTTGCGGGCCAGGTGCGGATGGGGGGCAGGGGTCTGGGCCTGGGCTGCCGCGGCCAGGGCCAGCACGGCGGCCCCGGCGGACAGCCGGGCCGCGTGGCGAACTGCGATCTGCATCGTGCTTCTCCTCATTGATGATCTTGCCGGACCGGCCAATGCCCGCGGGCACCCAGCCGATTGGCGTGCGGATTGTGTGACAGACCGGATTGAACCCCGCCGGCACGGCTGTCGCCATCATCGTTTGCGCTGATGCCACCCACCGCATCGTCTGCCCATTGGCGGGCTGCGACATGCACGAAACTCAAGTCCGGGAAATCGCGAACATCGTAATATCAACAGATGCTGATGTTCAGCCGAATCCTCTCGGTGTTTGCCCTGACGGTGGGCCTGTCGGGAGGGGCCGCGTCCCAGCGCCTGCCGGTGGACGCCAGCCAGGCGCAGGCCGTGCCCGTGGCGCCGGGTGTCTGGATGGTGCAGGGCCTGTCGGCACTGGGGTCTTCGGCCAACCGCAACTTCATCTCCAATGCGGGCTTCGTCGTGACCT
>JBMLPD010000197.1:0-1875 GCA_049242285.1 Rubrivivax sp.
GGGGATTCGAACGCGGGTTCGACGGGGGAGTCTGGGGCCACTTCGGCGAGCGCCGAGCGCAACGCCATGAGCAGCGCCTTGCGGGCCTGTTCCATGCGGGCGATTCTAGAGGTGGGGTGTTTCCACGACGTTGCCGTGGCGCCGGCCGACACGCTGACCCGCAGGCCGGCACGTAGACTCGGCATCTGCGGGGCGGTGGCCCCACGCTCAGGACCCGACAACCCGAGGACCCCATGAACGCACGCGACCCCTCCATGCCCATCCCGGGCGGCGATGCCGACGACAGCCTCCAGGCCATCGCGGCGTTCGCCGACCGCGTCTGGGACGACCAGATCCTGCCGGCGCTGGTGGACTACATCGCCATCCCGTCCAAGAGCCCCATGTTTGACGCCGACTGGGCGAAGAACGGTTTTGTCGAGCGCGTGGTGCGCGACACCGCGGCCTGGATCGAGCGCCAGGGCGTGGCCGGGCTCACCCTGGAGGTGCTGCGCATCGAGGGCCGCACGCCCGTGATCTTCTTCGACGTGCCCGCCACCAGGGCGGGCGGCGGCGACACCGTGCTGATATACGGCCACCTGGACAAGCAGCCGGAGTTCAGCGGCTGGCGCAAGGACCTGGGCCCCTGGACGCCCAAGATCGAGGACGGCAAGCTCTACGGCCGCGGCGGCGCCGATGACGGCTACGCGGCCTACGCCGCCATCACCGCCCTCATGGCGCTGGACGCGCAGGGCCTCCCGCGCCCGCGCTGCGTGGGCCTGATCGAGACCTGCGAGGAAAGCGGCTCGTTCGACCTGCCGGCCTACATGGATGCGCTCAAGCCCCGCCTGGGCAACGTGGGCCTGGTGGTGTGCCTGGACTCGGGCGCCGGCAACTACGACCAGCTGTGGCTCACCACCAGCCTGCGCGGCATGGTCAGTGGCGTGCTGAAGGTGGAGATCCTGACCGAAGGGGTGCACTCGGGCGAGGCCAGCGGCCTGGTTCCGTCAAGCTTTCGCATCCTGCGCCATGTGCTGGACCGGCTGGAAGACAGCGCCAGCGGCCGCCTCTTGCCCGAGGTCTTCCACTGCGAAGTGCCGGCTTCGCGGCAGGCGCAGGCGCGTGCCACCGCCGCCATCCTGGGCGACGAGGTGTGGAAACGCCTGCCCTGGTCCTGCGGGGCCGATGGGGCGGTGTCCCTGCCCACCACCACCGACCCCGTGGAGGGCCTGCTCAACCGCACCTGGCGGCCCACCCTCAGCGTCACGGGCGCCGAGGGCTTTCCGGACATGCGCAACGCCGGCAACGTGCTGCGCCCCTACACCGCCTTCAAGCTCAGCCTGCGCACCCCGCCGCTGGTGGACGCGCACCTGGCCAGCCAGCAGCTCAAGACCCTGCTGGAGGACAACGCGCCCTACAACGCCAAGGTCACCTTCCACCCCGACGGACGCGCCGGGGCGCTGGGCGCCACCGGCTGGAACGCCCCCGAGCTGTCCCCCTGGCTGGAAGACGCGCTCAACGCCGCCTCACGCGCCCACTACGGCGCGCCCGTGGGCTACATCGGCCAAGGCGGCACCATCCCGCTCATGAACATGCTGCAGCAAGGCTTCCCCAAGGCGCAGATGATGGTCTGCGGCGTGCTCGGCCCCAAGAGCAACGCCCATGGCCCGAACGAGTTTCTGCACATCGGCTACGGCAAGAAACTCACCGCTGCGGTGGCGCAGGTGATTGCGGCTTGTCCGTGAGGGCCCTCCGTTCAGCTGCGATGGTGGTCCCTGCGGTCCTGTCCTTGCTGGCCTTGGATATACACTGAGATTTTGTATATCTAAACCGGGGGTGGTTCGTGCAAGTCGCCAAATGGGGCAATTCGCTGGCCGTGCGCTTTCCGGCGAGCCTGGT
>JBMLPD010000198.1:0-1097 GCA_049242285.1 Rubrivivax sp.
ATGGCGGCGTGAGCTTGAGGTCGGGAGGCTGCTGATCCCTGCGGCCCACGGGCGGGTGCCACTTGTGCCGGCCGCGCAGGTTCCCCCGAACTCACCCGGCGTGCGGCCGGTGCTGGCCACACTCGAAGAGTGGCTCGCCAGGCCCTGACCGGTGCCAGAGTGCCGATCGGTCTGAGTCTGGTGGATGGGTGGCCCCGGAGCCCGCGTCTGTTTGGCACAGTGCGGTTTCCGCGTGAGGTGTTGGTGGAGGTGGTCGGGTGTGGATGCGCGGGAGAAGAGACGTCCTGCAGGCCCGGGGCCAAGGCGGGCTGTGCGTGTCCGGCGCGCCTGCGCCCGTGCCCGCGCCCTCGTTTGCCGCGCGGCCGGATCTGGGCCAAGGCGAGGTCGCGAATCTCGCTTCAGGCGCTTGTTGTCGATGGGCATGGCGCCGTCTCTGAGATGGTGCGTCAGCGCCCGCCAGCGCCCGCCAGCGCCCGCCAATGGCTGAGCGTGTCATCAGTGGCTGCGGCGGCATGCCTGCCCTTTACCGCCAGGCGGCTTTCCAGCTCAAGCTAGACTAGAACGGTCGTGCTTTTTTGTCCTTCCGGACGCTTCTTGAACCGCAGGAGAACCCGCCATGGGTGCGTATTACGATGTGCGCGGCGATGTGGCCGTTGTCACTTTGGACAACCCCCCCGTCAACGGGTTGGGGCTGGCGACACGGCAGGCCATCGCTGCCGGCGTGGAGCAAGCCTGGGCTGACGATGCGATCAAGGCCATCGTCATCACCGGGGCCGGCAAGGCCTTCTCCGGCGGGGCCGACATCCGCGAGTTCGGCTCTCCCAAGTCTTTGGCAGAGCCCAATCTGCTGTCGCTGATCAATCTGCTGGAGTCCTCGCCCAAGCCGGTGGTGGCGGCGCTGCACAGTGTGTGCATGGGCGGCGGGTTGGAGCTTGCGCTGGGCTGCCACTACCGCGTGGCCCTGCCGGGTACCCAGATCGCGCTGCCCGAGGTGAAGCTCGGCCTCATCCCCGGCGCTGGCGGCACGCAGCGCCTGCCGCGCGTGCTGGGCGTGGAGACGGCGCTGAACATGATCGTCAGCGGTGAACCGGTCAAGA
>JBMLPD010000199.1:0-2726 GCA_049242285.1 Rubrivivax sp.
GTGCGCATCGGCTGGTGCGACACCCACGGCGTCATGCGCGGCAAGACCTTGATGACGCAGGCGCTGCAGGACGCGCTGGACAACGGCGTGGGCCTGGTGGGCACCATGCTGCTGAAGGACACCTCCGACCGCACCGCCTGGCCGGTGTTCGACGCCGCGGTGAAGGACCAGTTGCCGGGCTTCGAGTTCGCCGGCAACCTGATGCTGCTGCCTGACCCGGCCAGCTTCCACACCCTGCCCTGGGCGCCGGACACGGGCGCCCTGCGGGCTCAGGCCTGGTTCGCGGACGGCCGCCCGGTACCCTTTGACACCCGGTGGGTGCTGCAGCGCGCTCTGCAGGCGCTGGACCAGGCCGGCTACGGGTTGCGCTGCGGGCTGGAGGTGGAGTTCCACATCTACCGCATCACCGATGCCCGGCTGGACCCCGCAGCAGCCGCCTGGCCGCATGAGCCGCCGCAAGTGCAGATGCTGCACCCGGGCTACCACCTGCTCAGTGAAGAGTGGGGCGACCAGGCGGACGAGGCGCTGCGCATCGTGCAGGCCACGGCCCAGGGGCTGGGCCTGCCGCTGCGCTCGCTGGAGATCGAACTCGGGCCCAGCCAGTTCGAGGCCGTGTTCGATGTGATGGACGCGCTGGCCGCGGCGGACGCGATGGTGCTGTTTCGCAACGGCGTGCGCCAGGCCCTGCGCCGTGCCGGCTATCACGCCAGCTTCGTGTGCCGGCCGCCTTTTCCGAACATCATGTCCAGCGGCTGGCACCTGCACCACTCGCTGGTTGATCTGGACTCGGGCCGCAACGTCTTTGTACGTGACGAGCCCGCGCGCGGCACCACGGTGCTGGACGCCCTGCACACCCTGTCCGACACAGGTGCCCGCTGGTTGGCAGGCCTGCTCGCCCACGCCCCGGCGCTGGCGGCGCTGTGCGTGCCCACGGTCAACGCCTACGGCCGCTTCCGGCCGAATGCGCTGGCGCCGCAGTCCGTGCTGTGGGGACGTGACAACCGCGGTGCTTTGCTGCGCGTGGTCGGCGGCGCAGGCGACGGCGCCACCCGGATCGAGAACCGCCTGGGCGAGCCCTCGGCCAATCCCTACCTCACCATGGCCGGTCACGTGCACGCCGGGCTCGATGGCCTGCAGCGCGCCCTGCAGCCCCCTCCGGCCACCGATGCGCCGTACGGCAGTCAGGGGCAAGCCTTGCCCCGGAGCCTGGCCGAGGCCCTGGCCGCCCTGGACACGGACACCGCACTGCGCTGCGGCCTGGGCGGGGATGTGGTCGACTGGTACCGGCGCCTGAAGTCCAGCGAGGTCACGCGCCACGAGGCCGCCGCCGACAAGGCCGAGTGGGACCGTCGCGAGTACTTCGGCCGCCTTTGACCCGGTGTCCGGTCTCAGCACACCAACGGGAGTTGCAATCGTGAAGATCCTTGAAACCCTGGCCAAGATCTGCGCGGTGCTGGCCGGCGTTCTGCTCACCGGCATCACGCTCATGACCTGCGTGAGCCTGATCGGCCGCAACACCACCGGCTGGACCATCGTGGGCGACTTCGAGCTCTCCGGCTCGGCGGCGGGCGCGGCCATCGCGCTGTTCATGCCCTGGTGCCAGATGCGGCGGGCCAACATCATCGTGGACTTCTTCACCGCCAAGGCCTCAGAGCGCACCACGCAGTTCCTGGATCGGCTGGGGGCGCTGGTGCTGGGCCTTTGCATGGCCCTGCTGGCCTGGCGCTCGGCCATCGGGGGCCTCAACGCCTTGCGCAGCGGCTCGGGTTCCATGATGCTGGGCTTTCCCGAGTGGATCGTCTACGCCTTCATGGTGCCGCCACTGGCACTGACGGCCGTCATCGGGCTGGCGCAGGCCCTGCGCGGCTTCGGCCGGGAGCATGCAGCATGAGCCCCATCGCCCTGACCGTGACCCTCTTCGCCATCATGCTGGTGCTGATGGCGGTGCGCACGCCCATCTCGATTGCCATGTTCGCCGCCGGTGCGGTGGGCTACGTGGCGCAGGCCGGCTGGCTGCCGCTGGCCAACTTCCTCAACACCCAGGCCTTTGCCCGCTTCGCGAGTTACGACCTGAGCGTCATCCCGCTGTTCATCCTGATGGGCAACTTCGCCACCCAGGGGGGCATCAGCAAGGCGCTTTTCGAGTTTGCGGCGGCCGTGATGGGGCGCTTTCGCGGCGGCCTGGCCATGGCCGGCGTGCTGGCTTGCGCGGCCTTTGGCGCCATCTGCGGCTCATCGGTGGCCACGGCAGCCACCATCACCTCGGTGGCCCTGCCCGAGATGCGCCGCCACGGCTACTCCGGCCGCCTGGCCACCGGCACCCTGGCCGCGGGCGGCACCCTGGGCATCCTGATCCCGCCCAGCGTGCCCCTGGTCATCTACGCCATCCTGGCCGAGCAGAACATTGCCAAGTTGTTCGCCGCGGCCATGGTGCCCGGCATCATCGCGATGCTGGGCTACATGGTGGCGATAGCCGTCTATGTGCGCCTGGTGCCCGGCCAGGCGCCCGAACATGACGAGGCGCCGCGCCTGACCCTGTCGGCGCTGTGGGGGATCGGCCCGATCGCCATCGTTTTCCTCATCGTCTTTGGCGGCATCTACACGGGCAAGTTCACGCCCACCGAAGGCGCGGCGGTGGGTGCGGCGGCCACCTTCATCGCGGCGCTGCTCAAGCGCGAGATCACCTGGGCCAAGTTCAAGCAGTGCTTCTATGCCACGGCCGAGGC
>JBMLPD010000200.1:0-3886 GCA_049242285.1 Rubrivivax sp.
GGCACCAAGTTCAGCACGCTGGTGCAGCGCGCCGACTGGCTGCAGCTGCAGAAGTACATCATCCACAACGTGGCGCACGCCTACGGCAAGACGGCCACCTTCATGCCCAAGCCCGTGGTGGGCGACAACGGCAGCGGCATGCACGTGCACCAGTCCGTGTGGAAGGACGGCAAGAACCTGTTCGCCGGCGACGGTTACGCCGGCCTGAGCGAGTTTGCGCTGTACTACATCGGCGGCATCATCAAGCACGCCCGCGCGCTGAACGCCATCACCAACCCGGGCACCAACAGCTACAAGCGCCTGGTGCCGGGCTTCGAGGCGCCTGTGAAGCTGGCCTACTCCTCGCGCAACCGTTCGGCGTCCATCCGCATTCCGTTCGTGGCCAACCCCAAGGGTCGCCGCGTGGAAGCCCGCTTCCCGGACCCCCTGTGCAACCCGTATCTGGGCTTCTCGGCCCTGCTGATGGCGGGCCTGGATGGCGTGGAGAACAAGATCCACCCGGGCGAGGCCGCCACCAAGGACCTGTACCACCTGCCGCCGGAAGAGGACGCGAAGGTCCCGACCGTTTGCTCCAGCCTGGAGCAGGCGCTGGAGTATCTGGACAAGGGCCGCGGCTTCCTGACCAAGGGCGGCGTGTTCACCGACAGCTACATCGACGCCTACATCGACCTGAAGATGCAGGAAGTCACCAGGTTCCGGATGACCACCCATCCGTTGGAATTCGAGATGTACTACAGCCTGTAGAGTCTGGCGTCTTTTTTCACGAAGGGGTGTCCTGCGGGTCGCCCCTTTTTTACTTCCAGGCGCCACAATCAGTGCCTGTCGTTTCACTTGCCATTGCCACATGCGACATCTGCGCCGACCCATCCGCTGCAATCTGCTGGCAGGCGCTGGCCTTTGGGCGTGCGTCCTGGCGCAGCCC
Source organism: Rubrivivax sp. (assembly GCA_049242285.1). Classification (GTDB taxonomy): domain Bacteria; phylum Pseudomonadota; class Gammaproteobacteria; order Burkholderiales; family Burkholderiaceae_C; genus Rubrivivax. The sequence goes on from JBMLPD010000200.1 coordinate 923, forward strand.
TTGCACGCTCAGGAGGCGGTCCGGCAGGTGTACCGCTGCGCCGGCCCGCCCGTGCTCTACACCGACGCCATCACTCCTGCCGAAGCCCGTGAGCGCGGCTGCAGGGTCATCGAAGGTGCGCCCCTGACCGTGACGCAGTCCGCGCGCCGCCCCGCGCCTGCTTCGGCACCGGCTGCCGCCGGCCCGCAGGGCAGCCCGCCCGCCACGCCAGGTGGCGCCGCCCCGCGGCCCGAGGCCCGGGTCGACCCCGCCGTCCAGCGTGCGCGCGACGCCGAGGCCCGGCGCATCCTCACGACCGAACTGCGGCGCGAGGAAGAGCGCCTGGAGCAGATCAGGCTCGAGTTCAACAACGGCGAGCCGCAGCGCCGGGGTGATGAGCGCAACTTCGCGCTGTACCAGCAACGCGTGGACGAGTTGCGGGCACTGATCGCGCGCAAGGAGGCCGACATCGCGGCCCTGCGCCGGGAACTGGGCAAGCTGCCGCCCTGAACCGCAGGAGGCTGGCGCCCTGAGCCCCGATCCCATGACCCTGCGCCTGGAGGCCTTTGACCTGCTGGCGACCATGGTGGCGGTGGTGCGGCCTTCAGGTGAGTGCCTGTTTGCCAATGCCAAGCTCGAGGACACCCTGGGCGTGTCGCGCAAGACCTTGCTGCGCGGCAATGTGCTGGAGTGGATGGTCGAGCCGGGGCCGCTGCGCTCCACCCTGGCCGCCACTGCAGCCAACGTCGTGGCCACCGGGCGCTTCGAGGGCCACCTGCGCCGCTTGGCGCTGGGCTTGGCCGAGCCTTTGCCGGTGCAGGTCCTGGTGGCGCAGACCGACCGCTTCGACCGGCTGGTGGTCGAGCTCATCGAGATCGAGCAGCAGACCCGCATCGACCGCGAGGAACGCTCGGTGGGCCTGGCCCAGGCCAACAAGGAACTGCTGCGCAACCTGGCGCACGAGATCAAGAACCCGCTGGGCGGCATCCGCGGCGCGGCCCAGCTGCTGGCCATGGAGATGCCCTCGCCGGAGCTGTCGGAATACACCAACGTCATCATCCACGAGGCCGACCGCCTGCAGGCACTGGTGGATCGACTGCTCGCCCCCCATCGCCGCCCGCATCTGGTGAGCGACGTCAACATCCACGAGGTGTGCGAGCGGGTGCGTTCGGTGGTGCTGGCCGAGTACCCGCGCGGGCTGAGCATCGTGCGTGACTACGACACCTCGCTGCCCGAGTTCCGGGGTGACCGCGAACAGTTGATCCAGGCCTTGCTCAACATCGTGCACAACGCCGCGCAGATCCTTGCCGATCGCATGGCGCAGGGGGACGCCCGCATCGAGTTGCGCACCCGGGTGGCCCGACAGGTGACGGTGGGCAAGCGGCGCTTCCGACTGGCACTGGAATTGCATGTCCAGGACAACGGACCGGGCGTACCCGAGGACATCCGTGACCACATCTTCCACCCGCTGATCTCGGGTCGGGAGGGGGGGTCCGGCCTCGGCTTGACACTGGCGCAGACCTTCGTGCAGCAACACCATGGCACGGTCACCTGCGACAGTGTTCCGGGCCGGACGGTGTTCACGATCACGATTCCGCTGCCCTGAAGACCCAGGGCCCGAAGGCCGACCGCATGAAACCCATCTGGATCGTCGACGACGACCACTCCATACGCTTCGTGCTGGAGAAGGCGCTGGCGCGGGAGCAACTGGCCGTACGCAGCTTTTCCTCGGGCCGCGATGTGCTGGCTGCGCTGGACGAAGACGAGCCGCAGGTGCTGGTCAGCGACATCCGCATGCCCGGCGGCTCGGGGATCGAGCTGCTGTCCAAGGTGAAGGCTCGCATGCCCGGGCTGCCGGTGATCGTGATGACCGCCTACTCCGACATCGACAGTGCGGTCTCGGCTTTCCAGGGCGGTGCGTTCGAGTACCTGCCCAAGCCCTTTGACGTGCCCAAGGCGGTGGAGCTCATCCGCCGCGCCGTGGACGAGAGCCTGCGCGAAGCCGTGGTGGAGGCCGGGCCCGGCGCCATGCCGGAGATGCTGGGCCAGGCACCGGCCATGCAGGACGTGTTTCGCGGCATTGGCCGGCTCAGCCAGAGCCATGTCACGGTGATGATCACGGGCGAGAGCGGCTCGGGCAAGGAACTGGTGGCCCGGGCCCTGCACAAGCACAGCCCACGCGCGGGTGGCCCGTTCGTGGCCATCAACACCGCAGCCATCCCCAAGGATCTGCTGGAGTCAGAACTGTTTGGCCACGAGCGCGGCGCCTTCACGGGCGCGCAGACCACGCGTCGCGGCCGCTTCGAGCAGGCCGACGGGGGCACGTTGTTCCTGGACGAGATCGGCGACATGCCCTTCGATCTGCAGACGCGGCTGTTGCGGGTGCTGTCCGATGGCCAGTTCTACCGCGTGGGCGGGCACCAGCCCCTGAAGGCCAACGTGCGCGTGATTGCGGCCACGCATCAGAATCTGGAAGACCGGGTACGCCAGGGCATCTTTCGCGAAGACCTGTTCCACCGCCTGAATGTCATCCGGCTGCGTCTGCCGCCGCTGCGCGAGCGTCGGGAGGACATCCCCATGCTCACGCGCTTCTTCCTGGCGCGCAGCGCCAAGGAGCTGGGCGTGGATGCCAAGCGCATCTCCGAAGCAGCGCTGCAGCGCCTGGCGGCTTTTGACTTCCCTGGCAACGTGCGCCAGCTGGAGAACGTGTGCCACTGGATCACGGTGATGGCGCCGGCCCAGGTGGTGGAGGCGGAAGACCTGCCGCCAGAGGTGCTGACCGTGCCGCGGGCCGCGCCCGCAGCCCACGCCGTTCCGGCGGAGGCAGGAAGCCTGCCGCAGCCCTCGGGCGCTGTGGCGGCGGGTGCCCCGGCGGCGCAGTCCGCCGCGAATGCGTCTGCGGCGCAGTCCGCCGCGAATGCGTCTGCGGTGCAGTCCGCCGCGAATGCGTCTGCGGCGCAGTCCGCCGCGGATGTGTCTGCGGCG
>JBMLPD010000201.1:0-2803 GCA_049242285.1 Rubrivivax sp.
GGTTCGGCTGTGCCCACCTGCACTTCCCTGATCTGGTGGCCGGAGAAGCCGAACTGGCGCGCGTGGCTCTGCGCCCGTGCTCGGAAGCGATCGATGGCCTGCCGGGTGGTCTCCTCCTCCACCCGCTCTCGCGCCTCACGTGAAAGCTCAAAGCCTACCCGGGACACCGTCATCGACGGCAGGTGCCCGACCCGTTGCGCCACCGCAGGCAGATCACGCCCCTCGATCAACAGTTCGGCCCTGCCTGTTCACCCCACGATGGACGGCGCGGCGGACCTGCCGGACGGGTTGCCGTAACGGGGTTTGAGCGAGAACGCGCCGGTCTGGACTTACAGCGCCTTGGGGCGCGCCGCTATCCGGGCCTCGGCCAGCGCGGCATCCACGGCCTGGCGCAGTTGCGACTGCACCACCGCAGCGTCTGCACCCTCCCGTGTGGCGGCCATGGCGACCGAGAGCGTGTCCATCGTCACTTCGACCGATGCACTGGCCGTCAGGCTCAGCACGTTGGACGCCGCCAGGGCGGCATGATGAGGCGCATGTTGCGCTTGCGCACTGGGCGCCCAAGCAGCCGTGGCATACCACAGGGCGGTCCAGGCCGCGGATCTGCGGGTCATGTCTTGTCGTCTCTTTCCGGCGCCGTGGCGCGGGCTCTGAGCCCGCGTCCATGCGCAACAGATGTAACACAAGGCGATTGCGGATCGTGCCGGACCTGCTGAACTGCAAAATCCTCGAATGCCCATCTGAAGGCCTGCGTGACATTGCTCCAGCCCCCTGCCAAGCCGCCCCGGCTCATCGTCGTGGACGATGACGGCCGTATCCGTGATCTGCTCAGGCGCTATCTCAGCCAGGAAGGTTTCGAAGTGCTGCTGGCCGAAGACGCACGCTCTCTGGACCGGCTGTTGCTGCGCGAGCAGGTGGATCTGATCGTGCTGGACCTCATGCTGCCCGGCGAAGACGGGCTGTCGGTGTGCAGGCGCATGCGCGCCAGGCAGGACCAGACCCCCATCATCATGCTCACGGCCAAGGGCGATGAGGTGGACCGGATCGTGGGCCTGGAGGTCGGCGCTGACGACTACCTGTCCAAACCCTTCAACCCCCGTGAACTGCTGGCCCGGGTGCATGCGGTGCTGCGCCGGCGCCCCGCCCGGGAGGCTCCAGGCGCGCCCTCCACCCTCGGAGAAAGGGTCGTGTTCGGCCCCTTCGAGCTGGATCTGGCCTTGCGCACACTCAAGCGCGAGGGCGACCCCCTGCCCCTGACCACGGGGGAGTTCGCCATGCTCAAGGCCCTGGTGCGCCACCCCAGGCAGCCGCTGAGCCGGGACAAGCTGGCCCAACTGGCAAGGGGCCGAGACTTCGAGCCCTTTGATCGCAGCCTGGACGTGCAGGTCTCGCGTCTGCGCAAGATGCTGGAAACCGATCCCGCGCATCCGCGCTTCATCCAGACCGTGTGGGGCGTCGGTTACGTGTTCGTGCCCGACACCGCACCCTGATACACATTGCTCACAAGGTACCGCGTGCCGCGTGCGGCATCATGCCCTCATGCGCCTGCACGCTGCACGCTTCAAGTTGTTCTGGCACACCCTGGGGTGGCTGGCCTTGGGGTTTGGCGCCACGGGGTTTGCATGGTGGCTGGCCGCCTCCTGGAGGGGGCTTCTGGTGGACGAGGCTTCAGTCTGGACGAACACCGCCAGTGACTACGGTGCCTTTGCGGCAGCCACTGCGGCAAGCCTGGCCGCGTTGGCCCTGACGGCATGGCAGGTGAACCGCCCTTACCTGTCCCTGTCCCAGGCCACCCAGCGGTTCATCGACGGCGATCCGCGGCTGGAATTGGACGAGCAGGCCCTGGTGCGCGAGATTCGTGCCGTCAATGCGGGCTTCAACCGCATGGCGCGCGAACTGGCCCGGGCCGAGCAGGACCGGGCCGTGATGCTGGCTGGCCTGAGCCACGACCTGAGGACGCCTCTGGCCCGTTTGCGCCTGGAGGCCGAGATGAGTGTCACGGACCCGCAGGCGCTGGCGGACATGGCCGCCGACATCGGACAGCTCGATTCCATCATCGACAAGTTCGCCGAGTACGCCCGACCGGAAGTGCCCCAACCACGGCCCGTGGATCTGCGTCAGCTTCTGCTGGAGGTCAAGCAGTGCTTTGCGGGCGATGCCCGTCTGACGATCGCGCTGGCCCTGCCCGAGGACGCTGTTGTGAGGGCTGACCCCACCGAACTGCGCCGGGTGCTGGTGAACCTGCTGGAGAACGCCGCCCGCTACGCCCGCCCGGGCGGCGGCCTGCCGGCCGAACTCACGGCCAGCGCCGCCGTGGGGGCGCACGGGGTGGAACTTGTGCTGCAGGACACCGGGCCTGGCGTTCCCGAGGCCCAACTGGGCCTGTTGACCCAACCTTTCTTCCGAGGCGATGCCGCGCGCACCGAAGTGTCAGGCGCAGGCCTGGGCCTGGCGATCGTGGACAGGGCGGTCCAGCGGATGCGCGGCACGCTGACGCTTCGCAACCGACCGGGCCGGGGCCTGGAAGTCCGCATCCACCTGCCCCGGGCTGCGCAGCCAGGCCGGGCCGCGCCGGCACAGGCCCCCACCGGCTGAGGCATCAGCCGGGTGTGCTCCGGGCCCGCCAGAGCAGGCACACGGCCCGGGCTTCGATGGCACGGCCCTCGCCCACCGGGCCCATCCTTTCCGCAGTCTTGGCCTTGACGTTCACCTGGTCCATAGACAGGGCCAGCAGTTTCGCGATGCGCTCGCACATGGCCGGAATGTGCGGCGCCATCCTGGGCGCCTGCGCGATGATGGTGGC
>JBMLPD010000202.1:0-1724 GCA_049242285.1 Rubrivivax sp.
TTCCGGTCTGCCTGGGAACGGACACCTACCCCTTCGACATGTTCAACGAGATGCGTATGGCGGCAGCCTTGTGCCGCGTGGCTGAGGGCTCCCCGCAGGCAGTCAGTGCGGCGGAGATCTTCCATGCGGCCACGGTTAGCGGAGCGCAGGCCCTGCAGCGCCCTGACCTCGGCCGCCTGGCTGCAGGCTGCCAGGCCGACATCGTTCTGGTGGACGTGATCAAGCCCCATGCTGTGCCTTTGCGCGATGGCATACAACACCTCGTGTTGAGCGCCTGTGCGGCCGATGTGGACACGGTGTTTGTTGCCGGCCGCCTTGTCGTCCATCGGCGTGAGTTGACGCACGGCAATCTGGTTGATGCCGTTGCCCGCCTGGCCGAGGCCGGCGAACGGGTCAATGCCAGGGTGCGGCTGGAGTGACTCCACTCTGTCGGCCTGTGCTGCGGCCTGGCCTGTGAGCACGGTCGAAGTGCTGGCCAGTTTGGCCATTCTGGCGGCGGCTGCTTTTGCCCAGGGTGTGTTCGGCCTGGGCTTCGCGATGATCGCCACGCCATTGCTGGCACTGTTCTTGGACTATCGCGCTGCGGTCTTTCTTGCAGCTGTGCCGCTGCTGGTCCTGGCCGGTAGCTGGCTGGTTGCAAATCGGCGTGACCTGCGCAACGTGGAAGCTCCGTGGCCGTTGCTGCCAGGGATCGTCGTGGGAGCTGCGGTGGGCGTGTGGTTGCAGGTGGCGCTGCCGGAGCGCTTATCGCTGCTCTTGCTGGCTGCGCTGCTTGCCTTCAGCGTCGCATTGCCTTGGGTTCTGCAGCATTTTCGGACCGATGTTTCGGCGGCTTCGCGTCGCGCGGCACCTCTCTTCGGCGCGCTCGCCGGCGTGACGGAGGCAGCTTTGAACGTGGGCGCGCCTTTCATGGTGTTGTTCGGCGGGCTGGGTCGTTTGACCCGTCACCAACAGCTCATCGCACTCAATCTCTGCTTCTTTGTCGGCAAGGCTATCCAGGTGAGTCTGATGTCGACCACCACCTGGCCTGTGGCAACCGCGCCACTGGCGCTTGGTGTTTTCGTTAGCTTGCTGCTCTATCGCGTTGGCGATCGCCTCGCGGGGCGCTTTCCGGCGGCTGTGTTTCGGCGTCTTCTGGCTGGGTTCCTCAGCTTCATGGCGATTGCTTTGGTCCTACGTTCAGCGTTTCATCCTTGACGCGAGCTGGAGAGCGTGACTGCGTGCAAACACAGAGGTGCTCGAAAGCAGTTGTACGACCCAGTGTCTGGAGCCGAATCTCCGGCGCATCTTCCGAGAACGCGACATTGCCCACTTCGCACCTCCGAAGCACTGCTTGCAGAACTTCTGGAAGTGCTCACGAGGGACAAATTTGCCGTCCGGCTAGCCGCTGCCGGCCTGACTCCCGACGGCGTTGTCGGCGATTTGAGGCGCCTGGCATTTGTGGTGTCACCAACGCACATTCCTCGTGTGGCCGCTACGGATCCCGACGACGACCAGGTCATTGCCGCAGCCCTCACCGCTGAGGCCAACCTCATCGCCTCCGGAGATCGACGAGATCTCCTGCCCATGAGCTACTTCAACCGCATTCCGATCGTGACGGCCCGCGAGGCGGTCGACCGCCTGGCCTCATAGCCTCACACCAACCCCTCGAACATCCACACCTCCACCGGCTCCCCCGCCGCCACCGAGCCCTGGTCGTGGCCCAGCACCAGCAGGGCGTTGGC
>JBMLPD010000203.1:0-2639 GCA_049242285.1 Rubrivivax sp.
TACAAGAACGACGGCACCGACACCGGCTACGACAAGCGCGTGGGCGACTGTCATGATGGCATCCAGTACTACGGCCTGTCGGCCGGCGGCCAGCGTGACGACAACAGCAGCGACCGCGCCTTGCTGGCGATGAACCACGAGTACATCACGCCCTGGGTGCTGCACGCCAACGGCCCCACCGCCAGCCCCCGCCCCGCCAGCGAGGTGGACATCGAGGTGGACTGCCACGGCGTGACCGTGGCCGAGGTGAAGAAGAACGCTCAAGGCGTGTTCGATCCCGTGGTGGACTCGGCCTTCAACCGCCGCATCACCGGCACCACCGAGATCGAGCTGTCCGGCCCGGCACGCGGCAACCCGCTGTTCGTCACCAAGTTCTCGCCCAACGGCACCAAGACCCGCGGCACCATGAACAACTGCGGCAACGGCAAGACGCTGTGGGGCACGCTGCTCACGACCGAAGAGAACTGGTCGGGCTACTACTTCCGCGCTGCAGGCGACCAAGCCAAGCGCAGCGCCAAGGTCAACGCCTCGTTCGCACGGTATGGCCGCAACGTCACCGCCACCGCCGCCGCCAACAGCCGCTACGCCTGGGAGACCGCCGGCACCGCCGACAAGTACCAGCGCTGGAACACCAGCCAGACGGGCACCAGCGCCGACGGCAGCGACGACTACCGTCACGAGTGGTTCTGCCAGGGCTTCATGGTCGAGATCGACCCCTACAGCGCGACGTCGGTGGTGAAGAAGCGCACCGGCCTGGGCCGCTTCGCCCACGAGAACTCCGCCTTTGGCCTGCCCGTGGTGGGCAAGCCCATCGCGGTGTACATGGGCTGCGACTCGCAGAACGAGTACGTCTACAAGTGGGTGTCCACCGCCGTGTGGTCTGCCGCAGATGCCACGGCGGCCAACCGCATGGCCACGGGCGACAAGTACCTGGACAGCGGCAAGCTCTATGTCGCCAGGTTCAATGACAACGGCACGGGCGAGTGGGTGGAACTGACCGTCACCAACCCGCTGATCGCGGCTTCCTCGTTCGGGTTTACCGACCAACAGGAGATCTACATCCACACCCGCATTGCGGCCGATGCCGTGGGCGCGACGAAGATGGACCGGCCGGAGTGGGTGGATGTGCACCCGACCACGGGCGAGCTGTACATCACGATGACCAACAACAGCAACCGCCGCACCGCGCCGACGGGCACGCAGACCAAGGTGGATGCCGCCAACCCGCGCGCCTACAGCGATGTGCGCGGCGGCGTATCTACCCAAAGCGGCAACGTCAACGGTCATATCGTGCGCTTCAAGGACGCCAGCCCCGAGGCCACCAGCTTCAACTGGGACATCTACCTCTTCGGCGCCGAGGCGTCGGCAGACAAGACCTACATCAACCTGTCGGGCCTGACGGATGACCAGGACTTCTCCAGCCCGGACGGACTGGCCTTCACGCGCAGCACCGGTCTGTGCTGGATCCAGACCGACGATGGCGCCTACACCGACGTGACCAACTGCATGCTGGTGGCGGGTGTGCCCGGCACCCTGGGCGACGGTGGCACGCAGACCTTGAACTACGGCGGTGGCGTCTCTGTCACCACCCGCATGGGCAAGAAGCCCACGGCCTCCACGCTCAAGCGCTTCTACGTGGGCCCCTATGACTGTGAAGTGACTGGCCTGTGCGAGACGCCGGACGGCAAGACCCTCTTCATCAACATCCAGCACCCTGGGGACACGACGCCCACGGACGTGAAGGACGCCACGAAGTACACCAGCCAGTGGCCCGGCAACGTGGGCTACGGCGCCGGCAAGCGCCCGCGCTCGGCCACGGTGGTGATCACCAAGAACGACGGCAACAAGATCGGTTACTGATCACTGGCGGAGACGGACTGCGGGCCGCCGCAATCCGGACGCAAGGGGGCCCTCGGGCCCCCTTTTCTTCTCTCAGGCCGACACCGCCAGGCCAGAGTACGGTTCCTGGCTGTCACAAGAGCGTCATCCTGGACCTTCATCATTCGATTTTTCTGGAACTGTCCAAGCGACCTCCCGTAACGGGGTTGCAGCGACACATTCGTCTCAGGAGTGCACCCTCATGACCCGCTCTTCCCCCATGCGTGTGGGCATCAACGGCATGGGCCGCATCGGCCGTCTGGCGCTGCGCGCCGCCTTTGGTGCGGCCGAGCGCCCGCACGACGACCCGCGCGCGGGCAACCGGCTGGAGGTGGTGCACCTCAATGAGCTCAAAGGCGGCAGCGCGGCCACCGCCCACCTGCTGGCCTTTGACAGCGTGCAGGGGCGCTGGCGCGAGGACATCGCGGCGGCCGACGAGCACTCGGTGCGCATCGGCCCCCACACGCTCGGCTTCAGCGCGCACGCCACGGCGAACGCCATTCCCTGGGGCGACCTGGGCGTGGACCTGGTGCTGGAGTGCACCGGCAAGTTCCTCACCCCGGAGACGCTGCAAGGCCACCTGGACCGCGGCGCCAAGCGCGTGATCGTGGCCGCCCCGGTAAAGACCGGCGGCGTGCTCAACGTGGTGGTGGGCGTTAACGAGCATCTCTACGACCCGCAGCGGCACTCCATCGTGACCGCGGCCTCCTGCACCACCAACTGTCTGGCGCCGGTGGTGAAGGTGGTGCACGAGGCCCTGG
>JBMLPD010000204.1:0-6956 GCA_049242285.1 Rubrivivax sp.
GCCTCGGCGTCCGTGCGGGCCAGCAGGATGGTGGGCGTGCCCATCACATCAGCTGCCAGGCGCGCAGCCACCAGCTTGCTCACCGCCTCGCGGGTGGGCACCAGCACCTTGCCGCCCATGTGGCCGCACTTCTTCACCGAGGCGAGCTGGTCCTCGAAGTGCACGCCGGCAGCGCCTGCCTCGATCATGGCCTTCATCAGTTCGAAAGCGTTGAGCACGCCGCCGAAGCCGGCCTCGGCATCGGCCACGATGGGCGCGAAGCAGTCGGTGTCGCTCTTGCCCTCGCTCCATTGGATCTGGTCGGCGCGGGTGAAGGCGTTGTTGATGCGCTTGACGACCTTGGGCACGGAGTCCACCGAGTACAGCGACTGGTCGGGGTACATCTCGCCGTTGTCGTTGGCATCGGCCGCCACCTGCCAGCCCGACAGGTAAATGGCCTTCAGACCGGCCTTGACCTGCTGCATGGCCTGGTTGCCGGTGAGAGCGCCCAGGGTGTTGACGAAGGGCTCGGTGTTCAGCAGGCTCCACAGCTTCTCGGCCCCGCGCCGGGCCAGCGTGTGTTCCACCTGCAGCGATCCGCGCAGGCGCACCACGTCTGCGGCGCTGTAGCCACGCTTGATGCCTTTCCAGCGGGGGTTCTCCGCCCAGTCCTTCTGGAGGGCGGCGGCTTGCTGTTCACGGGGGGATGGGCTCATGGGGGCTCCTGTTGCAGCTGATTGGAAGGGGGATCGAATGGCTGCAAGCCTACGCCCAGGCCAGGGTCTTGTGAAGACTTATGTCTTATATAAGACAAAAAATTAAAGTCATAAAAAACAATAGGTTGGACTGTACATTCCATGATGCGAAAGCACATCCTTCAGGATGAACTGCGCTGCCGCGGCGCAACAAGGCAGAATTTCGTATCTCGAAAAATGCCTGTCACAGTGCGGGATGTCCCGACCCCTCGCGCAGCCAGCGCTCGTAAATGCGGTCCGCCAGCCGCTGATGCGCCTGCAGCCTGCTGCGGGCCTGGTCCAGGATGGCGTCCTTGTCCTGCACCGTGGGGCGGTGGTGCTGCAGCGCTTGCGCCCAGGAAGGATCGCCGATGTCCAGCCATCGCCGCAGCTTCACCTCATCGATCTCGATGTGGAACTGCATCGCCAAGTGCGGGCCGATGGCAAAGGCCTGATGCGGACAGGCTGTGCTCCGCGCCAGCCACCGCGCGCCCGGTGGCAGGTCGAAACTGTCGTAGTGCCAGTGCATGACGTGATGCACCGCGGGCTCACCAAACCAATCGGCAGCCACCGGGTCATCCAGCACTTCCATGGCCTGCCAGCCAATCTCCGGTGCCGGCGAGCCCCGCACGCGCGCACCCAGCGCGCGCGCCATCAACTGCCCGCCCAGGCAGTGCCCGATCACCGGCTGACCGTTCTGCATGGCCTGCAGGATCAGCCGCTCGGCATCGCGCAGAAAGGGCAAGGGATCATTGGCGCTCATGGCGCCACCCAGCACCGCCAGCGCGCGGTGGCCCGACATGTCGGCAGGGAAAGCCTCACCCGATGCCGCGTCCCGCAGGTCGAACGGGATGCCCCGGCTGGCGAGCCAGCTCGCAAGGTAAGCCGGGCCGTCATGGCGCATGTGCTGCAGGATGAGTACGGGTTTCATTGTGCTGTGGCCGTGTTGCGCCTCTTATCATCCAACAAGATGCACACTGCGTCGCCTGCCTTGCCCGCGGCCCGCCCTGACCGACCGACCTCACCAAGGAGACCTGACCCATGTACAAGGACCTGGACGCCTACTGGATGCCCTTCACCGCAAACCGGCAGTTCAAGAAGGCACCGCGCATGCTGGCCCGATCCTCGGGCATGCATTACTGGGACGACAAGGGCCGGCAGCTTCTGGACGGCGTGGCCGGCCTGTGGTGCGTGAATGCCGGGCATGCCCGGCCGCGCATCGTTCAGGCCATCCAGGACCAGGCCGCGGAACTGGACTTCGCGCCCTCCTTCCAGATGGCTCATCCCAAGGCCTTCGAGCTCGCCGAGCGCATCGTCAAGCTGGCGCCCGAAGGCATGAGCAAGGTGTTCTTCACCAACTCGGGCTCCGAGGCCGTGGAGACCGCGCTGAAGATGGCCATCGCCTACCACCGGGTGCGTGGCGAGGGCTCGCGCACGCGTCTGATCGGCCGCGAGCGGGGCTACCATGGCGTGAATTTCGGCGGCATTTCCGTGGGCGGCATCGTCTCCAACCGCAAGATGTTCGGCACCCTGCTGGCCGGTGTGGACCACATTCGCCACACCCACGATCCGGCCCGCAATGCGTTCTCCCAGGGCCAACCCGCCTACGGGGCCGAGTTCGCCGACGACCTGGAGCGCCTGGTGGCCTTGCATGACGCGTCCACCATCGCCGCGGTCATCGTCGAGCCCGTTGCCGGCTCCACTGGCGTGCTCATCCCGCCTCAGGGCTACCTGCAGCGCCTGCGGGAGATCTGCGACAAGCATGGCATCCTGCTGATCTTTGACGAGGTCATCACCGGCTTCGGCCGCACGGGGCAGCCCTTCGGCTCCCAGACCTTTGGTGTGACGCCCGACATGATGACGGTGGCCAAGGGCATCACCAACGGCTGCGTGCCCATGGGGGCCGTGATCGCACAAGGCAAGATCCACGACGCCTTCATGACCGGGCCCGAGCACCTGATCGAGTTCTTCCACGGCTACACCTACTCGGCGCACCCGCTGGCCTGTGCCGCCGCCCTGGGCACCCTGGACACCTATGCCGAAGAAGGCCTGTTGACGCGCGCGGCCGACCTGGCGCCGTACTTTGCCAATGCCCTGCATTCGCTGCGGGGCGAACCGCACGTCATCGACGTCCGCAACATCGGGCTGGTGGGGGGCATCGAGCTTCAGCCCTTGCCGGGCCAGCCCACCAAGCGCGCCTTCGACGTGTTCCTGGACTGCTACGACAAAGGCGTGATGATCCGGACCACAGGCGACATCATCGCGCTGTCGCCACCCCTGATCGTGGAGAAATCCCACATCGATCAGATCGTGGATACCGTGCGCGCCGCGCTTCGGCGGTCTGCGTGATGGTGTCAGGCCGGTCCATGCGGGCGCCCACTGAAATGCGCGCAATGCCCTCACTTCTGCGTATCGGCCTGGGCCTGCTGTGGGCTGTCGGCCTGACCGCATGCCAGACCCTGTCCGTCCAGGATGGCGACATGTTCCGCCGTACCCAGGCGCAGGCGCCAGAGGCGCTTGTGGCACAGATGAAGCCGCTGGCCGTCCCCCGGCGGGTGGAAGCGTTGCGCTTCCCCTCCAAGGACGGCGTGCTGCTGGGGGGGATGTTCCTGCAGCACCCTGAGGCCCGGGCGACAGTCCTCTACTTCCAGGGCGGAGGCAATCACATCAGCCAAAGCGCCCACTGGCTCGCCAGGCTGGCAAAGGACTTGCCTGTCAACGTGATGGTGTGGGACTACCGCGGCATGGGCCTGAGTGACGGCCAGGGCGGCACCGTCCATCTGCTGGACGATTCTGTGGCTGCTGCGGCCGAGGCACGTCGGCGAGGCGGTGCACATCTGCCACTGGTCTATTGGGGTTACTCCATGGGGACCCTGATCAGCGCACACTTGGCCCAACAGGCTGTGCCGGACGCACTGATCCTGGAAGGCACGCTCACCAATGCCCAGGACTGGGCTGAGAACAAGGTGCCCTGGTACGCCAAGCCCTTCGTCAAGATCGACTTGGCTGGAAGCGTCAAGACCTTCGACAACCGCCAGGCCCTGCGCCAGCACCAACGCCCCACCCTGGTGTTGGTGGGGGGGCGTGACGAAGTCACCCCGCCGCGCTTCACCCAGGCGGTTCTGTCACGAATGCAGCACCCGCAGTGCGTCACGGTGGTGGAGGCCCCGGAGTCCGGCCACGGTGGCATCCACACACACGCTGCCAGCCGGGAGGCGTTGAGCAAGTTCATCGGCAGCGTCCGCCCCGGCCAAGGTTGCTGATCGGGCGAGCGAGGCCTTGGAGCAAGGCTGGGCCGGTACGCCGCATCAACCTCCCCAGAGTCCAGCCCCGCTGCCCGGTCGGGCGCGCAAGTGGCCGCGGGGCCATTGCGCTTGCTGTGTGACATCAACCTGGCCCTGCACCTTCCGGTGAGACGGCGCAAAGTGGCGGAGCCACAGCGCGCGCGGAAGTTGACGATCAACCGACCTTCGACGCTTGCGCTGGTGAAGCTGAGGGTGCAGCCGGAGCCCAGTCGGACTGTGCGGGCCCGCGCCGCCGCAAGCGCAGCCTCAAGGGCGCAACCGGGCGCAACGTGACGTGCAGGCGGGCTTCAGGGGGCGGCATGTCCGGCAGCGTCTCCAGCGTGCAGCGCTGTAACAGCAGCGCTGCGACCAGCGTCATCTCCAGCATCGCGAAGTGCTGGCCGATACACACGCGAGGGCCCACGCCGAAAGGCATCCAGGCGCTGCGCGGCTGGGTTGGATCGTCGGCGAGGAAGCGCTCGGGCCTGAACGCATCGGGTTGGGGAAACCAGCGAGGGTCGCGGTGAATCACCCAGGGCGTGATGCGCAGCAGCGTGCCGGCCGGCAGAGGCCGGCCGGCCAATTCGAAGCCCCGGATGGCACGGCGCGTCATCAGCGCCGCGATGGGTGGGTACAAGCGCATCGCCTCCTTCAGCGTGGCGCACAGGTAGGGCAAGGCGGCGGCATCGGCAGCCGACGGTTCGCGGCCCGCCAGAACGCCGTCCACTTCCTTTCGGGCCTGGTCAGCGGTCTCCGGGTGACGGGCCATCAGCCAACTCCACCACAGCAGCGCGGTCGCGCTGGTTTCGTGGCCGGCCTGAAACATCACCATGCACTGGTCGTGCAGTTCTGCCGCGCTCAGCGCACTGCCATCCTCGTCCCTTGCCGACAGCAGCATCGCGAGCAGGTCGTCGGCAGGCACTTCGTCGGGCGGCATCGCCTGACGCCGGGCTATCTGGCCGTCGATCAGACCCGCAAGCACCTGCATGGCACGACGCTTGGCGCGCTTGTGCGGAAGTGGCAGCCAGTCAGGCAGCGAGGCGGGCCAGAACATCTCCTGCATGGCCGCCTGGGACAGCACTTGCGTGGCCTCGGTCGCCGCCGCAGCCAGGTCTGGCGCGCGGCTGCTGAACAGGGTTCGCATGATGACGTCCATCGTCAGCGCATTGAACAGCGCCTCCATGGGCCGCACGACCTCGTCGACACCGGGTGGCATCACCGCGTCCAGCGCCGCGCGGGCCGCATCGACCATCAGCCAGCCGTAGCCCTGCGCACGGCGCGGCAGGAAGCCAGGGGCCAGCATCCGTCGCTGGCGGCGCCAGGGCTCGCGCTCGACCACCAGCAGGCTCTGGCCGAAGGACTGCGAAAAGACATCGATCCCGCGCTCCCAGCGCACCAGATGATCGGCGTGGTCCACCAGCGCGCAGCGGACATCGTCGGGATGGAACAGATCCCAGCTGCGCTCCCAGCCGATGCGCAGCGCCACCACATCGCCATGTGAGCGTTGCAGTGCGACGGCAAATCCCAGGTAGTCGCGGTACATCGCCCGCAGCAGCGGCAGGCCCCTCCAGGGGCACGGGGGGCCGGGCGGTGTTCGGGTGGCGGTCATGACCCGCTGCCTTGCCGAGGGCCCGGCACGTGTCGGGGCGGCGCGCTCACCAGCGACAAACCCGCAAGCCGTTCACCCATCACCGAGCGTTTTGTGCAGGTGCACCGCCACGCAGGCGCCCAAGAGCCCATGTGTCATGGTGCGTGATCATACGGTCGGACCCGGGCGCTGTCTTGAACCTGACATCACCGGGGCTTTGCTCTGCACACCCGGCACCCTGCCTACACGGCCCCGTGGCCACTCTTGCCGCCTGCGAACAAGAGGATCCGGCCCGGCACAACCGGGCACCAACACCTCTGTGGCTTCCGCGCTGGCCACTCAGCCCGTGCGTGCGGGCAGTGGTGTCTCGCAGCACGCCGGGCATCGGTCAGCACTGGCCCGGCGAGTGGCACGACAACCATTTCCCGGCCACGCCCCTGTGCACGATCAGATGGTTCTTTGCCGGACACGCGGACTTGCTGGAGCCGGAACGGCCGCCACTGCGGCTGCCACAGGTGTCTTTCGCCGGCCCGAGCGACACGCCGCGTGTCCGGATTTGCACCGCAGGAACTGCGTCAGCGCATCGCGCAGGACGAGGGCTTCTGGATCTATCGCATCTGGATCTGAACGCGTCCGGCCGTGCCATGGCAGCGGTAACCCCGGACGACCGGCACGGGGAACCAGGGGCCCACGTGTACGCGACGCGCAACGTCGACGGCGAGCGCACCTCGGTCACGGTCTGCTGGGTGGGCCCTTCGCGAGGCGAGCTCCAGGGCCCGTCTTCGCGGGACGCCATGGCCGGGCCGTGGACCGCGCCTATCCGGCCATGGCAAGAAACGAGACCTGACCTGCTAGAGTTTGATGCTTACCTCATGAGCGGGGGCCGGACGGTCATCGATGGCGTGCGCAAGCCTGGAATCATTGCCTGCAACAACGGCGCCGACCGCGCCACGACGTGCTTGCGCCTGAGCAACTTGCGGGGGCTGAGAACCCCCTTCGAGTGCGATAAGCGCCCGGACCGCGCGAACCTGAGGGCCTGCGGCTGCTGGGACTGCAGTTTCTTCATGCGCAACGGTCTGCCGGGCGCTCTGATGGCGGTGGCGTGCTGACGCGGCCCACGGTTCCCGTCAGCGCCTACGTCTGCCTGGCCGCCAGCATGGCGCTGGTGGGCAGCTACGTGGGGTTGTCGCGGCTGCTGGTGGCGGCGATGCCCGTCTTCCTGCTGGCGTGGATGCGCTTTGGCATCGCGGCGGTGGCCATGGCGGGTTGGGTGCGCCGGGCACCGACAGAAGCACCGCTGTCGCCGCGCGAGCGCCGTCTGCTCTTCTGGGAGAGCTTCCTCGGCAACTTCGGCTTCTCCATCTGCATGCT
>JBMLPD010000205.1:0-1241 GCA_049242285.1 Rubrivivax sp.
ACTCGCTGGGCTGGACGGTGAAGGTGCCATCGGCCGTGGTGCCGTAAGGCTCCACGCCCAGGCGGCTGCACACATGGTTCAGGGCCTTGTCGCCGCCGCGCAGCTGGCACGGCAGGTTGGTGCAGACGTTGAGCTTGAAGGTGCCCACGGGCTGCTGGTTGTACATGTTGTAGAAGGTGGTGACCTCGTGCACCGCGATGGGTGGCATGCCCAGGTGCGCGGCAATCGCCTCCTCGGCCTCAGCCGACACGTAGCCCTGCTCCTGCTGCACGATGGACAGGCAGGCCATCACCGCCGACTGGCGCTGGTCGGCCGGGTACTTGGCCACTTCGCGGTCGAACCGCGCGCGCGTGGAATCGGACAGTTGCATCATCGATCGATCTCGCCGAACACGATGTCCATCGTGCCGATCACGGCCACGGCATCGGCAATCATGTGCCCCCGGCTCATCTCGTCCAGCGCCGCCAGATGCGAGAAGCCCGGTGGACGGATCTTCAGGCGGTAGGGCTTGTTGGCGCCATCGCTGACGATGTAGATGCCGAACTCGCCCTTGGGGTGCTCGACCGCCGCGTAGGCCTCGCCCTCGGGCACGTGGAAGCCTTCGGTGAAGAGCTTGAAGTGGTGGATCAGCTCTTCCATGCTCGACTTCATTTCCACCCGTGACGGCGGCGCCACCTTGTGGTTGTCGGTGATGACCGGGCCCGGGTTGCGGCGCAGCCAATCGACGCACTGCATCACTATGCGGTTGGCCTGGCGCATCTCCTCTACTCGCACCAGGTAGCGGTCATAGGTGTCGCCGTTCACGCCGATGGGGATGTCGAAATCCATGCGGTCGTAGACGTCGTAGGGCTGCTTCTTGCGCAGGTCCCACGCGATGCCCGAACCGCGCAGCATGGCGCCGGTGAACCCGAGGTTCAGCGCCCGCTCGGGCGAGACCACGCCGATGCCCACCGTACGCTGCTTCCAGATGCGGTTGTCGGTGAGCAAGGTCTCGTAGTCGTCGACGTTCTTGGGGAATCGACGGCAGAAATCCTCGATGAAGTCCAGCAAGGACCCCTGGCGGTTCTCGTTCAAGGCCTTGATGGCCCGCTCATTCTTGATGCGGCTGACCTTGTACTGCGGCATGGCATCGGGCAGATCCCGGTACACGCCGCCCGGACGGAAATAGGCCGCGTGCATGCGCGCACCCGACACCGCCTCGTACATGTCGAAGATGTCCTCGCGCTCGCGGAAGCAGTAGA
>JBMLPD010000206.1:0-3182 GCA_049242285.1 Rubrivivax sp.
TGCCTGGCATCGAGCTGTCGCCGGCCCCAGTCCTGCCGGTTTTGCCGCATGAAGCTGCACATCGGTGTGGACAGCAAGACGGGACCGGCTCGCCCAGGCGCTCAAGGCATGAAGACCCACGTGCCGGTCGGTCGCGGCAGCCGACACTTGGTCTACCGAGCCTCCCAGTTCGTCGCTTTGCAGGCTCAGCGATGCCACCGAGGCCCTAGCATGGCGGCATGGATGGACTCAAGCCATTTCAGGCGCGCCCGGCAGCCACGGCTGCCGCGGGCTTGCGGAGCCTGTGGCTTTCCTATGCGGGCTTGTGTGTCCTGTGCTGGGGCCTGTATGCCATGGCCGGTGCGGACTGGCAGCGCGGTGGCTGGCGCCTCTGGGAAGGGGTCTACGAGGCTACGCTGAACCTGTCGGTACCGATGCTCGCTGGCGTCCTGACCTTGCCCTGGGTACGCTGGCTGCAAGGCAGGCGTCCTGCGCCGGCAGCACGGGTGGGCTTGCACGCCCTGGGCGCTGCGACCTTCATCTCTCTGTGGTTGATGCTGGAGCTGAGTCTGGCATGGGCGCTGTTCGGCGGCGACCATGCCCGCGCCTTGTGGGAGCACCGTGTGCTGTGGCGTGCGGTATGGGGTGTGTTTGTGTACCTGGCGCTGATTTTCGGCTTCGGCGGTGCGCTGCATGCGCGCCGAGCCCAGCAGGTGGCGGTTTCTGCCGCCCAGGCTGAAGCTGCGCTGGTACGGGCTGAGCTGGCTGTGATCAACGGCAAGCTCAATCCGCATTTCCTGTTCAACACCTTGAACAGCCTCTTGATGCTGACGCGCCGGGACGCGGCTGCCGCTGAGGACGCCTTACTGGGCTTTGCCCGCATGCTGCGCTACGTGCTGGACAGCACCCGTGCCAGCCAGGATCGAATCGGCCTGCGCCAAGAGCTGGACTTCGTGCGCGACTACCTTGCGCTGGAAGGTTTGCGTCTGGGCGACCGATTGCGCGTGCGCTGGGAGCTGGACGACGCGGTGCTGGACGACACCGTACCGCCGCTGACGCTGCAGCCGCTGGTGGAAAACGCTGTGCAGCACGGGTTGGCGCCCCAGGTCAGCGGCGGTGAATTGCTGGTCCTGGCCGAGCGCCGGGGCCAGATGCTGCGCCTGGTGGTGCGCGACGATGGAGCAGGTTGCTCCTGGCCGTCGGCGCATTCGGGCCCGGGCCGCGGCGTGGGCTTGTCCGCGTTGCAGCGCCGGTTTGAGCTGGACTACGACGGCAGGGCCCAGTTGAACGTGCGCACCGCCATCGGTGCAGGGTTCGAAGTGGAAGTGCTGATCCCTCAAGATGCTGAGACCTGAAGATCCTGACATGCCTTTGACCACACTCATCGCCGAAGACGAACCCCTGGCCCGCGACGGCCTGGCAGACTGGGTGCAATCCTTGCCGCAACTGCGGTTGCTGGGCAGTGTGGGTGACGGCCTCGCAGCCTTGGCTGCCATCCGGGCGCACAGGCCAGACCTGGTGCTGATGGACATCCAGCTGCCAGGAATGACGGGCTTGCAAGTGATGCGGGCGTTGGCGCAAGACGGCTCGCGCCCAAGCCCTGCGGTCATCTTCACCACGGCCTATGACGAACATGCGCTCACGGCGTTTGAGTTGCACGCCGTGGACTACCTGCTCAAGCCGTTTTCTCGAGAAAGGTTCGATGAAGCCGTGCGGCACGTGGTCGACGATGCCGAGCACCGGCATCGCGCCTTGCCGGCGCTGGAGGAAGCGGCTTGGTTGGCGGCGGGGCCTGTCCAGGCCCAGGGCCCACTCAAGCGCGTGCTGGTGCGAGATGGCGCGTG
Organism: Rubrivivax sp.; assembly: GCA_049242285.1. GTDB lineage: Bacteria > Pseudomonadota > Gammaproteobacteria > Burkholderiales > Burkholderiaceae_C > Rubrivivax. Next base: position 1,824 of record JBMLPD010000206.1, read on the forward strand.
CATCGTACCGCTGCAGATGGACGTCGTTGAACATCTGCGCTCAGACATGAAGTACACCGCCCTGACCAGCCAGGGCCGCAGTTACCTGGTGCGTCTGCCCATCGTCAATTTCGAGCAGCGACTGGATCCTGGGCGGTTTCTCAAGATCAACCGCAGCTGCATCGTGAACCTGGACTTCGTCGTCTCGATGACGCCCGATGAAAGCTCCCAGTTCGTGGTTCTGCTGCGCGACGGCACTCGGGTCACGGCCAGCCGTGACGTTTCCAAGAGACTGCGGGCAGATTCGCTATGAAGACCTATGCGCTCACACGTTCACCCCGTTTCTGGACGGTTCTGCTCGCCGCGCTGATGTTGGCCTGGTCGGCGGTTCCTGCTGTCCAGGCACAAGTGGCACCCAGCCGCACGTACACGCCGGGGGCTTTTGACGAAGTGGAAATCCATGGCTCCGCCCTGGTGCGACTGATCCAGGGCGCCGTCGATCAGGTTGTGGTCGAAGGCGATGAAGATCTCCAGGGCGAGGTCCGGCTGGATGTGCGCGACGGCCGGCTGAACGTGCGGCAGTCGGGATCGTGGAAGTTCTGGAGCACGCGCCGGCTGCGGCTGAGCGTCACGCTGCGTGACCTGAAGCGCTTGTCCATTTCAGGCGCTGCCGATGTCCTGGCCCCGCAGCCCATGAAGCTGGGCAAGGTATTGATTGACGTCTCTGGCTCAGGCCTGGTGCGGTTTGACAAGCTGCAGGCGCAAGAGCTGCGATTCAGCGTGTTTGGCGCTGGCGACGGGCAGTTTGCCGGTGCGGTGGAACAGCTGGCGGTCACGGTCTCGGGCAAGAGCGACTTTCGCGGCGAAGACTTGCGGACTCAGGTGGGCCGCATCGCCGTCAGCGGCCTGGGCGATATCAGGGTCTGGGCGGAAAGGGAGCTGGCCATCGGCATTTCCGGCGTTGGCAGGGTGGACTACTGGGGCTCGCCCGAGCTCACGCGCCGCACCCCGGGGCTGGCCACCATCAGCGCGCGCGGGGCCAAGGCGGCTGCGCCCTGACTGCTCACCCGCCGGGGCGTGCTGGTCCAGGACATGGGCCAGCCTTGGCAGGCCGAGCCGGATGCCGACGGCGAGGAGGCGCGCGCACTGCGGCCGCTGGTGGTGCCGCACGGGCCCGAGGTGCCAGAGCAGGCCACCGACGCAGCAGTTGCCGCCGAGTGTGAAGTCCAGACCAGCCAGGCACGGCCGCTCCGCTTCCGCTGGGCGCGGCTGCCGCTGCGCCTGCAGACCGAGCGGCCGGTGGTCGAGGGTGTGGAGCGCACCAACCGCTGCCTGGCCGACTTTGTTGCGCCGAAGTCGGGGCCGGGCGCGAAGCCCGAC
>JBMLPD010000207.1:0-1355 GCA_049242285.1 Rubrivivax sp.
CGGGTCACGTCCCGGTGCATCTTGGGCGGCTTGCCCAGCAGCACGTCCATGGGCATGTCGATGGGACGCTCACCGCCCGGGCCATCTTCCAGCACCAGCGCAGCCTCGTCGGTGGCCACGCCCACCACGGCCCAGGGGCAGCGCTCGCGCTCGCACAGGCGCTCGAACAGCGCGCGCCGGGCCGGGTCCAGCGCAAGCACGTAGCGCTCCTGGCTTTCGTTGCACCAGATCTCTTTGGGTGCCAGGCCGCTTTCCTGCAGCGGCACGCGCTTCAGGTCGAACACGGCGCCACGCCCGGCCCCGTCCACCAGTTCAGGAAACGCATTGCTGATGCCGCCGGCACCCACGTCGTGGATGGCCAGGACGGGGTTGGCCTCGCCCAGGGCCCAGCAATGGTTGATGACCTCCTGGGCCCGGCGCTGGATCTCCGGGTTGCCGCGCTGCACGGAATCGAAGTCCAGCGCCGCGGTGTTGGTGCCCGCGGCCATGGAGCTGGCCGCGCCACCGCCCATGCCGATGCGCATGCCCGGCCCGCCCAACTGCACCAGCAGCGTGCCCGCGGGAAACACCTTCTTGTGGGTCTGCCCCTCGGTGATCTGCCCCAGGCCGCCGGCGATCATGATGGGCTTGTGGTAACCCCGCATCACGCCGGCCACGGACTGCTCGAAGGTGCGGAAGTAGCCCGCCAGGTTGGGCCGGCCGAACTCGTTGTTGAAGGCGGCGCCGCCCAGCGGGCCTTCGATCATGATGTCCAGCGCGCTGGCGATGTGCGCCGGCTTGCCCGGGCCGCCGCGCTCCCAGGGCTCATCGGTGCCCGGCAGGCGCAGGTGGCTGGTTGAAAAGCCCGTCAGACCCGCCTTGGGCCTGGCGCCGCGGCCCGTGGCCCCCTCGTCGCGGATCTCGCCACCCGCCCCGGTGGCCGCACCGGGAAAGGGCGAGATGGCCGTGGGGTGGTTGTGCGTCTCCACCTTCATCAGCACATGCGCCGTGACCTCGCGCGCCGCGTAAGGCGCAGCGGCCTCGCCAGCGCTGGGCAGCCACTGGTGCACCCGGCCGCCCTGCATCACCGCGGCGTTGTCGCTGTAAGCCACCACCGTGCCTTGCGGCGAGGTGGCCTCGGTGTGGCGGATCATGCCGAACATGGACTGCGGCTGCTCCACGCCGTCGATGGTGAAGCGGGCGTTGAAGATCTTGTGCCGGCAGTGCTCGGAGTTGGCCTGGGCAAACATCATCAACTCCACATCCGTGGGGTTGCGCTGCAGCCGGGTGAAGGCTTCCGAAAGATAGTCGATCTCGTCATCGGACAGCGCAAGGCCGAAGTCCACGTTGGCCTGCACCAGCGCCTGCCGGCCCTG
>JBMLPD010000208.1:0-2526 GCA_049242285.1 Rubrivivax sp.
GAGCTGGCGCGCTACATCGTCGACGAGGTGCAGGACGTGTACCGTCTGCAGGGCGTGAAGATCAACGACAAGCACATCGAGGTGATCGTTCGCCAGATGCTGCGCCGCGTGCAGATCGTCAGCTCCGGCGACAGCAGCTACATCGCGGGTGAACAGGTCGAACGCAGCGAGTTGCTGGACACCAATGACCGCTTGCGTGGCGAAGGCAAGATGACCGCCACGCATGCCGATGTGCTGCTGGGCATCACCAAGGCCAGCTTGTCCACCGACTCCTTCATCTCGGCCGCGTCCTTCCAGGAAACGACCCGGGTGCTGACCGAGGCCGCGATCATGGGCAAGCGCGACGAGTTGCGTGGCCTGAAGGAAAACGTCATCGTCGGCCGCCTGATTCCCGCGGGCACCGGCATGGCCTTCCACACCGCCCGCAAGGCCAAGGAAGAGATGGACGAGTCCGAGCGCAAGGCCATTGCGCTGCAGGAGGCCGAGGAACTGGCTGCCGTGCAGTTGGCCAACCTCGACGCCGCCACGGCGGCTGCCGGCGGACCGGGCGAGTGACCTGAGGGAGCCGCACCGGTGTGCGGCCTTCTGGACAAGGGCGGCTTCGGGCCGCCCTTGTCGCTTGTGATGCCCGCGAGTGCGCCTCCTGGCGTCTCACCCCGGCCAGTCTTGCGGGCGTTGCACCCTGCATCCTGCGATCGTCAGGAGCTTGCGCCTGAGCTTGAGCACGGCTCGGTCACGTGACAGCAGCCACATCGACCGGCTGCTCAGTGCAAGGTCGATGAACTTCTGATCGGCGCCGTCGGTGCACCTGGGTGTGGTGGGGCCGGCGGGCGATGCCGTGACCGGCTCGGCCAGGCGATCGAACATCCGCAGCACGTCCTGGGCGCCAGGGCCTTCCTCAGGCTGAGCGGGGCGCGGGCCCCGGGCAGCGTCGTCACCTTGCCAGCGCTCCAGCACATGGACCAGTTCCTGGCGCATCTCCGAGGTTGCCAGCCACCTCAGTTGACCGGTCTCCAGTGCATGGGCCAAACGGCCGAGACTGGCATCCTTGAACCAGTACAGGGCGAGCACCACGTTCGTGTCCAGCACGACCGCTCCGGCTATAGGCCAGGGCTCGTGACGCGCATCTTGCGGCTGCATCAGGACACCCCTATAATCTGCGGCTTTTCGGCATTTTCTGCCGTGCTCTTTGCTGAGCGGCTTCCCGGCCAGGCCTGCAACGACAGGACCTCTTGCGGTGTGAGCCCCCTCCCGCTGGAGTGCTTGGCATGGGCTGAAAAAGATCGCCAAGTGAAGATCGCCACGTAGAGATCGCCCAGTATTTCTTGAATCCAGACGGGAACCGCATTCATGCCAACCATCAACCAACTCGTGCGCCTGGGTCGCCAGACCGAGACCACGAAGTCCAAGTCGCCCGCGCTGCAGGGTAACCCACAGCGCCGCGGCGTCTGCACCCGGGTCTACACCACCACCCCCAAGAAGCCGAACTCCGCACTTCGCAAGGTGGCCAAGGTCCGTCTGACCAACCAGCAGGAGGTCATCTCCTACATCGGCGGTGAAGGTCACAACCTGCAGGAACACAGCGTGGTCCTGGTGCGTGGTGGCCGGGTCAAGGATTTGCCGGGTGTGCGGTATCACATCGTTCGCGGCTCCCTGGACCTGCAGGGCGTCAAAGACCGCAAGCAGTCCCGCTCCAAGTACGGCGCGAAGCGTCCCAAGAAGGCCTGATGGCCTTGGCGCGGCGCCCTTTGGGGCGCCTCGCATCGCGGCGGCCCGATGGGGTCGTCGAGTAAGTGGAAGGCGCGCTCATGTCGCCTTCCCCGTCCCCGCGGGGCGGTCCACTGAAGTTCACAGAAGGAAACAGTCATGCCACGTCGTCGCGAAGTTCCCAAACGCGAAATCCTCCCCGACCCCAAGTTCGGTTCCGTTGACCTCTCCAAGTTCATGAACGTGGTGATGGAGTCCGGCAAGAAGGCCGTGGCCGAGCGCATCATCTACGGCGCGCTGGACCAAGTGGAAAAGAAGGCCAACAAAGATCCGATGGAGGTCTTCATGGTCGCCTTGAACAATGTCAAGCCGATGGTGGAAGTCAAGTCGCGCCGGGTCGGTGGCGCCAACTACCAGGTGCCCGTCGAGGTGCGTCCCATCCGTCGCCAGGCCCTGGCCATGCGCTGGCTCAAGGAATCCGCCCGCAAGCGGGGCGAGAAGTCCATGGCCGCGCGCCTGGCCAATGAGCTGCTGGAGGCCAGCGAAGGCCGTGGCGGCGCCATGAAGAAGCGCGATGAAGTCCATCGCATGGCAGAGGCCAACAAGGCCTTCTCGCACTTCCGCTTCTGACCCCGTCTGTTCGGCCGCCTCTTCGGGTTAACACGTACCCGGAGGCGGCCCCTGTCTTTGGAGATTGACCATGGCCCGCAAGACCCCCATCGAGCGCTACCGCAACATCGGTATCTCTGCGCACATCGATGCCGGCAAGACCACCACCACCGAGCGCATCCTCTACTACACCGGTGTGAACCACAAGAT
>JBMLPD010000209.1:0-1502 GCA_049242285.1 Rubrivivax sp.
ATGAGCAACGACGTGCTCATCTCCATCCCGCTGTTCGTCTTCATGGGCTATCTGGTCGAGCGGGCCAACCTGATCGAGAAGCTCTTCAGGAGCCTGCACCTGGCCATGGCGCGCGTGCCGGGTTCGCTGGCCGTGGCCACCCTGTTCACCTGTGCCGTGTTTGCCACGGCCACGGGCATCGTGGGCGCGGTGGTCACGCTCATGGGCCTGCTGGCCCTGCCGCAGATGCTGCGCGGCGGCTACGACGTGCGCGTCTCCGCCGGGGCCATCACGGCCGGCGGCTGCCTGGGCATCCTGATCCCGCCCAGCGTGATGCTCATCGTCTACGGCGCCACGGCGGGCGTGTCGGTGGTGCAGCTGTATGCCGGCGCGTTCTTTCCCGGCCTGATGCTGGCGGGGCTTTACATCGTCTACGTGATCGTGCTGGCCAAGCTCAAGCCGCACCTGATGCCGCCGCTGTCGGCGCAGGACCGCTTCGTGCCCCTGCCGCCGCTCACGCAGAAGATCTCCGAGACGGTGTCCAACACGGCGCTGCCCGCGCTGCTCAGCGCCCTCAAAGGCCAGCGCAACGCCGATGTGCCCACGGGCTATCTGGTGCGGCAGCTGGCTGTGGCCCTGATGCCCGCGGCCTTCTTCCTGCTGGTGCTGGGCGGCAGCTGGCACCTGAACACCCGCCCGGTGGAGGTGGAGACGGTGGCCGCTGCGCCAGCAGGCGGTGGCGTGGCCGAGCCCGCAGGGGCCGCGACCGAAGCACCTTCCTCCGGCGGCGGCGTGCAGGAACCCCCAGGCGCGAGCGCCGGTGTCCAGGAGCCCCCAGGGGCCGGGTCTGGCGTGAAGGAGCCCCCGGGTGCTGACTCCGGCGTCAAGGAGCCGCCGGGCTCGGAGTCCGGCGTCAAGGAACCGCCGGGCTCGGAGTCCGGCGTCAAGGAGCCGCCGGGGGCCGACACAGGTGTCAAGGAGCCACCCGGAGCCGCGGGCGGCGTGCGGGAGCCTCCGGGCGCCGCCGCAGGCGTGCAGGAGCCTCCTGGTGCGTCCGTTTCGTCGGGCGCTGCAGCGGCCCCCGCTGCCGGCGCCCCGCGCACCCCACCGACCACCGGCTGGTGGATCGGGGCCGCCGTGGGGGCCCTGGCGATGGTGGCCTTCTACGCCATCCTGAGCTTCCAGCGGCTGGAGATCTTCAAGATGCTGCTGGGCAGCTTCTTCCCGCTGCTGGTGCTGATCCTGGCGGTGCTGGGCTCCATCGTGTTCGGCCTGGCCACGCCCACCGAGGCCGCGGCCGTGGGCGCCTTCGGCGGCTTTGTGCTGGCGGTGGCCTACAAGCAGTTCAACATGACGGTGCTCAAGGAGTCGGTGTTCCTCACCGCCAAGACCAGCGCCATGGTGTGCTGGCTGTTCGTGGGCTCGGCCATCTTCTCTGCCGCCTTCGCCCTGCTGGGCGGGCAGGAACTGGTGGAGAACTGGGTCATGTCGATGAACCTGACCAAGACCGAGTTCCTCATCCT
>JBMLPD010000210.1:0-1301 GCA_049242285.1 Rubrivivax sp.
CATCAGGTACTTCTCCGCCTCGGTGCGCACGGCCATCAAGTCATGGTCACCGAGGTAGCCGTAGACGAAGGCCATCAGGTAGCGCTCGGCGTGTTCGTTGTGGAACTGTTCGACGACCTTCGTGGCCAGTTCCTGCGGTAGCCCTTCGTTGAAGCGTGCACGGGCCGTCAGGCGCTGCAGGCAGCCGTCCTGGATGTCCTCGGTGATCAGTGGCCACCGGTGGCCGCTGAGCTTCATCGCCTGGAAGGTGACCAGCAGGATATGCAGGGCCACTTCCAGCTGCGCCATGTCCACCCCCATGCGCGGCAGCGCGAGGATCGAGGCAAGCATGTTGGGCTGCTGGGCGTAGATCTCGTCGGCCAGGTGCACCTTCTGGTCCTGGCTCATGTCGCGCACGGCGATGTCGGCCTCGATCACCACCCACTGCGTGAGCCGTCCCATCGTCAGGCTGGCCGCCAGCGATGCGGCAGCAACTCGTCCAGGCGGTTGTTGGGGTGCGTGTGGATGCGTGCCAGCACGTCGCGCAGGTAAGCCCACGGATCCAAGCCGTTGAGCTTGGCCGACTGCACCAGGCTCATCACCACTGCCGCGCGCTGGCCGGCCAGCGCACTGCCGGCGAACAACCAGTTCTTGGCGCCCAGCTTCCAAGGCTTGATCTGCCGTTCTATCAGGTTGTTGTCGATGGGCACTGCCCCGTCGCCCAGGTGCAGCGTCAACGCCTTCCAGGCGTTCAGGCTGTAGTCGATGGCCTCGGCGATCTTGGTGCCGTCGGCCACTTGCGTGCGCTGCAGCTTCAGCCAGACCTCGAACTCCTCCCACAGCGGCCGGCTCAGCATCTGCCGGGCGTGCCCGCGCTCGTCGCAACCCATCTGCGCGAAGGCCGCCTCGGTGCGGTAAATCCGGGTCCAGCGCAGCATCGCCTCTGTGGCCACCGCGCTGGCACTTTGGCCGCCACGGCTGAGCTCCTCGAAGCGACGCCGGGCATGCGCGGCGCACGCTGCCGACTTGCGCTGCGGGTAGGCCTTGGCATCCAACACGCCGTTATAGCCCGCGTACTGGTCGGTGATCAGGGTGCCGTTCCATGCCGGCTCTAGCGCCGGCGGACCTTTGCCACCGAGGAACGCCAGTGGGTACTGTGCCCCCCGGCCCAGGCAGAACTCGTAGACCACCCCCGGGTGCGGATCGTGGTGGCTGCGCGCCCAGGCCCAGACATAGACCTTCTTCGTCTTGCCCGCGCCCGGGTCCAGCAGCGGCAGCGGCGTCTCGTCGGCGTGCAGCACCCGGCAACTGAGGATGAAGCG
>JBMLPD010000211.1:0-3239 GCA_049242285.1 Rubrivivax sp.
GCATCCCCTACATGGCGCTGGACCTGGACCCCGACCGCGTGCGCCAGGCCGCCGCCGCCGGCCAGAGCGTGGTGTTTGGCGACGCCGCGCGGCTGCAAAGCCTGATGGCCGCCGGCCTGGCGCGCGCCAGCGCCGTGGTCATCACCTACCACGACACGCCTTCGGCGCTGAAGATCCTGCACCTGGTGCGCGAACACGCGCCCAAGGTGCCGGTGGTGGTGCGCACCGTGGACGATGCCGACATGGACCGCCTGCGCGCGGCCGGCGCCACCGAGGTGGTGCCCGAGGCCATCGAGGGCTCGCTCATGCTGGCCGGCCACGCCCTGGCGCTGGTGGGCGTGCCCATGGCGCGCGTCATCCGCATCACGCGCGACGCGCGCGACGCCCGCTACCGCCTGCTGCGCGGCTACTTCCACGGCGCCGATGACGACACCGTGGAGACGCTGGCGCAGGCCCGGCTGCTCAGCGTGACCCTGCCCGCCGCCGCCGCCCACCTGGGCCAGCACCTGGGCCACCTGGCCCTGCACGCCGTGGGCGTGCAGGTGGTGTCGGTGCGACAGGCCGGCGGCGCCGTCATCGAGGCCACGGACGAGCTGCTGCTGGCCGCCGGCGACACCCTGGTGCTGTCCGGCCTGCCCGAGGCCCTGGCGCTGGCGCAGGAGAAGTTGCTGCAGGGGTGAGGGGCAGGCGCGCAGGGGTCAGCGCCCGTTCCCGGCACGCGGTGAAGTTCTCGGGCTTGGCTCAGACTTGAGCGGTCGCCCTCAGCGGCTTCATCTTCACCAGGACGTCCTGCAGCTTCGATTGCGCGTGCCAGAGGTCGTACGCCGACTGCATGTCCACCCAGAGCTGGGCGCCGTTGCCCAGCAGTGCTCCCAGGCGCACGGCCATCTCAGCGGAGATGCCGCTGCGCTCAGCCAGCACCGAGTGCAGCGTCTGGCGCGACACGCCAAGCGCCCGGGCGAAGCTGGTCACCGACTGGCCCGCCAGGCTTGGCAACACGTCTTCCCGCAGGATCGCACCCGGGTGGGTGGGGGGCCGCTTTCGCATCACAAACTCCTAGTGATAGTTCTCGAGATCCACCTTCACGGCGTTCTCACCTTCCCACTCGAAGGTGATGCACCATGGCCCATTGACACGGACGCTGAAGCGCTTGGGTTTGCCCTGCAAGCCGTGAAAGTCAAAACCCGGCACCTTCAAGGCCTCCGGATTCTTTGCCGCGTCGATGGCATCCAGTCGACGCAGCACCCGCGCCGCGAGGGTCTTCTGAACCTTCGCGCTAACTTTCATGATGTGGGGCAACGCCCCGGATCATGGAAGACTTCCACATTAAAACCCTTCTCGAAGAGCTCCTGCAGGCCCTTGTGTCTGAACGACTGGATCACGACGCACAGTGTAAAGGGATTGTTTACGGCACACGCGGTCAGACGCGGTGAGACGAGTGGACGCGGCAGGGCACAAGCCCGCGAAGCCAGTGCTCATATCCCGCGCGTCTAGGCTCAGCTCGATCCAGTCGTCGAGGGTTCTTCATGTCACGAGCATCTCCCCCCCGCCCCACAACGCTCCCTGCTGGAGGTGCTGAAGACCTTGAAGCCACTTGAAGAGTCGTTCCCCGACATCCTGGAGTTGCCGGCAGAGCCGGTGAACCTCTGACGCCGGGCAGCGTGGCAGCCCGACTCGCCCGACTAGGCTTCACCCGGCCCGCAAGGCCGGGCTTCGTCGAAACCCTATTGGCCGCGCTCCCGCGCCGGCAGGCCATTTCCACGCCTCAATCATCTTGACAGCCGCAAAGCACAGCAGATCGAACGTCACCTTGGCAACAGTGAGCCCATGAGAGGAGACATCTTTTCGGGGGGTGGGTAGCACCTTTTCACCGAACGGGGAGTGGTCACTGAACCGCCGCCTTGTGCTACGCGAGGTGAAGCAAGACACGGCGCTGACGTTGCCAGGTTGAGGCTTCGACCGCACACGGCGTAGACAACCATGGACAGTCTGCGGGGTCACCCCTCACCGTGAGCAGCAGCGCCAAGAACTTTGCCTTGCCCGAAGCGATGCACAGATACGTCAACCAGTGCGTGGCCGGGCTGAAAGGAAAGGCGCTCGGTTGACCTTGGAGCAGGACCGCTTGCGTCCGCAGGCTGAGACGGACCTTGTCGCAGCCGCCCGGTACTGTGCCAATGACGCAGGCGCTGACCTGCCTCAGCGCATGTTCGACTCCGCCCTCAAGACCCCGAACCCATTGAACGCATGCCTGCAATCGGCTCACCACGCCTGGGGCAGTTGTGCGACATCCCTGCGACTTCGCTCCATGCGGGCTCATCGGGGCGATCTGGTTCCGTCATCATCACTCCTGCGAATTCCACCGCTTCGACACGAAATGATCATGCAGCCTGAGCTGACCGACACCACGACGAGCGCAGTTCAAACGCTCGTGCTGTACTCCCTTGCCGAGCACCAGTTGGGCCACGCGAAGAGCATTCGTGTCACCGCCAGCGGGCACTCGTTCAGCGTTCAAGACGATGGGCGAGGCCACGCCGTTGGTCGGCTCGTGGACGGGTCGCCTTACCTTGACTTCATCTACTGCCACCTCGACTTTCCCTACGCAGACCGGATGGCCCGGCAGATTCAACTTCAGGGCCTGGGCATGTCGCTCCTGAATCGCCTCTGCCTCGAGCTCCAGGTCACCGTCCGAAAGCCACAGGTGACGCTGAACCTTCGATTCCGGTGCGGGCAGCTCTTGACCCATGAAGTCATCGACACAAAGAACCCGGAAACCGGCAATGCCGTCTGCGGTGTCGTCCACCCAGGCACGACGCCGATGCCCGCCGACGAGAACGCGCTGCACCGGTGGTTGTCCGCCGTACGGGCCGCAAGTCCCTCGCTGCTCTTGCACTTCAATGGGCAGCCCATCCAGGGCCCAGCGGGTGGCGACTTGTACCTTCCAGAACAGGGCCGTTGAGTTGCATTCGGAGGATTGTTGGCTTGGGGGTGGTGGCACGCTGTGGGCACAGACTCGCGCCGGGACACGGCCATGCGGTGTCCCCAGCCAGCGGGCCCAGGCCGTTGCCGAGATCACCGGCCCAAGATCCACAGCGCCACCCCGAACGAAGACAGCTTGCCGCGCAGGTGGCTCACCAGACGATCTGGACAAATTCACAGGCTCGCGGCCCGTCGGGCAAGCGCCTTCTTGCCAAGTCTGGTTGCCGCCCACGGGCCGGGAAGGGCTGGGGCTGGGGCTGGGG
>JBMLPD010000211.1:3339-6166 GCA_049242285.1 Rubrivivax sp.
GGGCTGGGGCTGGGGCTGGGGGATCAGCCCGGGGGCGCGGTGGCGGCTGGCAGCCTTCAGAACGGCAGGTCACCGAAGTCGGCCTCGCGCTGCTGACGCCGCAGGCTTTTCAGCCAGCGCTTGGTGGCGGCCATGTTGCCGAGCATGCGCTGGTCTTGCTGCTGGCGGGCCAGGTCGGCCTGCCACTGCTTTCGGCTCATTTCGATCACCTGGTCGAGCTTGCGTGGGTTCAGCGCCGAGCCGGGGTCCAGGCCGTATTCCATGCAGAACTCGAACTCGATGTGCTGGACTTCGGCCTGAAGATCGGTCAGTTGCTCGCCCAGCACCTTGTTGTATTGCTTGACCCGCTGTTCACTGGCGCTGGCCATGTGGCCGGCGTCAATCTGCTCGATCTGCAATTGCAACTCCAGCAGCGTGAGCAGGTCCTGCGCTTCGTAGGCCTGGTTCACGCGCTGCATCAGCGCGGTGTTGGACTCACGCTGCCGCTCGTCGGTCTGGCGGTCCGGATGCAAGGCGCTGGCCAGCTTGCGGTAGATCTCACGCACCGACTGCCGGGCCTGCTGCGCCTCAGCCTCGCGCCGCTGCTGTGCCGCACTCTGGCGCTGGCTCGCCGCCTTCGCTGCACGGCGGCGCGCTGGCTGGCCCCAGGCCTCACCTTGTTCGTCTTCTGCCTCTTCGGCGTCTTCGGCTTCTTCCCGCGCCACTTGCTGCCGCATGCTCTGCTGCATGCGCTTGAAGAGGTCTGTCTCGCTTTCCAGGCCTTCGTCGTCACCCAGGTCCAGGCCGGTCATCATCTCGGCCAGTTCCTTCATCGCCCGCACGCCGTCACGCTGTTCGGTGTCGAAATCGACTTCGGCGTGCTTGTCGTACAGCGCCTTCAGTGTGGCGTCTTCCGCCTGCCCCTCCAGCAACTCTGCTGCCGCATCGCACAGCACTTCGCGCAGCAGGGCCACCTCAGCCTTCGTCCAGCCGGGGGTGCAGATGGCGGCATCCAGCATGTGCACCCACTGCCGCTGCCCTTCGAGCAGCGCCGTCTGCAGCGGCTGCAACACCTTCACGTAAGACTGCCGGCAGGCCTGGGTGCCTTCCTGCCAGGCCGTCAGGGTCTGCCGAGCCCGATCGATCTGCCGGATCAAGGTGTTGAAGCGCTTGCGCGCCGGCGTCAGTGGTACGCCTGGCTGCCTGGGAGAGATCTGCAGGGCATCGGTGCGCGACATGTACAGCTTCCGTTCAAAACGAGGACTCCGATTTTGGCGCCAAGTGTCTGGCTTCATCTTGCAGGCGAAGTCTGTGGGCAGCCGGCCGCTTGACGGGCCGAAAGCCGCGCGCAGGTCATTCCCCGCCCACCACCCCCGCGTCGATGAGCGCACCCACCTGCGCCGCGTCATAGCCCAGCTTCTGCAGCAGCGCGCGGCTGTGCTCACCCAGCGACGGCGGGGCGGACCTCACGCCCAGGCGCTGGCCCTGCAGGGTCAGCGGCAGCAGGGGCACGCGCGTGTGCACGGCCTGGCCGGCGCTGCTGGCGTCAGGCGGCAGCGTCACGGGCGCCAGGCCTGCGGTGGCGAGCAGGTGCGGGTCTTCAAACAGGTCTTGCGGGCGGGTGATGGGCGCGAAGGGCAGGCCGTGGGCTTCGAAGCACCGGGCCAGATCGGCCGCGGCCCGCGGCGCGAAGCGCTCGCGCAGCAGCGGCATCAGCCACTCTCGGCAGCCTACGCGCTCGTTGTTGGTGCGCAGGCGCGCGTCGGCGGCCAGGTCATCGAAGGCGAAGGCCTGGCACAGGGCCTGCCACTGCGTGTCGCTCACCACGGCCAGGAAGATCTGTTCGCCGTCCTTCACGGTGAAGACGTCGTAGACGCCCCAGGCGCTGATGCGCCCGGGCATGGGGGCTGCGGGCCGGCCGGTGACGGCGAACTGCATCATGTGCTGGGCCACCAGCAGCACGTTGTTCTCGAACAGCGCGGCCTGCACCGCCTGCCCGCGCCCGGTCTTTTCGCGCTGCGCCAGCGCCGCCAGCACGCCGATGGCGCCGAACATGCCGCCCATGATGTCGTTGACGCTGCTGCCTGCGCGCAGCGGGCGGCCCTCGGGCCCGGTCATGTAGGCCAGGCCGCCCATCATCTGCACCACCTCGTCCAGCGCGGTGCGGTGTTCGTAGGGGCCCGGCAGAAAGCCCTTGAGCGACACGCTGATCAGGCGCGGGTTCAGCCGCTCCAGCACCTCGTGCCCCAGCCCCAGCCGCTGCAGGGCGCCGGGCTTGAAGTTCTCGCAGAACACGTCGGCGGTGGCGGCCAGGCGCAGCACGATCTCCAGGCCACGCGGGTCGCGCACGTCCACGGCCAGGCTCTTCTTGTTGCGGTTGAAGACACCGAAGAAGCCCGCGCCCGAGCCCAGCAGGCGGCGCGTGGCGTCGCCGTCCAGGGTCTCGACCTTGATGACCTCGGCGCCCAGGTCCGCCAGGATCATGCCGCAGCTCGGGCCCATCACCATGTGGGTGAACTCCACCACCCGCAGGCCCGCCAGCGGCAATCCGCCGCCTGCGGGCAGGGCCGCCACGGCAGGCGCGGCAGGCACCGCGGGAGCAACGGGCGGAACGGCCTCGGCGCTCAACGAAACCCCGCCACGGCGTGCGGCACGTAGGGCGATTCGATCTCGGCCACGTCCTCGGCGCTCAGCTTCAGCGATACCGCCGCGGCGGCCTCGTCCAGCTGCTCGATCCTGGTGGCGCCGACGATGGGCGCACTCACGCCCGGCTTGTCCAGCACCCACGCCAGCGCCACGCGCGCCATGGGCACGCCCAGGCGCTGGGCCACGCGCTGCACGGCGTCCA
>JBMLPD010000212.1:0-1848 GCA_049242285.1 Rubrivivax sp.
TTCTGGCCGGCCTCGGTCTTCCAGTGGTGGTGGTTGATCTCGGTGTCGATGTAGCCGGGGCAGATGGCGTTGACGTTGATGCCGAAGCGGCCCCACTCCAGCGCCATGGCGCGCGTCATGTGGATCACAGCGGCCTTGCTCATGCTGTACACGCCGATCTGGCTGAGCACCCGCAGGCCGGCCATGGACGCGATGTTGACGATGCGCCCGCCCGTGAAGGTGCCGGGCGCCGTGCCGCGGGCGCGCGCGATCATGCGCTTGCCCACCTCCTGTGCCACGAAGAACGCGCCGCGGGTGTTGGTGTCCATCACGAAGTCGTAGTCCTTGGGGCTCACGTCCACGAGCTTTTGCGTGGTGCTGACGCCCGAGTTGTTCACCAGGATGTCGATGGTGCCCATCTCGGTCTCGGCATGGGCCACCGCGGACTTGATGCTGTCGTGATCGGTGACGTCCAGTTCCACCACGTGGGCGTCGCCTCCGGCCGCCTCGATCTCCACATGCAGGCTCTTGAGCTTGTCCAGCCTGCGCGCGGCCAGCACCACCCCTGCACCGGCCTGTGCCAGCGTGCGCGCGAACTGCGCCCCCAGGCCGCTGGATGCCCCTGTCACCAGGGCCACGCGGCCCGAAAGATCAATCTGGTATGCCATGCCGTGCTTCCTCGGGAAAACCTGCCAGGACGATAGCACGCCACCTAGAATCGAAGGCTGATCCAACCGGTGCCATGACACCGGATTCCCGAGGAGAAAACGGCATGTCCCCCCAAGAGATCCTGGAACAGTTCGGCCCACGCGAATCGATGGAATACGACGTGGTCGTGGTGGGCGGCGGCCCGGCGGGCCTGAGCACGGCCATCCGGCTCAAGCAGCTGAACCCGGACATCTCGGTGGTGGTGCTGGAGAAAGGCTCGGAGCCCGGCGCCCACATCCTGTCGGGTGCGGTGATGGACCCCATCGCCATGAACGAGCTGTTCCCTGACTGGAAGGAGCGCGGCGCCCCACTGAACCAGCCCGTCACTGCGGACGAGGTGCTGTTCCTGGACGCGCAAGGAGCGCAGAAGACCCCGGACTGGCTGGTGCCCGGTTGCCTGCACAACGCCGGCAACTTCGTCATCAGCCTAGGGGCTGTCACCAAGTGGCTGGCCGAGCAGGCGGAAGGCCTGGGCGTGGAGATCTTCCCCGGCTTCACCGCCGCTGAGGTGCTGTACGACGAGGCCGGCGCAGTGCGCGGGGTGGCCACCGGCAACCTGGGCATCGGCAAGGACGGCCAGCCGCACGACGGCTTCCAGTTGGGCATGGAACTGCTCGGCAAGTACACCGTGTTCGCTGAAGGCGCGCGCGGCCATCTGGGCAAGCAGCTGATCGCGAGGTTTCACCTCGACGAGGGCCGCGACCCGCAGAGCTACGCCATCGGCATCAAGGAACTCTGGGAGATCGACCCCGCCAAGGCCCAGCCCGGGCTGGTGGTCCACACCGCCGGCTGGCCCATGGACGAGCACACCTATGGCGGCGGCTTCCTCTACCACCTGGAGGGGAACAAGGTCACGCTGGGCTTCGTCACCGGGCTGGACTACCAGAACCCCTGGATCAGCCCCTTCGAGGAAATGCAGCGCTGGAAGACGCACCCCTCCATCCGCGCCCACCTGGAAGGCGGCAAGCGCATCGGCTACGGCGCGCGCGCCATCACTGCGGGCGGGCTGCTGAGCCTGCCCAAGCTGGTGTTTCCAGGAGGCGCACTGGTGGGCTGCGACGCCGGCACCCTGAACGCCGCGCGCATCAAGGGCAGCCACGCCGCCCTCAAGACCGGCATGCTGGTGGCCGAAGCCATCGCCCCGGCCCTGGCCGCCGGCCG
>JBMLPD010000213.1:0-2593 GCA_049242285.1 Rubrivivax sp.
CACAGCGCGGCCGACATCGAGGCCACCGTTGCGGCCGCGGCCCGGGCCTTCAAGGCAGGCTGAACCTCCCCTCACGCTGCGGCGCCGTCCTCGCGCAGCCACTTTCCATGCACCTGCACATCCTGGGCATCTGCGGCACCTTCATGGGCGGCATTGCGGCCATCGCGCGCGAGGCGGGCCACCGCGTCACCGGCTGCGACGCCAACGTCTACCCGCCCATGAGCGAGCAGTTGTGCGCGCTGGGCATCGAGTTGATCGAGGGCTTCTCAGCCGACCAGATGGCGCTCAAGCCGGACGTGTTCGTCATTGGCAACGTGGTGGCCCGTGGCAACCCGCTGATGGAGGCCATCCTCGATGCCGGAGCGGCCTACACCAGCGGCCCGCAGTGGCTGGCCGAAGCGGTGCTGCGCGAGCGCCACGTGCTGGCGGTGGCGGGCACGCATGGCAAGACGGGCACCACCTCCATGCTGGCCTGGATACTGGACCAAGCAGGCCTGCAGCCGGGCTTCCTGGTGGGCGGCGTACCGCTGAACTTCGGAGTCTCGGCACGGCTGGGCACTGGGCGCTGCTTCGTCATCGAGGCCGACGAGTACGACACGGCGCTGTTCGACAAGCGCAGCAAGTTCGTGCACTACCGCCCGCGCACGGCCATCCTGAACAACCTGGAGTTCGACCACGCCGACATCTTTGCCGACCTGGCCGCCATCGAGACGCAGTTCCACCACCTGGTGCGCACCGTGCCCGCCAGCGGCCGCCTGGTGGTCAATGCTCGCGACGAGGCGCTGCAGCGCGTGCTGCAGCGCGGTTGCTGGAGCACCGTGCAGCGTTTCGGCACCAGGCGCGAGGAGCCCGGCGGCCTGTGCGCGCGCGGTGAGCCGCAGGCCTTTGACGTGCTGCGCGGCAGCCTGAAGATCGGCCACGTGGCCTGGGAGCTGACGGGCGAGCACAACCAGATGAACGCGCTGGCGGCCATCGGTGCCGCCGAACATGCAGGCGTGGCGCCCGAGCAGGCCGCCGCCGCGCTGGGCAGCTTCCGCAACGTGCGCCGGCGGCTGGAGTTGCGCGGCGAGGTGGCCGGCATCCGCGTCTACGACGACTTCGCGCACCACCCCACGGCCATGCGCACCACCGTCAATGGCCTGCGCCGCAAGGTGGGGGGGCAGCGCATCCTGGCCGTCTTCGAGCCGCGCTCCAACACCATGAAGACGGGCACCATGAAGGCCCAACTGCCTTGGGCACTGGAAGAGGCCGACATGAGTTTCTGCCTGCAAGGCCCCTACGGCTGGAACGCACGCGACGCGCTGGCTCCGCTGGGCCCGCTGGCGGTGGTGGCCGACACGGTGGACGCCCTGGTGGCGCAGGTCAAGAAAGCCGCTCAACCCGGCGACCACATCCTGTGCATGAGCAACGGCGGTTTTGGCGGCATCCACGGCAAGCTGCTGGAGGCCTTGAAGCGCTGAAGCGGCCCGGTGCAAGCCAGAACACCTTTCGCTCTGAAGCCCCATTCACATCATGAGACTGAAGGACAAGATCTGCATCGTCACGGGCGGCGCCCAGGGCATCGGGCGGGCCACGGCGCTGAAGTTCGCCCGCGAGGGCGCCGTGGTGGCCGTGTGCGACATGCGCCGCCAGGGCATCGATGCGGCGGTGGCCGCGTGCCGGGCTGAAGGCGGGCGCGCCGAGGGCTTCCAGGTGGACGTGACCGACCGCGCCCAGGTGGACTCCATGGTCGACGCCGTGAAGGCGCAGTTCGGCCGCATCGACGTGCTGGTCAACAACGCCGGCATCACCAAGGATGCGCGCCTGCAGAAGATGACGCTGGCCCAGTTCGACGCCGTCATCGACGTCAACCTGCGTGGCGTCTTCCATTGCGCGCAGGCCGTTGCCGACACCCTGGTGGCGCAGGGGTCGGGTGTCATCCTCAACGCCAGCAGCGTGGTGGGCATCTACGGCAACTTCGGCCAGACCAACTACGCCGCCTCCAAGTTCGGCGTCATCGGCTTCACCAAGACCTGGAGCCGGGAACTCGGGCCCAAGGGCGTGCGCGTCAACGCGGTGGCGCCAGGCTTCATCGAGACGCCCATCCTGTCCACCGTCCCCGACAAGGTGTTGCAGCAGATGCGCGACGACGTGCCGCTGCGCCGCCTGGGCCGGCCCGAGGAGATTGCCAACGTCTACGCCTTCCTGGCCAGCGACGAGGCAAGCTACGTCAACGGGGCTGTCATCGAGGTGGCGGGCGGCCTGACGGTCTGATGGGTTGCCGGTCGGCCGCGCAGGTTCAGGAGCAGGTGCCAGGTCGCCGGCGCGCAGCGGCGTCAGCCGACCTGCCCAGGGCCGACAATACGGACGATGTATGCCCTCTTCGAAGAAGCCGGAAAATTCCTCGCCGGCCGAGTGATGTCCGAGGCCGAGGCCTCGGTGCAGGTCGAGCTGGACTCCGGCAAGCGCGTCAAGGTCAAGGCCGCCCACGTACTGCTGCGCTTTGACAAGCCTGCCCCGGCGGCCCTGATCGACGCCGGTCAGCGCCTGGCCGCCGAGATCGACCTGGACCTGGCCTGGGAGTTCGCACCCGAGGCCGACTTCGGCTTCGTGG
>JBMLPD010000214.1:0-7672 GCA_049242285.1 Rubrivivax sp.
TGCCGAGGTGGTGGTGGGGCTGAAGGCCTATGGCGAGTTGATCAAGGCCGAGGACGCCAGGTTGCGCCAGGGCCTGCCCCCTTCCAGCCAGGACAAGCCCTTCCTGGATTTCCGCCAGTGGCCGCTGGAGGGTGCCGAGGCGCCCGAAAAGCACCTGCTGCGCATCCGCATCAAGGGCCAGTACCCGCAGTGGAGCTACTGGATGCAGATGACCTTCACCGCGCCCGTGCCCTGGGAGGCCGATGCCTTCTACGCCCAGCCCGGCATGGCCGCCGCCGGCCTGAGCCTGGACCGCTGGCCCGTGGGCACCGGCCCCTACATGCTCACCGAGTTCGTACAGGACCGGCGCCACGTGATGGTGCGCAACCCCCACTACCGCGGCGAGCCCTATCCGTGCGAGGGCATGCCGGGCGACCGCGAGGCCGGCTTGCTGGACGACTGCGGCAAGCCCACACCCTTCATCGACCGCATGGTCTTCACCATCGAGCGCGAAGCCCTGCCACAGAAAGCCAAGTTCCGCCAGGGCTTCTACGACGTGGAGGTGTTCGAACGCACCAACACCGGCATGGAGCATCTGGTGGCCATGCAGGACAGCGAGGACGTCAGGCGCGAGTACACCGACAAGGGTTTTCGCCTTGCCCGCGGATCCGATGTCAACAGCTATTTCATCGCCTTCAACATGCTGGATCCGGTGGTAGGCAACGCCACCACCCCCGAGCAGGAGGCACGCAACCGCAAGCTGCGCCAGGCCATCAGCATCGCCATCGACTGGGAGGAGTATTCCCTCATCTTCCCCAAGAAGGCCGGTGACACGGCCATGAGCCCTCTGCCGCCGGGCATCTTCGGATCGCGCGAGGGCACGGCCGATGGCCTGAACCCCGTCACTCACCGCTGGGAGGGCGATGCCACGACCGGCAAGCCCGTGCGCCGCCGCATCGAGGAGGCGCGCAGGTTGATGGCCGAGGCCGGTTATCCCAACGGGCGTGACGCCCGCACCGGCAAGCCCCTGGTGCTGAACTACGACTTCTACGCCCCGCCCACGCCCGAGCGCAAGCCCGAGATCGACTGGGTGGTGCGTCAGTTCGCCAAGCTCGACATCCAGCTGGAAGTGCGCGCCACCGACAACAACCAGTTCCAGGACAAGGTTCGCAAGGGCAAGTACCAGGTGTTCTGGCTGGGCTGGCTGGCGGACTACCCAGACGCAGAGAACTTCCTCTTCCTGCTGTACGGCCCGTCAGGCAAGACCCGGTTCGACGGCGAAAACACCTCCAACTACGCCAACCCTGAGTACGACCGCTTGTTCACACAGATGAAGGCCCTGCCCGATGGCCCGGCCCGGCAGGCCCTCATCGACCGCATGGTGCGCATCGCCCAGCAGGACGCGCCCTGGACCATGGGGTTCTTCCCCTACACCTCGGCGGCGGCGCAGCGCTGGGTGCACAACCACAAGCCGGCCATCCTCATCCGTGACCACGGCCGTTACCTGCGGCTGGACGTGGCGGACCGCGTGTCCAGCCTGCAGGCCTGGAACCGCCCGGTGTGGTGGCCCGTGGGCTTGATGGGTGCGCTGCTGGCGGCAGGGGGGTGGGCCTTGCGGCGTCACCTGCGCCGCCGGGAAGCTCAGGTGGGGTTGTCGTGGACGGGCGAGGCGGCAAGCCCTGAGCCCAGGCCTGCGGCCGGCCACCCCGGTGGCACAGACGACGGCCGGCCGTGATCCGCCACCTTCTGCGCCGTGCGCTCTACGGCCTGGCCGTGCTGGTCGGGGTGAACCTGCTCACCTTCTTCCTGTTCTTCACGGTCAACACGCCCGACGACATGGCTCGCCTGAACCTGGGCGGCAAGCGCGTGAGCCAGGAGGCCATCGAGAAGTGGAAGGCCGAGCGCGGCTATGACAAGCCGCTGTACCTCAACCCCGCCCGCGCAGGCACGCAGCAGTTCACCGACACCATCTTCTGGCAGCGCTCGGTCTCGCTCTTTGCCCTGAAGTTTGGCAGGGCCGACGGCGAATCGGCCGGCGACATCGGGCACGAGGTGGGCACCCGCATGAAGGTCAGCCTGCAACTGGCGCTGCCGCTGTTCATTCTGCAACTCATCGCCAGTGCAGGCCTGGCCCTGGTGCTCGTGATGTTCAGGAACACCCGGCTGGACACCTGGGGCGTGGTGGCCTGCGTGCTGATGCTGTCCATCTCGGCGCTGTTCTACATCATCGCCGGGCAGGTGCTGTTTTCCAGCGTGCTCAGGCTGGCGCCCATCTCGGGCTACGCCGAGGGCTGGGCGGCGCTGAAGTTCCTGGCCCTGCCCATCGCCCTGTCACTGCTGGCGCGGCTGGGTGGGGAGGCGCGGCTGTACCGTGCCATGTTCCTGGAAGAGGTGGCGCGCGACTACGTGCGCACCGCCCGCGCCAAAGGCCTGAGCGAGACCGTGGTGCTGGTGCGCCACGTGGCGCGCAATGCCTTGCTGCCCATCATCACCAGTGCAGGCAGCTATCTGCCTTACGTGTTTCTGGGCAGCCTGGTGTTCGAGAGCTTCTTCGGCCTGCCGGGCCTGGGTGCGTACGTCATCGAAGCCATCGCCAAGCAGGATT
This sequence comes from Rubrivivax sp., assembly GCA_049242285.1. Taxonomy (GTDB): domain Bacteria; phylum Pseudomonadota; class Gammaproteobacteria; order Burkholderiales; family Burkholderiaceae_C; genus Rubrivivax. Next base: position 2,585 of record JBMLPD010000214.1, read on the forward strand.
TCGCCATCGTGCGCACCATGGTCTTCCTGGGCTCGCTGCTGTACGTGGCGAGCTTCTGGCTGGTGGATGTGCTCTACACGGTGGCCGACCCGCGGGTGAGGTTGTCATGAGCGGCCTGCCCAAGTTCGTGCTGCTGTGGACGGACCTGGCCGTCTGGCTGATGGCGTTGGGCCTGCTGGGCTACGCCCTGCATGTGCGCCGCCGGCCCGACCTGCGCCAGAAGTGGCGCCGCGTCTTCCAGGACCCGGGTGCCATGGGCTCGGCCGTGGTGTTGGCGGCGTGCTTGCTGCTGACCTTGCTGGACAGCGTGCATTACCGGCCGGTGCTGCCGCCCGTGGCCGGGCAGGGCGGGCCTGCCGCCCCATCCGGCCCGGACAGCCAGGCCGTGGCCTACGACGTGAAGACCCGCTCGGTGCTGGACGCGCTGCTGTGGAACCTGGCCGCCACCCGCGAGGCCACTTATTCGCGCCCGCTGGCCAGCGAGAGCTTCACGAAGGAGACCGTGGCGGTGGACGGGCGCACCGAGCGCCGGTCGCCGCGCCTGCTGCACGGCGGCGCCCACCTGCAGGACCCGGCTGCCGATGCGTGGGAAGACATCCTGCAGCGCACCGCCCTCGGCGCAGGCGCCGGCCTGCTGGCCAGCCTGGTGCTGCTGTGGACGCTGTGCGCCTGGGTGGCGCATCGGCAAGGCCGCACGGCAGGCGCCGTGGTGCAGGCGGCCTGGGCCGGGCAGGGCGGTCTGCCCTGGAAGGTGGCCGCGCTCACCTTCACCGCGCTGGCCGCACTGACAGGCGTGTGCACGGCGCTGTCTGGCGGCTACCACGTCCTGGGCACCGACCAGACCGGCAACGACGTGCTGTACCAGGCGCTCAAGAGCGTGCGCACGGCCTTCGTCATCGGCACCCTCACCACCTTGACCACCTTGCCCCTGGCGGTGGGCCTGGGCATTGCCGCAGGCTACTTGCGCGGCTGGGTGGACGAGGCGGTGCAGTACCTGTACACCGTGCTGTCCTCCGTGCCCAACGTGCTGCTGATTGCCGCCTGCGTGCTGATGGTGCAGGTCTTTCTGGACCAGCACCCCGAGCGGTTCGAGACGGGCGCCGAGCGGGCGGATCTGAAGCTCTTCCTGCTGTGCGCCGTGCTGGGCCTCACCGGCTGGGCCGGCCTGTGCCGCCTGGTGCGCGCCGAAACGCTCAAGCAGCGCGAGCTGGACTACGTGCGCGCCGCCCATGCCTTCGGCGTGGGCCCCGCCCGCATCATGTGGCGTCACATCTTTCCCAACGTGGCCCACCTCATGCTGATCGTGACGGTGCTGGAGTTCTCCGCCCTCATCCTGTACGAGGCCGTGCTGTCCTACGTGGGCGTGGGCGTGGACCCCTCCATGAACAGCTTCGGCGGCATGATCAACCTCGCCCGCAGCGAAATGAGCCGCGACCCCCTGGTCTGGTGGTCCTTCGCCGCCGCCTTCGGCTTCATGGTCACCATCGTGCTGGCGGCCAACCTGCTGGCCGATGGGGTGCAGAGGGCGTTTGATCCGAGGGGTCAACATCGGTAAGCCATTCAGGCTCGGGCGATGGCAGATGCGTCAGCCCCCACTGGATGCAAAGGTCCCAACTTCTTCATGTGGCTTTCTCGCCTGACCGCTGCATCAATGTTGCCTCACCACAACATGTCCGTGGCGATGTTGCAGGCCAAACTAGGGGTCTTCACGTAGGACTGCCGCGCGCAGGCAGTGAGTCGCTGCCGGTTCTCTTACCATGCAGATCTTCAGGCCTTTCATGGAGCGGTCGCAGTGCTGCTCCACACGTCTTCTTCAACGTTTTTTGGAGCAATCGATGCTTAGAGCCATGCGTGATCACAAGCCCACACCCGTTTTCCTGGCCGTTTGGGCTGCCCTGACGGCACCCGGAAGCTTCGCGCAGCAGACTCCGCAGGCCCCGGCCCAAGAGGGTGCAGTCACGGAGATTGTGATTTCTGGCTCCCGCATCAAGCGGGACAACTACAGCTCTGTGGCGCCGCTGCAGATCATTCGAAACGATGACTCGGCAATTGCCGGCTTCACGTCCACGACGGAAGTACTGCAAGGAACTGGCGTCACGGGAGGCCAAAGTCAGATCAACAACGCCTTCGGCGGCTTTGTCACAGATGGCGGGCCGGGGGCCAACACGCTTGGCTTGAGGGGCTTCGGGCCCACGCGATCATTGGTGTTGCTGAACGGCAGGCGGCTAGGGCCTTCGGGTACCCGTGGGTCGGTTGGCTCGTCTGACCTGAACGTACTGCCCACTGCGATCATTGACCGGATCGAGATCCTGAAGGACGGCGCATCATCGATCTACGGATCGGACGCCGTTGCTGGGGTAGTGAACATCATCACCAAGCGCAACATCAACGGATTCACTGGGGAGACGCGCCTGTCGTTTCCTCAAGGGGGTGGCGGGGAAGAGCGTCGTGTGTCGTTGGTCGGCGGCTTCGTAACTGACAGGGCCTACGTCTCGGGATCTTACGAGTATGGTGAGCGCACCAACCTCACGCTCGGAGATCGTGACTGGACCCAGTGCAACACGGACTACCGTCGTACGAGCGTGAATGGAGTGGTGGGGGAGTGGGGGAGCCTAGACTTCATCGATCCGAAGACGGGCAAGCCCAAGTGCTACCCGATCAGCGGCACCGGCTCGAATGGGGTGACGATCAACACCATTGGCACGAATCTGCGGCCTGGTGTTGGGGCTCCTGGGTCTGTTGGCACCAGTTTCAATCGTTGGCGGCCGAACCCGGCAGTGACGACCGGTCTTGTGGGGTTCGAAGGGGTCGGGGGGGGGGCGAACAACCTCAATGTGCGTGACACCTTTGACCCCCGCATGCTGAACCGCTCCCTCATCTCCCCAGCGTCGGGGCACAACCTTTTCGTGCAAGGGGGCATGGATCTGGCTGCGTTGAACGGCGCTGAGGTCTATTACGAACTGTTGTACAACCGCCGGGAATCCTCGCAGACCGGGTACAGGCAGTTGTCACTCGATTACAACTTCGGAAGCCCCTTGATTCCTGCCGGGTTGTCCGGGATCACGTTTTCCCCTCCGCAGTTGACCAGCGGTACCAGGAACGTTGGCATTCGCGCGTTCATTGGATTCGGGAACGACGAGTCTTCCCAGTCTATCGACTTCGCTCGCGCCGTCGTTGGCCTGCGTGGCCCGATCGCCAAGACGGGCTGGGACTACGACGTCTCGTTTACCCGCAGTGACAGCCGCGGCAAGTACACCTTCGAAACGTTCTTCACTGATCGCTTGGCGCAGAGCCTGGATGTCGTGGCAAGCGGTACCGGGTTTGTGTGCGTGAACCCAGCCAACGGATGCGTGGCAGCCCCGGCATTGACGCCGGCGGTCATCGGGGGGCAATTGCCTGCCAGTTGGGTCAACTTCGTGTGGGGGCCGGCGACAGGGGTCACCAAGTACACAGAAGACGTGGCAGCACTGTCCGTGACCGGGTCGCTGTTCAACGTACCTTACGGCAAAGTGAAGGCTGCGGCTGGTGTTGAATCCCGCCGCTTCAAGGTGGATGACACGCCCTCGGTCGCAGCGCAGACGGGAAATCTCTACAACCTCACGTCTGGCGGCATCACGCGCGGCAGCGACTCTGCCAACGATGTGTTCGCAGAGATAGAAGTGCCTTTGCTGGCCAAGTTGCCATTCGCCCACGAACTCATCGCGAACGTGTCGGGTCGCTGGTCTGAGTACAAGACCTTTGGCAGCGGATCCACCTACAAGGTCGGTGCACTGTGGTCGCCTGTCAAGTGGTTCTCGTTGCGGGCCACGAACGGTACGTCGTATCGCGCTCCGGCGCTGTTCGAGCAGTACCTGGCTCCCACCAGCGGATTCGCCAGCAGTCAATCCGATCCCTGCAACAATTGGGATTCGCCAAGCCTTGCGGGAAGCATCCGCTCGAGGAACTGCCAGAGCGAAGGGCTTGCGCCTGGGTTCCAAGCCACCCAAAGCATCCGCATCAACGGCGTGGGCGGCGCAGAGGCTGGGCTGAAGGCTGAGACATCGAAGAACACAACGGTTGGCTTCGTCCTGCAACCCGACCTGGGCGCGGGCAGGGGTGATCTGTCTGTTGCCGTCGACTACTTCGACATTCAAGTCAGTAACGGGGTGTCGCAGATCGGCGGTGTGAACATTCTGAGCCGCTGTTATGACGATCCCCAGTTCCGTTCAGGCGGCGGCTTCTGCCGTTTGGTCGATCCGCGCAACCCATCGTCGCAGGCCTTGACTGTGAAGAATGGTTATGTGAATCTGGCTACGGACAATGTCAAGGGTTATGACGTGACAGCACGGTACACGAACAATGTGGGGGCGGGCAAGCTGCGTTTGAACTTGACGCTGACAAAATTCGACAAGCAGTCAAACAAGCTGTTCCCGGAAGATCCAGTCGACAATTTCAACGGCACGCTGAACAACCCGAAGTGGTCTGGCGGTCTGGATGTGAATTATGAGATCAAGGCTTGGCGCATCTATTACGGACTTGACTGGATCGAGGGCACGTCGACTTATTCCTACTACCAGGAAGACCCAGCCACCAGCACGTTCAAGCTGGATGTTCCGGGCTATCTGTTGCACACCACAGCAGTTCGTTACAAGGCAAACACTTGGGAAGCCACTGTCGGTATTCGCAATCTCCTGGACAAGAAGCCTCCCGTGATCTCTGCGCAGGCGGGCTACAACCGGATTGGCAATTCACCGTTGTACAGCGGTTACGACTATGTCGGCCGTACGCTGTTTGTCAACCTGAGCAAGTCCTTCTGACCTGATTGATGTCGATCGGTCTCCACCACGGGTTCGGGGTGGAGACCTTCCTTGGATATGGAGCGGAACATGAGTCGGATTTTCCTGCGTCTCAAGCAGCGTTTGGTTCTGGCGCTTCTTGCCGGGGCTTCGGTTGTGTCAGCACAGACGTCTCCTCCGCAAGGGCAGCAGGCCGTTTCCAAAGTGGCAGTTCCCACGGAAGAACTGCTCGCGCAGTTCCCAAGCTTGACCGGCTTTCGGCTCTCGCCCGATGCCCGGCACCTGCTGGCCATCGAGAGCCGTGGCGACCAGC
>JBMLPD010000215.1:0-2084 GCA_049242285.1 Rubrivivax sp.
TGCTTTCATGTTTCCATGCATTCAGCGTGCGGCGAAGCTGCTCGGACCCACCGCCGCCGGCCTGGTCAGGCAGACCGGACCTCGTTCAGCAAGTCGGGGTGACGGTCCAGCAGCTTGAACAGCTTCACGAGGGCCAGCGGGGGCTTGGTCTTGCCGTTCTCGTAGCGCGAGAACGCATTGACGCCACCGCCGAAGATCTCAGCCGCTTCGCGCTGATCGAGATCGAGCTTCTTGCGCACCTGCATGATGTACTGAGGGTCGACGTAGGCCGCATTGACCTGGCGCTGGAACAGACCGATCGCCTCGCTGTAGCGATCCCCGTGCTCGCGATCGAGCACGACTTCCCCGCACGCCGGACAGAAATCTCCCGTCACGGCAGGGATCGTGGTGGCTTCGCCCTTGTAGACGTAGGGCACGTCGCGCGTGTCGTGGATCAGCTCTGCTGCGCCGCAGACGGGGCATTTCATGGTCACAGCTCCTTGAAGGACACGATCAGTACGTCATCGATGACCGTCAGCTTCAGGTACACGCTGTCGCCGTGGGTCGTCTTGGCGTGATAGACGTCCTGCCAGATTTGGTGATCTGCATGGGTCGTCATGCGTTTGTAGAAGTTGGCGTAGGTGAGCTCAAGGACCAGGGCGCACATCCCGTTCAGATCGTTGATACCCAGCTCCAGCGCACCCTGGTACGCACTGCCGGTCGCCCTCACCTTCCCGGCTCTCACCAAGGCTTTGACGACGGGCAGCTTGCAGTGCGGCGCGCTCTTCTCCGCTGATTCAGCGTAACCTACTTGGTTAATTTTGGCAAGTCGGTCAACTGTGCGTCTCACAGAGAACCGCGCCACAGTCTCCAGGCCAAGAGCGGCAAGGCACGCCGCCACCCGGCGCGGAACTCGACCATCAAGCCGCGACACCACGACTTGTTGAAGGAGATCAGCTCGTGAGCCATCTGCGCTTTGCAAACGTCTGGGATGCCGTCGAAGACGCCCCGTCAGTGTGGAAGACACCCTTGCAGTCGCGCGAATGCCTGATCTGAGGCCGGTCGGGACCGTGGGGCAACGATGTCCGGGTGATTCAAGAGGCTGCGGGTGTGGCGATGAAGCCGTGCTTGCGCAGCATCTTCAACCAGCGCGGTGCGTTGCGCTGGACGTTGAGCGCCTCGTGGTCGACCTCCTTGTCCTGGTAGTCGGTGCCGCTGGCCAGCATGGCGCAGACGGTGCGCAGCATCTTGTGGGCCAGCGCGACCGCCGACTTCTTGCGCCCCTTGCGGATGGACAGGCGCCTGCATGGCCCTGGGCTACGTGCGCGGTGCCGCGGTGGCTGCGGTGCAGGACGGCACGCCGGTGCACATCGACCTGTGGTGTCAGGTGTGGCCGCCACGGCGTGCTGCGTGCAGGGCGACAGGGCGACGAGCCCGTCTTGCCGGGCCCGCGCTTCAGCGGACAGCCAGCGCCTTCTCCACCGCGGCCACCAGCTGCGCGCTGGTGGGCGACACCGAGCTTGCAAAGCTGGCCACGGGCCGGCCCTGCCGGTCCACCAGGTACTTGTGGAAGTTCCAGGCCGGTGTCTGCCCGGTGGCGCGGGCCAGTTGCTGGTACAGCGGGTTGGCCCTCGGCCCCTTCACCACGGTCTTGGCGAACATCGGAAACTTCACCCCATAGGTGTTGAAGCACAGGTCGGCAATCTGCTGGCTGCTGCCTGGTTCCTGCTGGCCGAAATCGTTGGACGGAAAGCCCAGCACCACCAGGCCGCGCGCAGCAAAGCGCGCATGCAGCGCCTCCAGCCCTTCGTACTGGCTGGTGAAGCCGCAGTAGCTGGCCGTGTTCACCACCAGCAGCACCTTGCCCGCGTACTGGCACAGCGCCTGGGGTTTGTCGTCCTGCAGTCGTGGGAAGCTGTGTTGCAGCAAGGCGGGGCAGGCGGCGGTCTGCGCCTGGCTGGCCGGCGCCAGCAAGGCGGCGAAAGGCCCGACGCAAAGCAGGGCGCCCATCCGTGCACGGATGCGGGCGGCAGGCCTGGACGCAGCGGCGGCTGGCGGGGTGGGGCTCATGGTGGGGTGCAGTTGGGCTCTTGAGGCAGGCCGCC
>JBMLPD010000216.1:0-1882 GCA_049242285.1 Rubrivivax sp.
CCATCCCGCTGGTGCTGGCCATCACCTTCGTCACCATGTACTACTGGGGCGTGGGGCTGCACAAGATCTCGCTGGGCTCGCTCATCATCGCGCTGGGCCTGCTGGTGGACGACGCCATCATCGCGGTGGAGATGATGGTGCGCAAGCTGGAGGAGGGGCACGACAAGGTCTACGCCGCCACCTACGCCTACGAGGTGACCTCCATGCCCATGCTCACGGGCACGCTGATCACGGCCGCGGGCTTCCTGCCGATCGGTCTGGCCAAGTCGGTCACAGGCGAATACACCTTTGCCATCTTCGCCGTGACCTCGGCCGCACTGGTGATTTCCTGGGTCGTGTCGGTGTACTTCGTGCCCTGGATGGGCGCGGCACTGCTGAAGAACCGGCCGCGCGCCGAGGGGCAGGCGCATGAACTCTTCGACACGCCGTTCTACACCCGCTTTCGGGCGCTGGTGAACGCCTGCGTGCGCCACCGCTGGTGGACCATCGCGGCCACCATCGCGCTGTTCGGCGCAGGCGTGGCCGGCATGGGCAAGGTGCAGCAGCAGTTCTTCCCCGACTCCAGCCGCCCCGAGGTGCTGGTGGACCTGTGGCTGCCCGAGGGCTCCACCATCCGCGAGAGCGAAGCCCTGGCCAAGCGCTTCGAGGCCCGCCTGATGAAAGAGCCTGGGGTGCAGACCGTCACCACCTGGGTCGGCAGCGGCGTGCCACGGTTCTACCTGCCGCTGGACCAGATCTTTCCGCAGACCAACGTCTCGCAAACCATCATCGTGCCGCAGGATCTGAAAGTGCGCGAGTCCCTGCGGCAGCGCCTGCCCGCGATGCTGGCGCAGGAGTTCCCCGAGGCGCGCAGCCGCGTCAAGCTGCTGCCCAACGGCCCCCCCGTGCCCTACCCCGTGCAGTTCCGCGTGGTGGGGCCGCAGGCGTCACAGGTGCAGCAGTGGGCCGAGGAAGCCAAGGCGGTGCTGCAGGCGCACCCTGGCATGCGCGGCGTCAACGACAACTGGAACGAGAAGGTGAAAGTGGTGCGCTTGGAAGTGGACCAGGACAAGGCGCGAGCCCTGGGTGTGTCCAGCCAGACCCTGGCCCAGGCTTCGCGCACGCTGCTGTCGGGCACGACGGTGGGCCAGTACCGTGAAGGCGACCGTCTCATCGACATCGTGCTGCGCCAGCCGCGCAGCGAGCGCGAGGTGCTGACCGACCTGGGCAACGCCTACCTGCCCACGCCCAGCGGCAAGGCCGTGCCGTGGACGCAACTGGCGCAGGTGAGGCTGGATTGGGAGCCGGGCGTGATGTGGCGCGAAGGCCGGCGGTTCGCCGTGACGGTGCAGGGCGACGTGGCCGAGGGCCTGCAGGGCCCCACGGTCACGCAGCAGCTCTGGCCCGCGCTGCAGGAGTTGCAAAAACGCATGCCCGCGGGCTACGACATCCAGGTGGCGGGTGCGCTGGAGGAGAGCAAGAAAGGCCAGGGCTCCATCGCCGCGGGCGTGCCGGTGATGCTGTTCATCATCTTCACGCTGCTGATGTTGCAACTGCACAGCTTCTCGCGTGCCATGCTGGTCTTCCTCACCGGCCCGATGGGCGTGGCCGGGGTGGCCGCGGCGCTGCTGCTGTTCAACCGGCCTTTCGGCTTCGTGGCGCTGCTGGGCGTGATCGCGCTCATGGGCATGATCATGCGCAACTCGGTCATCCTGATCGACCAGATCGAGCAGGACCGCGCCCAGGGCGTGCCCACCTGGGACGCCATCGTGGAGGCTGCCGTGCGCCGCTTCCGTCCCATCGTGCTGACGGCCGCAGCGGCCGTGCTGGCCATGATCCCCCTGACGCGCAGCGTGTTCTGGGGCCCGATGGCCGTGGCCATCATGGGCGGCCTGATCGTGGC
>JBMLPD010000217.1:0-1433 GCA_049242285.1 Rubrivivax sp.
CCGTCCCGCCTGCGGGCGGCCTTCAGCCGATTCCTGCACCGGCGCCGCAGGCTGGGCCACTTCGGCCGCCACCCGTTGCAGGACGCGCTGGCCGGCCGCGGCAGGGCCGGGGCCGCGCCTGAGGCCATCACGCAGGATCTGTTGGAGGTGGCGCGTGAGCAGCCCGCGCAGGCGCTGCACCGCCTGCACTCGCGCCCGGAGGGCCTGAGCCCGCGCGAGGCCGCTGCCCGGCTGGCCCGGCACGGGCCCAACCTGGTGGAGCATGAAGGCCCCCTGCCCTGGTGGCGCCACCTGTGGCACTGCTTCCTGGACCCGTTCAACCTGCTGCTGACGGCCCTGGCCGCGGTGTCCTGGGCCACACACGACCTCAAGGCCACGGCGGTGATCGGCACCATGGTGACGCTCAGCACGGCGCTGCGCTTTGCGCAGGAGCACCGGTCTAGCCGCGCGGCAGAGTCGCTGAAGGCGCTGGTGAGCAACACGGCCACCGTGATGCGGCAGGGGCGGCTTGAGCTGCCGATCAGGAAGCTGGTCCCGGGGGACGTGCTGCTGCTGTCAGCGGGCGACATGATTCCGGCCGATTGCAGGGTGCTGGCGGCGCGAGACCTGTTCATCGCCCAGGCGGCGCTGACGGGCGAATCGCTGCCGGTGGAGAAGTTCGCGGATCTGCCCGCCACCTCGCCAGAAGCCGACCCGCTGGCCCAGGCCAACCTGGTCTTCATGGGCACCAACGTCGTCTCCGGCACGGCCACGGCGCTGGTGGTCCACACCGGAGCGCGCAGCTTCTTCGGCGCCCTGGCGGCCCACGCCACGGCCACCCCCACCGAGCCCAACGCCTTCCAGGCCGGCCTCAACAGCGTGAGCTGGCTGCTGATCCGCTTCGCCGCGGTGATGGTGCCCGTGGTGCTGCTGGTCAACGGCTGGACCAAGGGTGACTGGCTGGAAGCCCTGCTGTTCTCGCTGGCCGTGGCCGTGGGCCTGACGCCGGAGATGCTGCCCATGATCGTCACCTCCACCCTGGCCCGGGGCGCCGTGATCCTGGCGCGGCGCCAGGTGGTGGTCAAGCGACTGGACGCCATCCAGAACCTGGGTGCCATGGACGTGCTGTGCACCGACAAGACCGGCACCCTGACGCAGGACCGCATCGCCCTGGCCCAGCACATCGACCCGCTGGGCCAGCCCTCGGAAGAGGTGCTGGCCCTGGCCTTTCTCAACAGCCACTACCAGAGCGGCCTGAACAACCTGCTGGACCGCGCCATCCTGGACCACGTGGAGCTGCCTGCCGAGCTGAAGCTGCAGGAGCGCTACCGCAAGATCGACGAGATCCCGTTCGACTTCCAGCGCCGACGGATGTCGGTGGTGGTGTCCGAGCGGCACGGCGACCACGAGCACCACGAGCTGATCTGCAAGGGGGCTCTGGAGGAGGTGCTGGC
>JBMLPD010000218.1:0-1494 GCA_049242285.1 Rubrivivax sp.
GGTTCTGGATCTTGACGTTGCGGCCGATGACCACGTCGTTGCCGACGAACACCCCTTGCCCCAGCGAGCAGCCCTCGCCGATGCGCGCCCCGGCGCACACATGGGCGAAGTGCCACACCCGCGTGCCGGCCCCGATCTGCGCGCCTTCGTCAACGATGGCGCTGGGGTGGGCCCAGAAGGCCCGGTCGGCGGGACCGGCCTGCGTCGAAGCGGGAGCGTCAGCGTTCATCACAGCACCTGCACCTTGGGCAGGCCGCGCATCTTGCGGTCGAAGGTGAACAGGGTGTCCAGCCCACCCGCCTGTGCGCGAGCCGCCAGCAGGCAGTCGGCGAAGTCGGCCTTGCCTGCAGCGTACAGGCCGATGGCAGCAACCACTTCCTCTGCGCCATCCAGACGCACCGTGGCATTCGAGGACAGGGCGCGCAGGGCCGACAGCATCTGCTCTCGCGGCCGGGCGTAGGTACGCGTCAGCACCCACACCAACTCCACCAGCACGGACTGGGAAATCCAGATCGACCCTGGCTCGGCCGCCTGACGGTCGAACAAGCGCCGCGCCTTGTCCAGTTGGGCCGCGTCATCGGCCACCAGCAGCCGCACCAGGATGTTGGTGTCGACGGCGATCACGGGGAACTCTTGGCCCACGGGGTGGCGCGTTCGGTCACGGCCTGCGCCACACCTTCTTCCATCTCCTGCAGCGTGCGTGTGCGTTCGCCCGGCACCGCCAACAGCCCGGCCAGCCCTGCAGAGCCGACGGCGAGCTTGCGCACGCGCAGAGACCCATCCTCCTGGGGATCGATTTCCAGGCGTTGGCCGGGCGCGATGCCCAGTTGCTGGCGCAAGCCGTGAGGCAGGGTGATCTGGCCTTTGTCGCTGACGGTGACCTGCATATCGGAACAAAATGAGTGAGTCGGAATGCCCTTTCGCATTCTGACAGATACGGCCCAGGAAGAAATCTCAGAACACCAGCGGCAAGCCCACGCGCACGCCGTCGCGGGCGCTGCGGTAGGCCGCGATGATGACTTCCAGCGAGCGCAGGCCTGAGTAGCCATCCACCTGGGCCTGGGCCTGGCCGCGCAGGGTGTCGATGACGTTGGCGTAGTACAACGGGTGGCCGAAGCCGTAGACCGATGTGGGGGCGTAGCTGGCGTCCTTGGCCGTGGCGTCCTGCGGCCGGTGCTCGTCGAACTCCCAGTGTTCGATGCGGTTGACCGCCACGCCGCCGATGCGCACCGTGCCGCGCTCGCCCAGCACGGTGATGCTGCCTTCCAGGTTGCGCGGGTAGGTGAGCATGCTGACGTTGATGGAGGCCAGGCCGCCCGCGCGCAGGCGCAGGCTCATCACGCCGCTGTCCTCGGCCTCGATGTCGCGCAACTGCGTGGCGGTGTAGGCGTGCACGTTGTCCACCGGGCCCACCAGCCAGTCCACCATGTCCACGTAATGGCTGGCCTGGTTCATGAAGGCCCCGCCGTCCAGGTCCCAGCGGCCGCGCCAGGG
>JBMLPD010000219.1:0-2132 GCA_049242285.1 Rubrivivax sp.
TGAGCGGCCAGGAGTTCGAGGACTTCGTGGACCGCGAGTTCGCCAGCCTGCGCGCCACCATGGTCAAGTCCGGCATGATCTGAGGCCTGGGTCGGGATGACCGATACAACGCGCGCCCTTCAGAGGGCTCACCTGCCGATAGGCGTGTGCACGGTGGTGCTGGGCGGGTTGATCGGCTGGGGCGCGCTGTCCATCCCCTCAGCGGCGGGCTACGCAGGCGTCGGGCCGAATTTCCTGCCCTGGGTGGTGGCCCTGGCGCTGTGCGTGTGCGGCGGCCTCCTCATCCGCCAGGCCTTGACCGGAGGGTTCCGGGACATGGAGGCCCCGACGGGCGCCCGGCAGGGTGACTGGCGGGCCTTGGCCTGGGTGGGCGGGGGACTGATCTCGAATGCCTTTCTCATCGAGCGCGCAGGCTTCATCGTGGCCTGCACGCTGTGCTTTGTGCTGGCCGCCCGCGGCCTGCGGCTGTCCAAGGGCGGGCCGGTGCCCAGATCGGCCTGGCTGGTGGACGTCTGCACGGGCGCCCTGATCGCCACGCCCACCTATTGGCTGTTCACCAAGGGCCTGGCCATCAGTCTGCCGGGCCTGACCTCCACGGGATGGTTCTGATGGACTGGTGGGGGCACCTTCTTCAAGGCTTTGCCACGGCGGCCAGCCCCATCAACCTGGTGTGGGCCTTCGTGGGCTGCGCGCTCGGCACGGCCATTGGCGTGCTGCCGGGCCTGGGGCCCGCCGTCACGGTGGCCATGCTGTTGCCCATCACCTCGCAGGTGGACGCCACGGCTTCCATGATCTTCTTCGCCGGCATCTACTACGGTGCGATGTACGGGGGCTCCACCACGTCCATCCTGCTGAACACCCCTGGCGAGACCGGCACCATGGTGACGGCGATGGAAGGGTTCAAGATGGCCCGCAACGGCCGGGCGGGGGCGGCGCTGGCCACCTCGGCCATCGGCTCCTTCGTGGCGGGCACGCTGGCCACCGTGCTGGTCACGGTGTTCGCACCGCTGGTGGCCGAGCATGCGGTCAAGCTGGGCCCTCCGGAGTACTTCCTGCTGATGGTGCTGGCCTTCACCACCGTGAGTGCGGTGCTGGGCAAGAGCAGGCTGCGCGGGCTGACGGCCCTGTTCATCGGTCTGGCCATCGGCCTGGTGGGGCTGGACCAGATCACGGGGCAGGTGCGCTACACCGGCGGCATTCCCGAGTTCATGGACGGCATCGAAGTGGTGCTGGTGGCCGTGGGCTTGTTTGCCGTGGGTGAATGCCTTTACGGCGCGCTGTACGAGGGCCGGGAGCAGCAGCAGCTCAACCGCATGAACCGTGTGCACATGACCCGCCAGGAATGGCGTCGCTCCTGGCCTGCATGGCTCAGGGGAACAGCCATAGGCTTTCCCTTCGGGACCATTCCTGCCGGCGGCTCGGAAATCCCGACCTTTCTGAGCTACGCCACCGAGCGCAAGCTCAGCAAGCACCCCCAGGAGTTCGGCACCACGGGCGCGATCGAGGGCGTGGCCGGGCCGGAGGCGGCCAACAATTCCGCGGTCACCGCCACCTTGGTGCCCTTGCTGACACTGGGCATTCCCACCTCCGTCACAGCCGCGATCTTGCTGTCGGCCCTTCAGAACTACGGCATCCAGGCCGGGCCGCAGCTTTTCGACACATCGGCCACGCTGGTGTGGGCGCTGATCGCCTCGCTCTACATCGGCAACGTGATGCTGCTGGTTCTGAACCTGCCCCTGGTGGGGCTGTGGGTGAAGCTGCTGAAGGTTCCCAGGCCGCAGTTGTACGCCGGCATCCTGATCTTTGCGACCGTGGGTGTGTACGGCATGCGCCAGAGCGCCTTTGACCTTTACCTGATGTTCGGTGTGGGTCTGGTGGGTGTCCTGATGAGACGCTTCGATTTCCCGGTGGCGCCCGTGATCGTCGGCATGATCCTTGGCCCCCTGGCCGAGGCACAGATGCGCAACGGCCTGTCCATCGGCGAGGGACGCTGGACGGTCTTCGTCGAGCGGCCGGCCTCCGCCACCTTGCTGGGCGTCGTGGTGCTGCTCTTGAGCTGGCCTTTGATCCGGCGTCTGCTCAGACGCTGAGGTCTGGCCCGCACCCGTGCCCGTGCCCGGGCCCGGGCACGA
>JBMLPD010000219.1:2142-11301 GCA_049242285.1 Rubrivivax sp.
TCTTGGGGGGGTGGGGGGGGGCTGCTTTTGTGGGGGCTTTTGTCCGGGGGTCTGATCTGAGGTTTTTGTGTGCCCCCCCCCGGGGCCGGGGCCCGGGCCCGGGCACGACTCCAGGCTTCAGTCGCTGGCTCCCATGGCGAGCGCCAGGCGGCGTTGCAAGGCGCGCTCGACCTCTTCCGCCGATGCGCGTCCGGTGGGCCAGCCCTGCAGATGCCGCAGGGCGATCTGGGCCACGGCCTGGACAGCCGCATCGTCGTCGTTGAGGCAGGGGATGTAGCGAAACGATGTGCCACCCGCCTCGATGAACGCGTCACGCGCCTCCTGGGCAATCTCCTCCAGCGTCTCCAGACAATCGACCGCGAAACCCGGACAGATGACGTCCACCGACCTGACGCCGGAGGCCGCGAGATCCTTGAGGGTGGGCTCGGTGTAGGGGCGAAGCCATTGCGCCTTGCCGAACCGGCTCTGAAAGGTGACCTGCCAGGCTTGCCTGGGCAACTCCAGCGCTTCGGCCAACAGCCTGGCGGACTTGTGGCACTCGCAGTGGTAGGGGTCGCCGAGGTGGAGCGAGCGCTCGGGCAGGCCGTGAAAGCTCATCACCAACTTGTCGGCCCGGCCGTTCGCCTCCCAGTGGCGCCGGACGCTTCGGGCCAGGGCCTGGATCAGCGCAGGGTCGTCACCATAGCGGTTGACGAACCGGAACTCGGGCAACTGCCGCGCCTTGGCGGACCACTGCGCCACGCTGTCCCAGACGCTGGCCGTGGTGGCTGCGGCGTATTGCGGATACAGCGGCAGCACCAGCATGCGTGTGGCGCCCTGGGCGCGCAGTTCGCCCAGCACCCGGGGTACCGACGGATTGCCGTAGCGCATGGCGGACTGCACCAGGACTTCATGGCCTTGCGCTGTCAGCAGTTCACGCAGCCGGTCTGCCAGGCGCTGGGTGCCGGTCACCAGCGGCGAGCCCTGGGGGGTCCACACCGTGGCGTACTTGGCGGCCGACTTCGCAGGACGGGTGTTGAGGATGATGCCGTGCAGCACCAGCCACCAGACCGCCCGAGGAATCTTCTCCACCACCCGAGGGTCGCTCAGAAACTCCGCGAGGTAGCGGCGCGTGGCTGCGGCGCTGGGTTCGTCCGGACTTCCCAGATTCACCAGCAGCACCGCTGTTCTGGGCATGCTGCCGTGGGCGTAGGAGGGCTCGGGTCTGAACGACATGGGATGAGCGCCGTGATGGAGTGCCGATTATCGGCGTCCGGCGGAGGCGGACGGGGCTTTCGGCGTCGCCACACCCGGGTTTGACCTCAGGTCGCGGTGCACTTCAGCGGGCAGGCTGCGTCGGCGTGCGCGCCAGCTGAGCGCGACTCGACCATGGCAGTGCCACCGGGCTGCGGCACTCGGCCCAGCCCGATGCGGCCACGGCCGTGAAGAATGCAGGAGGATCGGCGCAAGGTGACGGGTTCACTGTTGCTGAGGCGCACATGCGTGCATTTGGAACCCAGGCCGGTGATCTGCATGGACGAGCCCCACACAGGCCGATGCCATCAGGCTCGGTACCCCTGCGCGGCTTTCGCAACAGGTCGCCGCACCGCCGCGCAGCGGCCGTGGCGTGCGGGCATGCACGCCGACCGGCCGCTCTGGACCTCTGAGGCAGAGGTAATCCAGACCGCGGAACATCCGGCAGGTGCTGCCGCGTTGGTCCGTCAAACTTTCCGTGCATCGCGCGCGCAGGCCTGGGGAAATGTCTGCAGCTCAGAGATGGTCCAGGTAGGTCCGCAGCTTGTCGGAGCGGCTGGGGTGCTTGAGCTTGCGGATGGCCTTGGCTTCGATCTGGCGGATGCGTTCGCGCGTGACGTCGAACTGCTTGCCCACTTCCTCGAGGGTGTGGTCGGTGCTCATCTCGATGCCGAATCGCATGCGCAGCACCTTGGCCTCGCGCGGGGTCAGGCTGTCCAGGATGTCCTTGACCACGTCGCGCAGGCCGGCCTGCATCGCCGCATCCACCGGCGCCACATTGTTCGTGTCCTCGATGAAGTCACCCAGGTGCGAGTCGTCGTCGTCACCGATGGGGGTTTCCATGGAGATCGGCTCCTTGGCGATCTTCATGATCTTTCGGATCTTGTCCTCCGGAATCTCCATCTTCTCGGCCAGGGTGGGCGCGTCGGGCTCGTAGCCGAACTCCTGCAGATGCTGCCGGCTGATGCGGTTCATCTTGTTGATCGTCTCGATCATGTGCACGGGAATGCGGATGGTGCGGGCCTGATCGGCGATGGAGCGGGTGATGGCCTGACGGATCCACCAGGTGGCGTAGGTCGAGAACTTGTAGCCGCGGCGGTACTCGAACTTGTCCACCGCCTTCATCAGGCCGATGTTGCCTTCCTGGATCAGGTCAAGGAACTGCAGGCCCCGGTTCGTGTATTTCTTGGCGATCGAGATCACCAGGCGCAGGTTGGCCTCGATCATCTCCTTCTTGGCGTCGCGCGAGGACTTTTCGCCCTCGTTCATCTTCTTGTTGATGTCCTTCAGGTCTTCCAGCGGCACCACTGCCTTGGCCTGAAGATCGACCAGCTTCTGCTGCAATTCCTGCACCGCAGGAAGGTTGCGTCCGAGGACGGCACTGTAAGCCTTGCCAGCCGACGATTCCTTGACCGACCAGGCCAGATTCAGCGCGTTGGGCGGAAAGCTGCGGACGAACTGCTCCTGCGGCATGCCGCACCTGTCCACGATGATCTTGCGGATCTCACGTTCGTAGCGGCGCACGTCGTCCACCTGTCCGCGCAGGATGCCGCACAGACGCTCGATGGTCTTGACGGTGAAGCGGATGGACATGAGCTCGCTGCTGATCGCCCCCTGGGCCTTCAAGTAGGCCGGCGACTTGTAGCCCTCTTTCTCGTAGGCCTTGCGCATGCGGTCGAACTCGGTGCGCAGCACGTCGAACTTCACCAAGGCCGAAGACTTCAGCTCCTCCAGCTTCTTGGTCAGCGCCTTGCTGCCGCCGTTGCCGTCGTCATCGTCTTCCTCGTCGAACTCGTCGAAGTCCTCTTCGGCCACGTAGTCGTCAGCCTCATCGGTGGACACGAAACCATCCACCGCGTCAGAGATCGCCATCTCGCCACTTGCGATCCGGTCGGCCATGGACAGGATTTCCGCGATCGTGGTGGGCGAGGCGCTGATGGCCAGCATCATGGCCTGCAAGCCGCCCTCGATGCGCTTGGCGATCTCGATCTCGCCTTCGCGCGTGAGCAGTTCCACCGTGCCCATCTCGCGCATGTACATGCGCACCGGGTCCGTGGTGCGGCCGAACTCCGAATCCACCGTGGACAGGGCCGCCTCGGCGGCTTCTTCCGCCTCTTCGTCCGTGGCCGTGCCGGTGTTGCTGCCGCTGATCAGCATCGTGGCCGCATCCGGCGCCTGCTCGTAGACGGCGATCCCCATGTCGTTGAGCATGGAGATGATGGCCTCGAGAATCTCCTCGTTGACCAGTTTTTCGGGCAGGTGGTCGTTGATTTCCTGGTGCGTCAGGAAACCCCGCGTCTTGCCCATCTTGATGAGGGTCTTCAACTCCTGCCGGCGCTTGGCGACCTCCTCCTCGGTGAGGGTGGTCTCCTCCAGACCGAACTCACGCATGAGGGCGCGCTCCTTGGCGCGCGACACCTTCATGCGCAGCGGCTTGGCCTTGACCTTCTCTGCCTCGGCATCTCCAGCCTCGACGATCTCGGCCTCGTCGCCACCTTCGAAGTCGGCCTCGACATCGACGGCATCGTCTTCGAGCAGCGCTGCAGTGCCCTTGACATCGCTCTTGTCGGCAGTGGCCTTCTTCCCGGGCTTGTCTGCCTTGCCGCCGGACACCACCTGGCCGGCCTTGGGGGTCGGTTCGGTCGTGGCCGGCTTGGCTGGCGCGGCTGCCTTCGGGGTCTTCGCGGTCTTGGTTTCCGGCTTTGCAGGCTTGGCAGTGGGTGCGGCCTTGGATTTGCTGCCAGGCTTGGCTGGAGCGGGCGTCGCGCTCACGGGGCTTGCAACAGGCCGGTTTTTCGCGCGTGTGGCCGGTGCGGCCTTCACAGGGATGACAGCCTTCGCAGGCTTCACGGGAGCCGAGGACTTGGCCGATGCGCCTGCCCTGGCTGCCGCGACGGTCTGGGCCGGCTTCCCCGCTTGACGGGGTGCGGCCTTGCTGGCGGGAGGGGTGGTCTTCTTGGCTGTCATCAATCACCTCTGAGGGTAGGGACGCATTTCCGTTGTACAGCCCTCCAACCGCATCCGGACAGCAGAGGACAGAGCGCCACTCAGCCTCGGGACGAAACCAGGGCCGGACGCATCAGCGATGCAGGGGCAGGCGGCAGCTTTTCAAACATCGGGCCTTCGTGGGCCACAGGCCGCGCAAACTCATTCGTCAAGTGGCGGAACCCTGAAGTCCAGCTCTGCCGGGAGAACCCCGTCATTCAAGGCCGATTGCACTGGGGTTTCCGTCATGTGCACAGCGCTCGCCGCACTGTGACGGATTATACCCAAAGACCGTCGGTCGCAGCCCGAGCACTGCGGTGGGTCGGCTTCCAGATGCGGCGGGTTCGGTGACGGAGGCTACCCGAGGAAGGCCGGACCGGCTCAGGACAAGCGACCGAGCAGCCTCAGCGGGTCGCGCAGCGCAAGGGCTCTTGCGGTCTGCGCGACGGCGCTTCTCAGGTCTTCCATGTCGGGTGCCATCAGAAGATCGGCGCCGTCCACCAGCTGGCAGGCCGACGCCTCGAAGGCCTCGCCCTGCAGGGCTTCACGAAGACTGGGCCATTCCCGGGGCCCGTGTTCGGTCAAGTCGCGCTCCAGCCACCGGAAGAGGTCGCCATGCCAGGTCTCCAGGGACGTGAGCAACTCGTGGTCTGACCCACCGAGCTCGTGCCACAAGGCGGCGTGGCTGAGCAACATCCGCGCCACGTGATCAGGTGGCTGGCGAACCGAGGACGAGGGCCGGACCGTCTGCCGGCGACTCGCAGGCTTGCCGCTGACGGCCCGCCGGGCACCGCCTGTTCCAGGCCCGCCTGATGCCGAGCGCTCGCCCCACAGGGCGGACAACTCCTCCACCGAGACCTTGCCCGCCTGGGCCAGTTCGCCCAGCAGTTGCAGCCGCAGGGCCCCGGTGGGCAGTTGTGACCACAGCGGACGCGCCTGCGCCAGCATCCGGGCGCGGCCTTCCGGCGTGTCCAGATCCGCGCCTTCGCCCGCACGCGCCATGAGCTGGCGCGACAGCGACACGGCCGAGTTCACGAAGGCCTCGAACGCTTCGGCCCCATGGGCCCGGACGTAGGAATCCGGGTCGTGCTCGGGGGGCAGGAAGAGGAATCGGAACGTGCGCAGATCATTGACCTGCGGCAGGACCGCCTCGAGCGCGCGAGAAGCGGCCCGTCGGCCCGCGGCATCGCCGTCGAAGCTGAAGACCACATGGTCGGTGAAGCGCAGCAGCTTCTTGACATGGTCGGGCGTGCAGGCCGTTCCGAGGGTGGCCACCGCGTTCCCGAACCCCGACTGGGCCAGCGCCACCACGTCCATGTAACCCTCCACCACCAGTGCGTAGCCCCGCTCCCGGATGGCCCCCCGCGCCTCGTGCAGTCCGTAAAGTTCCGTGCCCTTGACGAACAGCGGCGTCTCGGGTGAGTTGAGGTACTTGGGCTCACCGCTTTCGAGCACGCGTCCGCCGAAACCGATGACATCGCCCTTGACCGAGCGAATGGGGAACATGATGCGGTCGCGGAACCGGTCGTACCGCCGCTGCTCCTGCCCTTCTTCGCCGTGGACGATGACCAGCCCGGCCTCCAGCAGTTCTGCGGCCTCGTAATCGGGAAACACGCTGGCCAGGCTGCGCCATCCCGCCGGCGCATAACCCAGGCCGAAATGCTGGGCCACTCGCCCGGTCAGGCCCCGCTGTTTCAGATACTCGATGGCTCGCGCATCGTCCTTGAGCCGCCCTCGGTAGTGATCCGCGGCGCGCTGCAGCACCTCGGTCAAGGTCTGCTGACGTGCCCGCGCCTGCGCGGCCCGGGCCTGTTCTTGAGGATCCGCTGGCGCTTCGGGTAGCTGCAGGCCGACTTGCTGGGCGAGGTCCTTCACGGCGTCCAGGAACCCGAGGCCGGCATGCTCCATCATGAACCTGATGGCATCGCCGTGCGCTCCGCATCCGAAGCAGTGGTAGAACTGCTTGGCGGGGCTGACCGTGAAGCTGGGAGATTTTTCCGCGTGGAACGGGCACAGGCCCAGCAGATTGGCGCCGCCCTTGCGCAGGTTCACATGCCTGCCGACAAGGTCCACGATGTCGGTTCGGGCAATGACTTCCTGAATGAAGGAATCGGGGATCTGGCCGCGTGCGCTCACGGCCCGGAGTCTAGCGGGGCGCTCGCGGCCAGCCCCGTGCGGCTGTCCCGGCTGGCCCCCGAGCGGGGCCAGCCGGGTCGGCCTGCGCTCAGACCGCGAAGTCGGCCAGCGGCTTGCCGCTGTCCAGCGCCGCTTTCAGCCAGTTGGGCTTGAGGCCGCGGCCGCTCCAGGTGGCGCCGGTGGACGGGTCACGGTACTTGGCGGCCACCTTGGCACCGGGCTTGGCGCTGGTTGCACGACCCCCAGCCGGCGTGCGGGAGCTGAGGTCGGCCACGGACAACCCGTGCTGCGCCATCAACGCCTTGACCTCAGCGATGGCCGAGGCCCTTTCCTCCCGCTGCGCTTCGGCGATTCTTTTCTCGATGTCGGCCCTCTGGGCCAGCAGTTCTGCGACGGTTGACATTCGGTCTCCTGAAAACACAAGCTACGACCTTGGCAGTATATGCCGCGGGTTGTGCGGCATGCGGGCGCAAGGAGATTGGGAGTTCAGAAAATTCACCGGCCGAAGTGCTCAAGGGCTCTGCATCCCGGCCCTGAACGCGGGTTGACGGCAGCCGCTTCTCAGGCCGGCGGCACATACCCTTGGGGTTGTTCCGCGCCTTGACCGAAGAAAAACTGCTCCATTTGGCGAGCAAGGTATTGGCGGGCACGGGCATCGGCCAAGTTGAGCCGGTTTTCGTTGACCAGCATGGTCTGGTGGCGCTTCCAGGCCTCGAAAGCTTCCTTCGAAATGGTGTCATAGATGCGCTTTCCCAATTCGCCGGGGTAGGGCGGGAAGGCCAGGCCTTCTCCTTCCTTCTTCAGGTATGCGCATTGAACGGTTCGGGTCATGGGGATCTCCTGAAAAGTGTGCATGTGAGGCGATCAGGTGGGCCTCACCGCAGGTTCTTGACGAGTACCTGAGACCGGCGGTCCCAGTTGTACTTGCGTTTGCGGGCCTCGGGCAGCCATTCCGGGTCGACGGGGGCGAAACCGCGCTTGATGAACCAGTGCATGGTGCGGGTGGTCAGCACGAAGATGCTTTCCAGCCCCATGGCTCGGGCCCGCTGTTCGATTCTTTTGAGGATTCTCTCGCCATCCCCCTGGCCTTGCACGTCGGGGGAAATGGTCAAGGCCGCCATCTCGGCCGTGCGGGATTCCGCATAAGGGTAGAGGGCGGCGCAGCCGAAGATCACACCGTCATGTTCGATCACCGTGTAGTTGGCCACGTCCCGCTCGATCTCCGTGCGTTCGCGCCGCACCAAAGTGCCGTCACGCTCGAAGGGTTCGATGAGCTGGAGAATGCCGCCCACATCGTCCGACGTCGCCTCCCGCAGGCTTTCCAGTTTCTCGTCCACCACCATGGTGCCGATGCCATCGTGGGTGTAAACCTCCATGAGCAGGGCGCCGTCCGTGGCAAAGGGCAGGATATGGGAGCGTTCCACCCCGGCCCTGCAGGCCTTGACGCAGTGCTGCAGGTAAAAGGCCACATCGGTGGGGTGATTCGGGCGCGGCAATGACGCCAGCAAACGCTCGGCGTCGGCCAGGGCCAATTCGGTATCGATAGGGCTGTCAGCGTCTGCGGGGTGCTCGCGAATACCCGCAATCTCGGTCAGGAACAGCAGTTTGTCGGCCTGCAAGGCGATGGCGGTGGAGGTGGCCACCTCTTCCATTGCAAGGTTGAAAGCCTCACCGGTGGGCGAAAAGCCGAAGGGGCTGAGCAGGACCACCGCCCCCGCATCCATGGAACTGCGGATGGCGGCGGCATCCACCTTGCGCACCAGCCCGCTGTGGCCGAAATCGATCCCGTCGACGATGCCCACCGGGCGTGCCGTGAGGAAGTTGCCCGACACCACGCGCACCGTGGCATTGGCCATGGGCGTGTTGGGCAGGCCCTGCGAGAACGCCGCCTCGATCTCGAAGCGCAACTGTCCGGCCGCTTCCTGCGCCGCATCCAGCGCGGTCGGGTCGGTGATGCGCATGCCCTGGCTGAAGCGCTCGGGGTGACCCTTGGCCTTGAGCTGCTCGCTCACCTGCGGACGGAAGCCATGCACCAGCACGATGCGGATGCCCATGGCGTGCAGGATGGCCAGATCCTGCACGAAGGCGCTGAGCTTGCCGGCGGCAATGGCCTCGCCACAAAGCCCCACGACGAAGGTCTCGCCGCGGTAGGCGTGGACATACGGCGCCACGGCGCGGAACCACGGGACGAAGGTGTGGGGAAAGACAAGGCTCATGGCGAGGAGGCTGCGGCGCCGGGGGTGCTGATCGATTGTGCCGCAGGGGGTGGCCGGGCAGTGCTGCGGCAGGCGCGGCGCGCGAGGATAATCCGCCCCCCGTGCGATCCCCCCCTTCCGATTCCAGGCCGCCCCGGGCAAGCGGTCAGGCCGCGCCCGTCCCGCCGATCCGCTACCCCGAGTCCTTGCCGGTGTCGGCCCGGCGCGACGAGATCGCCCAGGCCCTGTGTGACCACCAGGTGGTCATCGTCTGTGGCGAGACGGGCTCGGGCAAGACCACGCAGCTGCCCAAGATCGCGCTGGAACTGGGCCGTGGCCTGGGCGCGGGGGGCCGCGGGCTCATCGGTCACACCCAGCCGCGGCGCATCGCCGCCTCCAGCGTGGCCAAGCGCATCGCCCAGGAGCTGGACTCTCCCCTGGGCGAGGTGGTGGGCTACAAGGTGCGTTTCCAGGACCGGCTGCAGCCCGGCGCCTCGGTCAAGCTGATGACGGACGGCATCTTGCTGGCCGAAACGCAGACCGACCCGCTGCTGCGCGCCTACGACACGCTCATCATCGACGAGGCGCATGAGCGCAGCCTGAACATCGA
>JBMLPD010000220.1:0-3251 GCA_049242285.1 Rubrivivax sp.
GCCCGAGCTACGGCTGTGCTTTGCGCCTGGATCAACGCCGTTTGGAACGCCCGCTCGGGCGCGCCGGAATACTTCACAAGCTCTGAGCCGACTTGACTGCGTCTGCCGCCCTCGAGGAATGGCTCGCCCACTGCGAGCGGCTGCATCCCCGTACGGTGGAGCGCCCGCTGGAGGCGGTGCGGGCGCTGCTGCAGCGACTGGACATCCGCTTCGAGGCGCCGGTCATCACCGTGGCGGGCACCAACGGCAAGGGTTCCACCTGTGCCATGCTGGAATCCATCGCGCTGCAGGCGGGCTACCGCGTGGGGCTTTACACCCAGCCGCACCTCGTGCACTTCGAGGAGCGCTGCCGCCTCAACGGCACGCCCATCGAGGCCGCGGTGCTGCTGCCCCACTTCCGGGCGGTGGAGGCCGCACGGCAGCAGGCGGGCAGCCCACCCATCAGCTGGTTCGGCTTCACCACCCTGGTCATCCTGCGGGCGCTGTCGCAGCAGCCGCTGGACCTGGTGATCCTGGAGGTGGGCCTGGGCGGCCGGCTGGACCCGGTCAACCTCGTCGACCCTGACTGCAGCGTCATCACCAGCATCGACCTGGACCACATGGAGCTGCTGGGCCCGGACCGCGAAAGCATCGGCCTGGAGAAGGCCCACATCATGCGCCCGGGGCGCCCGGCGGTGGTGAGCGACCCGGTGCCCCCGCGCAGCGTGGTCGAGCACGGCCAGGCCCTCGGTGCCGACCTGTGGCTCGTGGGGCGCGATTTCAACCACGCCGGCGACCGTCAGCAGTGGGGATGGTCCGGCCGCGGCCGGCGCTACAACGCGCTGGGCTACCCGGCGCTGCGCGGCGCCAACCAACTTGTGAACGCCGCCGGGGTGCTGGCCGCCTTCGAGGCCTTGCGCAGCCTTGTGCCCATCACCGCGCAGGCCGTGCGCAACGGGCTGGCGATGGTGGAGTTGGCCGGGCGCTTCCAGATCGTGCCCGGCCAGCCCACCCTGGTGCTGGATGTGGCGCACAACGCGCAGTCGGTGGCCACGCTGGCCGTCAACCTGGACCAGATGGGCTTTCACCCGCGCACCCACGCCGTGTTCGGTGCCATGCGCGACAAGGACATCCCCGCCCTCCTGGCGCGCATGGGCCCGCTGGTGGATGCCTGGCATTTCTGCGGCCTGCCCAGTGCCCGTGCCGCCACGCCGGCCGAGCTGCTGACGGCCTGGCAGTCCTGCCCCCCAGGGTGCCGGGGGCCTGGCGTGCCGCCGCCCACCGCGAGCCTGCACGACACCCCCCCGCAGGCGCTGGCCGCTGCGGTGGGTCAGGCCGACCCCGCCGATAGAATCGTGGTCTTCGGCTCTTTCCAGACCGTCGGCGCGGTGCTCAAGGCCGGGTTGCCTCGGCGTGCCGCTCCCCATCTCGGCTGAACATGGCCCTGTCGTCCTTTTTCAAGCGCAACAAGACCGAGCGCGACACCGGCCCCGCCGCGGTCGGTCCTTCCATGGTCACCCGTGCGGGCCGTCGCGGCGCAGGCAGCGCGCTGCCTGAGGCCTTTGCGTCCCGCTCGGGGCCGCCGCACGAGAGCGCGGCCGTCGCCCAGGCGCGCACCCAGGCCCGCCGCCGGCTGATGGGCGCGGCCGTGCTGCTGCTGCTGGGCGTCCTGCTGTTTCCGCTGGTCTTCGAGACCCAGCCCCGGCCCCTGCCGCTGGATCTGCCCATGACGGTGGCTCCCGGCAAGGGAGGTGGGACTTCGGTCCCGGCCCCCGCGGCCTTGGCCGGCTCCGCCGAGCGGCCCGTGCCGCCCATGATCATCGAGACCGCAGAGCCCGAGCCCCGGCTGGCACCGCAGCCGGCCTCTGCCGTGGCGCAGCCGAGCCCGGCGCCAGCGCCCCACGATGCTTCGCCGGTCCGAGCCATCCAGGCCTCCGCCTCCGCCCCGGTATCTGCAGCGCCGGCCGTCGCCCCCGCCGTCGCCCCGGCAGCCGCGGCGCTCAAGCCAGCGCCGGCCCCCATCGTGGCCGCTGCACCGGCGCTGGTGTCGGAGCCTGGGCGCTTCGTGGTGCAGGTGGGCGCTTTTGCCGACGATGCCGCCGTGCGTCAGACGCGCCAGAAGGTCGAGAAACTGGGTCTGAAGACCTACACCCAGGAAGTCAACACACAGGCCGGCAAGCGCGTGCGTGTCCGGGTGGGGCCGTTCGCCACCCGGGACGATGCGGTGCAGGTGCTGGGCAAGCTCAAGGGCGCGGGCCTGCCTGGCACTGTGCTGGCCTTGTGATCGGCCCGCTGGCCTGGGTGGACGCGGCGCTGGCGGCGGTGCTGCTGGTGTCCGTGGTGCTGGGCCTGGCCCGCGGCCTCACCTACGAACTGATGGGGCTGATGGGCTGGTTGGTGGCCTACTTCGCCGCGGCCTGGCTGGCGCCGCAAGTGGCACCGCACATTCCGGTGGGAGTGCAGGCATCCGCGCTGAACCACTCTGCCGCCCTGGTGGTTTGCTTTGTCGGCGTGTTGGTGGCCTGGGGCCTGCTGGCGCGTGTGATCAGCCTGCTTGTCAAGGCCTCCGCGCTGTCCTTTCTGGACCGCGTGCTGGGCGCCGTGTTGGGCGCGCTGCGCGGCGGGGTGCTGCTGCTTCTGGTGGCTACAGTGGTCGCGCTCACGCCCGCGGCACAATCGGCGTCATGGCAGGCCTCCACGGCCGCGCCGTTGTTGACGGGGGCGGTCCAGGGCGTGAAGAAGCTGCTGCCGCCTGAACTGGCCCGCTGGCTGCCGGGCTGACGCGGCGGGAACCGTCTCTTCGGCCCGGCGCTGCCTCATCGCTCTGTTCATCATTCCTCAACCATTCGGGCCAACCATGTGCGGCATCGTCGGCGTCATCTCCCAGGCGCCAGCCAACCAGCTGATCTACGACGCGCTGCTGCTGCTGCAGCACCGCGGGCAGGACGCTGCCGGCATCGTCACCATGCAGGGCACCAAGTGCTTCATGCACAAGGCCCGCGGCATGGTGCGTGACGTCTTTCGCACCCGCAACATGCGGGCCTTGCCCGGCCATGTCGGCCTGGGCCAGGTGCGCTACCCCACGGCCGGCAACGCCTATTCCGAGGAAGAGGCGCAGCCCTTCTACGTGAACGCGCCCTTTGGCATCGTGCTGGTGCACAACGGCAACCTCACCAACGCCCACGTGCTGAAGGACGAGCTCTTTGCCGTCGATCGTCGCCACATCAACACCGGCAGCGACACCGAGGTGCTGATCAACGTGCTGGCGCACG
>JBMLPD010000221.1:0-5794 GCA_049242285.1 Rubrivivax sp.
TGGACGGCCGCAGCGCCCGCTACCGCTGGCCGCAGCGCTGGCACTTCTGGGACGAGCTGCCCAAGTCTGGCTACGGCAAGATCCTGAAGCGGGAGATCAAGGATCGGCTGATCAAGCTTGCAAATTGAATATGCCGTGTTCAAATTGCAAGGATGTTGGACCGGATTTCCCTCCGCCAGACGCGCACATTGCTCGGCCAGTTCCCGGCCGTGGCCCTGCTCGGGCCCCGTCAAGTGGGCAAGACCACGCTGGCACGCACGCTCGCACAGGAGTTGGGGTCTGCCCTGTTCCTGGATCTGGAAGCGCAGGCTGACCGGGAGGCACTTCGTCGGCCTGACTTGTTCCTGCCCGCCTACCGGGACCGCCTGGTGGTGCTGGACGAAGTGCAGTGGGTGCCGGAGTTGTTCACCGCCTTGCGCCCCGAGATCGATGCCGATCGCCGGGCCGGGCGTTTTCTGCTGCTGGGTTCAGCCTCGGCCGGGCTGCTGAGGCAGTCGGCGGAGTCGCTGGCCGGGCGCATCGCGTATGAAGAGCTGACGCCCTTTCTCGCAAGCGAGACGCCCCCCGATCTCGCCTCATTGCAGCAGTTGTGGCAAAGAGGTGGCTTCCCCCTGAGCTTTCTGGCACCAGACGACGGGGCGGCGCTGCGTTGGCGACAGGCCTTCCTGCGCACGCTGCTGCGGCGCGACCTGCCCGCACTGGGCATCCGCGTGGCACAGGAGACGATGCGCCGGTTCATCACCATGCTCGCGCACCTGCAGGGGCAATGGCTGAACGCTGCCCAGTTGGGGCAGGCACTGGGCGGCGTGTCCCACACCACCGTGACGCGTTACGTCGACCACCTGGTAGACGCCCTGCTGGTGCGCCGACTGGACCCGCACCAGGCGAGCGTCGGCAAACGGCTGGTGAAGTCCCCCAAGGTCTACCTGCGTGACAGCGGCCTGGTCCATGCTCTGCTGGGCCTGAGCACCCCGCGGGACCTGCAAGGCCACCCGGTGGTGGGGGCCTCCTGGGAAGGCTTTGTCATCGAGCAGATCGCCGCTGCCATGCCAGCGGGCGCCCATCTGGGCTTCTACCGCACGTCAGCCGGTGCGCAGATCGATGCCGTGGTCCACAGCGCAAGCCGACGGATGGCCTTTGATGTCAAGTTTTCTTCGGCGCCCAAGCCCACCCGCGGCTTCTGGCAAGCACTGGAAGACCTGCAGATCGATGAGGCGTACATCGTGGCACCGGTGGCCCGGCGCTATCCCTTGAGCGAAGGCGTGCAAGTCCTGCCCGTATGGGAGGTGGCCGGTGTCTGGCGCGCGGCTGGCCGTTGATGCGGCCTTGCATTCCGAAGGGCGCTTCACCCCTTCGGATACAGCACCATCTGCGTGCAGCGAAACAGCGCCAGCGTGCGGCCGCTTTCGCGGTGGGTGACGGTGGCGTCCCACACCTGCGTGGTGCGGCCCACGTGCGCCGGGCGGGCGGTGCAGTCTGCGTGGCCATCCAGCGTGGTGGCCAGGTGGTTGGACTTGAGTTCGATGGTGGTGAAGCCGTTGGCCCCCGCCGGCAGGTTGGCCACGCAGCCGTAGCCCGCCGCGGTGTCGGCCAGCGTCACCAGTGCGCCGGCGTGCAAAAAGCCGTTGGGCGCCAGCAGGTGCGGCGTCACGGGCAGGCTCATGTGCACTTCGGCAGGCGCCACCGACTCCACCACGATGCCCAGGTGCCCGGGCAGGCAGCCCGCACCGCGGCGGTTGAAATCGGCAGCAGACAGGTCGGTGCCGTGGAAGGGGCGGTGGGTGTCGGGTGCGGTCATGGGCGGTCTTGCATGGCAGGCAGGAAAACACCCGGATCATGCACCGTCGGGCCCATGCGTTCTGCTCCACGGGCTCTGCCTGGTCTTCCAGTGCCGAGTTCCCCCGACCTGAACTTCCGAACCCAGCCCCTTGTAAATCCCGATTCCACCGGGCGACGTCTGGGTCTATGGTGGACGTCACGGTCCTGACCCGATCACCCAAACCACCGCACGGCCTCCCATCATGAAGCCTCTGTTCACCCTCAAGTTCCGGTTTGCCGACCTTCCCCAGCGCCTGCGCCCGCTGCTCGCTGCCGTGCTGGTCGGCTCCGTGCTGCTCAGCCCCTCGGCCCAGGCCGGCACCGTCACCGTGGTCACCTCCTTCCCCAAGGAGCTGACGCAGGCCTACAAGAGCGCCTTCGAGAAGGCCCACCCGGGCATCAGGATCGAGATCCTGAACAAGAACACGGTCCAGGGCATGGCCTACATCCGTGAGCTGCCCGCGGGACAGAAGCCCGACGTGTTCTGGGCCTCGGCGCCCGATGCCTTCGAGGTGATGGCAGGCCTCAAGCAGCTCGAGAACATCGCCGAACTCGCCAACAAGGCCGCGCCGGCCAAGGTGGGCCACTACCCCATCAACAGCCCGCAGGGTCTGTACCTGGGCCAGGCGCTGGCGGGCTACGGCTTGATGTCCAACACCCGCTACATGGCCGCCAACAAGCTGCCGCCGGCCCGCCAGTGGGCAGACCTGATCAAGCCCGTGTACTTCGGTCACCTGGCCATGAGTTCGCCCTCGCGCTCGGGCACCACGCACCTGACGGTGGAGACCCTCCTGCAGGGTGAAGGCTGGGACAAGGGCTGGGGGCAGATCCTGCAGATCGCGGGCAACTGTGCGGCCATCACCGAGCGCAGCTTCGGCGTGCCCGACGGCGTGAACAGCGGCCAGTTCGGCATCGGCCTGGTCATCGATTTCTTCGGCCTGGCCGGCAAGTACTCGGGCTTTCCGGTGGAGTTCCACTATCCCGATGTGACGGCCGTGGTGCCTGCCAACATCGCGCTGGTCACGGGGGCGAAGAACGCCGCCGAGGCGCGCAAGTTCATCGCCTGGACCGTCTCCCTGGAAGGCCAGCAACTGCTGTACGACCCGAAGATCTCCCGCCTGCCCATCCTGCCGCCCGAGCAGATGGGCGGCAAGACGCCCGCGGGCTACCCCAACCCGTTCGAGATTGCCAAGCGCGCGAAGGTGCAGTTCGACTCCGACCTGTCGGAGGCCCGCTACAACGTGGTCTCGGCCCTGTTCGACCAGACCATCACCTTCCGCCTGAAGGAACTGCAAGCCGCCACCCGGGCCATTCACGAGGCCGAAGCCGCCGTGACGAAGAAGCCCAACGCGCAGGCCGCAGCGCTGCTGAAGCAGGCCAAAGACACCGCCTACGCCCCCGCAGTCGGCCCGCGCATGGCCGGCGACAAGGAGTTCCTCGCTCTGTTCGCCGCCAACAAGAAGGACGCAGCGGTCAACAAGCAGGTCACCGGCCTGGAAGACCGCTGGAACAGCACCGCCAAGGACAACTACGCCAAGGCCAAGGCGCTGGCGGAGCAGGCGATGGGCCTGCTGAAGTGACCATCAGACACCTGGAGTTCACCGAAGACATGTGCTTCGCACAGAAACACTGACGTCGGTGCCTTTGGGGGGGTCGGCGCCCCCATGCTTGGTCCCGCGCAAACCACGGCCCCATCGTTGAAAACCAGCATACGCCCCGGCACCTGGCTCGCCGCCACCGCGGTCGCGGCCTTTCTGCTGCTGTTCCTGCTGCTGCCCGTGGCCCGGGTGTTTCATGCGGCCTTTGTGGATTCGGATGGCAGCCCCACGCTTGGGCACTTCGCGGCCTTCTTCGGCCAGGGGTTGATGCGCGAGGCCTTCTTCAACAGCCTGTTTGTGGCGGTGATGTCCACGGTGTTCGCGGCGCTCATTGCCGTGCCGCTGGCCAGCTTCACTGTGCGCTTTCGCTTCCGTGGGGCCATCGTGATCCAGACGCTGGGGGTGCTGCCGCTGATCATGCCGCCCTTCGTGGGCGCGGTGGCACTGCAGCTGATCTTCGGCCGCTCGGGCACGGTCAACCTGCTGCTGAAGGAGCACTTGGGCTTCACGCTGCCCATCATGGAGGGCCTGACGGGACTGATCTTCGTGGAGGCCATCCACTACTTTCCCTTCATCCTGATGAACCTCACCGTGGCGCTGCGCCACATCGACGGGGCCATGGAGGAGGCGGCGCTGAACCTGGGCTGCCGCGGCTGGCGCCTGTTCTGGCGCGTGATCTTCCCCCTGGCGCTGCCGGGCTTCGTGGCGGGCGCGTCGCTGGTGTTCGTCAAGGTCTTCGACGACCTGGGCACGCCGCTGGTGATGGGCCAGACCAACCTGCTGGCGCCGCAGGCCTACCTGCGCATCACGCAGGTGGGGCTGGAGGATCCGCTGGGTTATGTGATCAGCGTGATCCTGATCGGTTTTTCCATCGCCGCCATGGCGCTGTCCGCGCGCGTGCTCCAGGGGCGGGACTTCGCCAGCGTGGTCAAGGGCGGCACGGCGCTGCAACAGCGCAAGCTGTCGCCGCTGGGCGGCCTGGCGGCCTGGGGCTGGATCGCCTTCGTGCTGCTGGTCACCCTGTCGCCCCACCTCGGCGTGCTGCTGCTGTCGTTCGCCCAGGTATGGAGCTTCTCGCCCCTGCCCGACGCCTACACGCTGCAGCATTACGCCACCGTGTTCGCCGATTCCAGCGGAATGATCCGCAACACCCTGGTCTACTGCGGCCTGGCCGCCGCGCTGGACGTGGTGATCGGCGTGACCATCGCCTATCTGCTGCTGCGCACCAAGCTGCCGGCGCGGCAGTGGCTGGACTGGGCCGCCACCGCCTCTCTGGCGGTGCCCGGCATCGTGCTGGCCATTGGCTACCTGCGGCTGTTCAAGGGCATGACCCTGCCCGGCACCGAAGTGCTGCTGACCAGCACCTGGGTGCTGATCATGATCGCCTACGCGGTGCGCCGACTGCCGTACGCGCTGCGCTCCTGCGTGGCGGCGCTGCAGCAGTTGCATGTGTCGCTGGAGGAGGCGGCCGAGAGTCTGGGTGCCAGCAAACCGCGCACCATCCGCCGCGTGGTGGTGCCGCTCATGACAGGCGGCATCCTGGCCGGCTTCGTCACCAGCTTCATCACGGCCGCGGTGGAGCTGTCGGCCACGCTGCTGCTGGTGTCGGCCGACTCGCAGGCGCCCATGAGCTACGGCATCTACCTCTACATGCAGAGTGTGGCCGGCCGCGGCCCCGGCGCGGCCCTGGGTGTGCTGGCGATTGCCGTGGTGGCCCTGGGCACCTGGTGGTCGCACCATGTCGTGGCGCGGGCGGAGAAGCGTCTGGAGTCTGCTCCAGTGGGCCAGCCTGCGCGCTCGTTCTTGCGCATTGATTGATGCGCATGGATGCCATCCCCGGAAGCGGCCTGCCGCGGCCGCAACAGACCGAGGCCCGGCCCATCGCCAGCATCGGCCTCGCCCTCCAGGCGGGCCACCCATCTGAGCCTGAGCGCTGACGGGCGGGATGCCGCCCGCGCCTTGCAGATCAATGTCTCGCAGGTCTGCGACCGGCACCCGAGGGATGTGGTGCGCCGCGAGCAGGGTTGCCGCTGGACGAGTGGAAGACCTTCTGAAGACCGCCTGAGAACCACCTGAATGGGCGCGGTGCCGGTTCGGGCGCTGAAGTCACCCATCGCCTCCGTCGCGCATGAGCAAGAGCGCGTGACATCGGCGCTGGACTTCCTGTTCAACCTGAAAACGGCAGTTGGATGCATGTGCCAGCGCTGCTGCTGGGGCGCCAGGCAAGGCGCGACGACGCGGCAGGCTCGTGCCTGCAAGGAGGCGCAACACCGCATGGCGCATCAAAAGCGGTGCTGGCAAGTGCATGGCGCTGTCACCCCAGAGGTGAGGCTGCGAAAACAACGCAAGGACCGAGTCCACGCGGTGTGCGGCAAGAT
>JBMLPD010000222.1:0-13834 GCA_049242285.1 Rubrivivax sp.
TCGGTCGCCCGCTCCACGCTCAGGGTCTGCACATGGGCCAGGGCCTGGCCCTGGGTGTGCTCGGCGTAGCTCAGCAGCGCCGCCGCGGCGGCCTGCGCCACCGGCAGGTCCTGAGCGTTGAAGCCGGCCAGCGACGCCACCTGCAGCTGCGCGCACAGCTTGCGCTCGCCCAGGGCGGTATCGAACTGCCAGGGCGGGCGGGCGGTTTTCGGCCCGCGCCAGCTCCGCAGGGCCTCGGGCATCTCGTGGCTGCCGTCGTGCAGCACTTCGGCGGGCGACAGCCGCGCCAGCCAGCCAGCCAGTTCGCGCTCGCCACATTCGGTCATGCCCAGCGTGCCGCTGGCCACACCCAGCCAGGCCAGGCCCCAGGTCACGCGCTGGCGGTGCACCGCCAGCAGCAGGCTGTCGGCACGGTCGGCCAGCAGCTCGGCATCGGTCACGGTGCCGGGCGTCACCACGCGCACCACCTTGCGCTGCACCGGCCCCTTGGCCGTGGCCACATCGCCCACCTGTTCGGCCACCGCCACCGATTCGCCCAGCTTCAGCAGCCGGGCCAGGTAGCTTTCCACCGAGTGAACCGGCACGCCTGCCATCACCACCGGCTCGCCGGCCGAGGCGCCGCGCGTGGTCAGCGTGATGTCCAGCAGACGGTGGGCTTTGCGTGCATCGTCGTAGAACAGCTCGTAGAAATCCCCCATCCGATAGAACACCAGCGTGTCCGGATGGTCAGCCTTGATGCGCAGGTACTGCGCCATCATGGGCGTGTGGGCGGAGAGGTCGGCGTGCAATTGTTCGGCGGTGGTAGCGGTCATGTCGGACGACATCCTAGGACAGCTGCACACGGGTGCCTGCACTTCGCAGGGATGTGCGGGCCGCGGCCTGTTGTCCGGCTGGATGGCCGGCAGGCAGCAGGTCCAAGCCCAGGCCGGCATTTGTGCCGCGCTCAGGCTGGCGACCGTGCCGGCGAGCGGATTCGGCTCAGCAGCAGGCCGCCTCGGACGGGGCACGCGTGGAAGCGCAGCATCCGGTGGCGGTCGCCACATCCTCTGTTGCGGGCTTGAGCGTGCCGCGGCTGCTTGCTCCGCAACCCGACGCGACCGAAGCCTGCGCACGCGTCGACAACACCGAAGGCTCACCCCAGCGGGACCCATCGGCGACCGCTTCGGTCACACCACTCCCGATGCTGCACACGCCCGTCTCAGGCAGGTCGAGTTCCACGCGGTCGGCGGCTTCATGGTCGCCAGCGATGGCAGCGACGACGGATCGCACCTGCTCAAAGCCGGTGGCCATCAGGAAGGTCGGTGCTCGACCGTAGCTCTTGACACCAACCGTGTAGAGCCCTGGCTCCGGATGCCCCAGTTCGCGGTGGCCATGGGGCCGCACAGTGCCGCAGCTGTGCAGGTTCGGATCTATCAGCGGACCGAGAGCCTCGTTGGACTCCAGCCAAGGGTCGAGCTTGACGCGAAGTTCGCGGGTCAGTGACAGATCCGGCCGCTGTCCCGTGGTGCAGATGATCTCGTCGATGGCGTCGATGAACTGGTTGCGGCCTTGGGTATCCTCTCCGCTGACGCGAAGTCGTCCGTCAGATTCGTCGATCCGGGTGATGCGAAGACCCGCATGGAACGCCAGCCCTCCGGCATCGCGCAGGTTTCGCAACGCCGACCCCAGCGCGCCGCGTGCCGGCAACGCATCTGCGTTGCCGCCGCCGAAGGCGCGGGCCAGCGTTGGCGAGCGCACCGACCAGACGAGCTGCGTCCCCGGCGCCTGCCGGGCCAGATCGGCCAGCGCGAGCAGCGCATTCGCCGCCGAGTGTCCGGCGCCGACCACCAGGGTGCGCTTGCTCGCGTAACGCTTGCGTGCAGCGCCCAGCACATCGGGGATGCCGTAAGAGATCCGGTCAGCCACCTCAGGCTCGCCCAGGGCCGGCAGGCCGCTGGCGCCCACCGGGTTGGGGTTGTGCCAGGTGCCGGTCGAGTCGATGACGGCGCGGGCTTTCAGTTCGATGGTTTCTCCGTGGCGAACCGCGCGGATCACAAAGGGCACCCTCTCCCGGCCGGCGCTCTTGACCTTGTCGAATCCTTCGCGAACGACCGAGACCACGCGCGTGTTCAGGTGCAGCGCCGATGCCACCTGCGCAAGCTGAGCGAAGGGCTTCAGCACCCGCTCCACCACCTCGCCCGCCAGCGGCAGCTCCTCCGGGTCGGGCGCACGCCAGCCTGTGGGCTCGAGAAACTTCGACATCGTTGGGTCGATGTCGTAGCGCCAGGGCGAGAAGAGCCGTACGTGGCCATAGTCGACCAGATTGGCACCGACGGTCGATGCAGCTTCGAGAACGAAGAACGGGATGCCGCGTTCGATCAGCTGGGCGGCTGCGGCCAGACCGACCGGGCCCGCACCCAGCACGGCCACTGGCAGTTGCTGCAGCCCGTGCGCATTCGCCCGGGCTTCGACCTCGGTCCAGTCGGCTGGATGTTCCTGACGCAGGGTGATGTGGGGCATGGATTTCCTGGTGGGAGTGGGAGGCAGATGCGCAGGACCCAGATCAGCATCCGCAGGCCTCAGGGGCTTCTGCGGACGGCACCCTGGCGGGGCCGGCGCAGCAGTTCTCGGTGAGGTAGGCGAGCAGTTCGATCATGCGGTCGTAGACCGCCCTGTACATGACGAAGCGCCCTGCCTGGGCCTGCGAGACGAGGCCCGCCGCCGTCAATTCCTTCAGGTGGAAGGCCAGATTGGTCGGACCGACGCCGACGGCTTCCGCCAGGTCCTTCTGAGCCAGGCCGCCGTGGCCGGCAATGACCAGTGCGCGAAACGCCTCCAGTCGAACGGGGTGAGCCAGGGCCGCCAGCGCCATAATAACATTGCTTGAATTCATGAATTCAATGATATATGAATATGAGTTCACGTGCAAACATGCAAACGTGCAAACGTGCAAGCGAGCAAGCGAGCAAGCGTGGCATCCACCCTGCGCATGGCTTGGTTTTGCCGACGTGCGGTCGCTCAGCTGCTGGCGCTGGGTTTGCGGTGGCGTGCCAGCACTGAGGGCTGCTGCACTTCGTACAGACGACCCTCGCGCGGGCTGGACGCCCTGCGCTTTCTGCGGGCAGGGTGGGTGCACCGCGCCATCACCGACGGCAGCAACCGTTGCGAAGGCATCGGTCCAGCGTGTGACAGTGCATGAGACGGGCTTGTGGTGGGCATTGAGCCCCTTGGGTCGTGCAGGTCCGGTTGCGCCATCGAACTGCGTTGGCGACCTTGCCCGAACCGTTGCCTCTGGCCAGAACCGCCCACATGGAAACGAGGTTGATCAGGCGCTTCAAGGACGTCACGGACGACGGTGGCGGGATTCAACGGGACCGGACCCAGGGGCCGGCCTTGCGTCTCAAGTTGACCGCGTTGCCCGCCAGGATCAGCGCGGCGCCGAACATCGTGGCCAGGTCGAAACGCTCGGCGTACAGCGCCCAGCCGGCGGCGGCCGTCAGCGGCAGACGCAGGAAGTCCATGGGCACCACCACCGTGGCCTCGGCGTGGGCCATGGCGCGTGCCATGCAGTAGTGGGAGAAGGTTCCGCAAAGACCGACAACCCCTATCCACGCCCACTGCACGCCGACCGGGTTCTGCCAGTTCAGCGCAGCCGGCACAGCACCGATCACCGACTGGAGCACCAGCATCCAGAACATCATCTGCGTCGCGGTATCGGTGCGCGTCATCGACTTGACCAGGGTCACCGAGACGGCAAAGCCCATGGCCGCCAGCAGCGCGATGAGGTGTCCGACGCTGAAGGCCGCGCCAGGAGCCGGTTGGACGATGAGGGCCACCCCCGCGATGCCCAGGACGATGGCGGCCACCTTGCGGGCGTCCAGCCGCTCGCCCAGCAAGGCATAGGCCAGCACCGCGGTCCAGATGGGCATGGTGAACTCCAGCGCCACCACGTGGGCCAGCGGGATGAGCGCCAGCGCGGCCAGCCAGCCGGCCTGGGCGGCGTAGTGCACGGCATTGCGCAGCCCGTGCGCGGGCAGCCGCGTGGTTCTCATCGCCCTCAGGCCTCCGGCGGCATGCACCAAAGGCGCCAGCAGCACGAGGCCGATCAGCGAGCGCAGCAGCATCACCTGGAACACCGACAGCTCCCGCGTGGCTTCGCGCCCGGCCACCGCAATGGCCGTCATCATGACCAACCACCCCGCCATCCAGGCTGCCGCGCGCGCGGGCGCTGCCGTGGCCGGATCGGTCACGTGGCGACGCCCACCTGCACCTGGTTGCGGCCACCGTTCTTGGCCCGGTAGAGGGCCGCATCGGCGCGTGACAGGGCCTGGTCCATCGGCTCTGCGGGTTCCAGCAACGTGACGCCCACGCTGGCGGTCACGCCTTGGAGCCCGCGAACCACGTCGGCCCAGGCCATTCTCGCGAGCACCAGTCGCATGCGCTCGGCGACCTGGGATGCGGACTGAAGATCGGGCACCGGCACCAAGGCCACGAACTCCTCACCTCCGTAGCGGGCCAGCAAGGCGTCGCGCCGCAGCGCAGACCGCAGCATGTCAGCCGCGAAGCGCAGCACCTTGTCACCTGCGGCGTGGCCCAGCGTGTCATTGATCGTCTTGAAGTGATCCAGGTCGACCATCAGCACGGCGAGCCTGCGCTGGCCCGTTGACAGCCTGCACCGCAGCAATTCGGCCTCCTCGGCCAGTGCCGTCCGGTTCATGGCGCCGGTCAGTGCGTCGGTCAATGCCAGTTGGTGCAGGCGTGTCTGCAGCCGGGCGTTCAGCACGTTCTGCACCAGGATGACGGTCAGTATCGGCAGCACCCCGTACATCAGGGCATACAGCACCACCAGCGTTGGGGGAAGATGCAGCAGGTGCGGCTGGAAGGGGCCGTCCCAGACCACCAGAAAGAACACTCGGCAGGCTGAAGAGGCACCGATGGCCACGATCAACAGCCCGGTCAGACGTTCGTGAAGCCCGCGCGGGCGCAGCACCAGGCGATGTGTGAGGACCAGCAGCAGCACCGAGGCCGCCGCCAGGCCCCAGGTCACGAACCAGGTGACGCCGCGGATGCCCAGCGGCATCAGGGCTGCGCAGGCTGCGAGCAGCAGGCCCAGAGTCAGCCACATGGGCTGGCGCGGCAGGGTGCGACCTGACAGTGCGGCCAGGGCCCAGGCCATGATCGTCAAGCCGCCCGTCGACGCGAAGGCCAGCGTGGCAAGGCTCCAGAGCGGCACTGGCGCGCTGTGCAGCACGATCTGGCTCATGCCCAGCCCAACGAGGAGAAACGCGATGCGGCTCAGACTCAACACCTCGAGGGAGGCCTTGTCGTATCCCGGGGCGGGCCGCAGCAGGCCCGCGCCCGCCAGCGCACCAATGCCGCAGATGGCAAACGAGCTGATGACGTCGAGGGAGAGCATTCGCGGATAGAAGAAGACGGACGGTAGGCCAGAAGACTGGCAAACGGCGGATTGTGAACCTCTGCCGCAGTCCGCTACATCGGGAAAACGCCTGCCCGGGAGCAAGAGCGGTCTCCTCCGCCCGGCGGGCGGTGCGGGTATCCTCTGTGCGATTCAGTCCTCCGGAGCGGCCCGGACATCGCGGCCCGCCCCCATGTGCCTTTGTCGGAGTGTTTTCGCATGAACCATGTCTCTGTGCGTGCCCTGCTGTTGGCCGCCCTCTGTGGGGCGGGCGCGCCTGTCCGGGCGCTGGATCTGGCCTCGTCCACGGCCTCCTCGGCTGCCGGTGCAGGGTCGGCCTCCGCAGGCAGCCTGTCGGATTCGCTGCGGGCGTCCAGCCAGGGTGCGACCGGCCCGCGGCAATTGGCCGATGGGGAGTACCGGGTGATCCACGTGGCCCAGGCCGATGGGCCGGCAGGCCCGCTGGCGCTCACGCTGCAGCCCGTGCACGTGCCCGCAACCGGGGCCCTGTCCGATCCGGGGGCGTCGGCGCCGCATGGCGAGCGCTGGGAACTGCGCCTGCCGCTGGCCGTCGTTCAACGCGAGGGACTGGACATCGGGCACCTGCTGCGTGCGGCCCAGCGTCCGTATGGCGTGGCCTTTGCCCTGGCCGGTCAGGCCCGGCCGTTTTTCCTGGTGCTGACCGAAGACTGGCAGCGGGATCTTCCGGCGCGGCCCGTGAGGGCGGCCGAGGGCTCTTGAGGCCTCGCATCGCATCCAGGACCGCTGGGGCGACCCGCAGGGCCCTGCGACGGGCCGCGCTGGGCCTGCTGCTCGCGGTGACGGCCGCTGCAGGCCATGCCGGCGGCCTGCGCTACTGCGATGCCGCGCCCGACCTTGACGCGGCCCAGCGCGACACCTTGCTGCAGGTCGCCGCGGTGGTGCGCCGGGAGTTGCATCAAGGCGGCACGACCGCTGCGCTGGTGTCGCGCTCGGGGCTGGACCTGCGACGTCTGGGGGTGCGCTATTCCCACGCCGGCATCGGTCTGGCCGACAG
Organism: Rubrivivax sp.; assembly: GCA_049242285.1. GTDB lineage: Bacteria > Pseudomonadota > Gammaproteobacteria > Burkholderiales > Burkholderiaceae_C > Rubrivivax. The sequence goes on from JBMLPD010000222.1 coordinate 6,432, forward strand.
CCCGGCGGTGCCGTGGTCGGTGCGGCAGTTGTATTTCGACTGTGACGAAGGGCGTGCGCGCCTGTTTGACCAAGGCCTGGCCGGTTTCGTGCTCGGCCAGCACGACGCGCGCATGGGTTTCGTGTCCCTGGTGCTCTTGCCCGAGCGCGCGGCACTGACGCTGGCGCGGGTCGCCCTGGACGACCGGCTGGCTCTGGCCTTGCTGAGTGGCCGCTACAGCGCCAACGCCCACGCCCAATCCACGCGTTACCAGAACTGCAACCAGTGGGTGGCCGAGTTGATGGCCGCAGCCTGGGGTGGCTGGAGCCCGGGACACACCCAGCACAGCGATGCTGCCCAGGCAGCGCCACCGAGCGATCCGCGAGCCCGCGCGCAGCACTGGCTGCGCGAGGCCGGCTACCGCCCAAGCCGCCTGCTGCTGCCCTCCGCTGCGCTCTTGATGGCCGTGCCTTTCGTGCCCTGGGTGCATCTGGACGATCATCCCCAAGAGGCGCTGCAGCAGGGGGTGATGGAGGTCAGCATGCCGGCTGCACTCGAGGCCTTCGTCCAGGAGCGTGAACCTTCAGCCCGCCGCATCGAGCTGTGCTACACCCCGCGCCACATCGTGCTGCGGCGCGGCGGGGCGCCGCTGCCGTCCGCGTGCGAACCAGAAGCCGGCGACGAAACGACAGTCCTGCGCTGAGGCGGTCTTCACATCCCGAACTGGGCGGCCTGGCGTGCCAGGGGCTCCAGACGGCGCACCTGCTCGGCCAATTCAGCGGCAAAGGCCGCAGGCGTGGCGGTGCGCGGCACCATGCCGATGGTCAGCATGGGCAGTTGCATGTCCTGCCGTTGCAGGGCCGTCTCCACCTGGGCATGCAGCGAGCGCAGCGCCGCCGGTGACAGACCGGCCGGGGCGAAGAGCGCGTACACGTTCACGGCCTCCAGGTCGCCATAGCCGGCTTCGGCCACGGTGGGCACCTGGGGCAACTGCGGCAGCCGCCGGGCGCTGGCGGTGGCCAGCGGCACCAGCTCGCCGGCCTGCACCAGCGGCAGCACGGCGCCCACATCGGCCGACATCACCGCCACCTCGCCCGAGCGCACCGCCAGGGCTGCCGGTGCGCCCCCGCGGTACGGCACCTCCACCAGGCGGATGCCGGTGGTGCGTTGCAGTGCCACCGCCGCCAGGTGGGTGAGGGCGCCCGGTGTGGGAATGGCCATCGTCACGCCTGAAGGGGCCTGGCGCGCCCGCTGCACCAGATCGTCCAGCGACCTGATGCCCGCTCGGGGATGTGCCACGAAGAGCTGGGGCACGTCGGCCAGGGGCGTCACCGGCTGCAGGTCGCGCGCCGGATCGTAGGGCAGCCGGGCCTGGAAGGGCAGCACGGTGCGTCCGCTGGTGCTGGCGATCAGCAGCGTGCAGCCGTCGGGCGGGGCCTTGGCCACTGCATCCCAGGCAGGAATGGTCATGCCGCCGCTGCGGTTGTCCACCACGTGCGGCAGCCCGCGACTGGCCGTGAGCCGCTCGGCCAGACTGCGCGCCAGCCGGTCCATGGGGCCGCCCGTGGACACGGGAACGATGATGCGAACGGCGCCGCCCGCGCAGGACTTCGGGGTCTCGGCCCCCGCTTCGGGGTGAAGGGCCAGCAGGGCGAACCACAGGGCCCCGGCCAGCATTCCTTTGAGGCCGGGGTCCGGGGCCCGGCTGCGGTCCGCCTTGCGGCGGGGTTGCACTTCGTTCATCGGCGGGATCGTAACGCCCGGCCGGTGGTCGCACGGCGGATGCAAGGCGCCGGGCGCGTCGGGCCTTTGCCCGGTGCCTATGATGCGGACCCATGGATTCCTTGTCTCAGTGGGCGCTGGGTGCAGCCGTCAGCGTGGCCGTGATGGGGCGCCGAACGGCCGTGTGGAAGGCAGCGCTCCTGGGGGGTGCGCTGGGCACTTTGCCCGACCTGGATGCGTTGATCGATCACGGCAACCCCGTGCTGAACATGGTGCTGCACCGCGCCGAGACCCATGCGCTGTTCTGGCAGTCCGTGGCAGCGCTGCCCCTGGCTGCGGGCCTGGCCCGGTGGACGGACCGCCAGCGCCGCGCCGCTGCAACGGCGTCCGTGCCCCCCGGCGCGCCGGGCGCTGCGGGTTCCTTCCCCGCCTGGTTGCTGACGGTCTGGTTGGTGCTGGTGACCCACGCGCTGCTGGACGCCATGACGGTCTACGGCACCCAACTGGCCCTGCCGTTCTCCAGCCAGCCCTTCGGACTGGGCAGCGTGTTCATCATCGACCCGCTCTACACCCTGCCGCTTCTGGCCGGGCTGGCCGCCGCGCTCCTGCGGCGCGGCCCTGCCGGTGGCCGCTGGAACCTCGCGGGGCTGGTGTTGTCGACGGCCTACCTGGGCTGGTCTGCCGCCGCCCAGCACCATGTCGCCAGCGTGGTGCAGGCCCAACTGGCGAGCCGTGGCGATGGGGTGACGGCTGGCCGGGTGCTGGTCACCCCCACGGCGTTCAACACGGTGCTGTGGCGCATCGTCGTCATGCACCCTGGCCATTACGAGGAGGGCTTCTACGCCCTTGCCGACCGTGGCCGTGCCGTGCGCTTCAACGCTCACCCGCGGGACCCCGAGCTGTACCGCGAGGTGCAGGGTCTGGATGCGGTCCGGCGCATCGCCGCCTTCAGCCGCGGGTTCTACCGCGTGGACGAGCGCGCGGGCGTGGTGCGGATCACCGATCTGCGCATGGGCCAGGAACCCGCCTACGTCTTCTCGTTCGCCGTGGCCCGCCGAGGCAGTGCGCTGCAGACGCTGGAGCCGCCCGTCGCCGTGGGCGGACGAGGCGACCTGGACCTGGCCGCTGGCCTGCGCTGGCTCTGGGCCCGCGCCGGTGGGCAGGACCTGGACCCCCCAGGTGCCGGAACCCAGGCCCGCATGCGCTTGATGACCTGCGACGTGGCCTACATCCCCCAGCGCAGTTCCTGGCAGCGCCGGGTGGCTGTCTTCTGGGAGGGGGAGGTCTTCAAGGGCTTGCAGATCGACGGGCTGCGGCCCCATGCCGTGTCGGCACAGGGCTCGGCGCTGGCCACAGCCATTGACAACGAGCGCATCGTGCTGGACCTGGCCGCCATGGAGTGGACCAGCGACTTCCGCGGCCAGGCGAGCGGACGCGGGCGCTGTGCGTGGTCTGGTTGAGGGGCTCGGGCACGAGCACGTTGGACCTCCTGGCCGGCCGCCTGCGGCGCAACGTGGCGCAGCTTCCGCAGCTTATGCAGCTTCTGCTGCAGGCCCTGGCCGCCTTGGCTGTCCAGCATGAATTGCGGCGCAGTGCCCTCGGCAAGGGCCTCACGCGTGAGTTGCGTGAGCGTTGGCTCGCCAGCGGTCCCTCCGTTGCCTGGAGCCCCGGCCCGGTCCGGCCGGGCCGCATGGCGGACGCGCAGAGGCGGTGTCAGCCCTCTTGCCGGGGCAGGGTGGCCCGCATGGCCTGCGCCAGGTCTTCCCGCCCGCGTGCGGCCAGCGTCTCGGCCGCGCTGCGCCGGTCTCGCAGCTCGCGGTTCTGGCTCAGCTTGGACTTGCCCACGATCGAGGTGAGTCGGACCTCGATGCCCACGATGTTGCCCAGCATGGTCTGGAGATAGTCTGCCGGGGCTTCACCCATCTTCCAGGGCCGGGGTTCAGCGGCGTCATGCTCGCGCGTCAGCCGGGCCACCAGCGCGCGCACATACCGCTCGTCATCGTGGATGCTGAGCGTTCCGTGGGCGTGCACCACCTCGTAGTTCCAGGTGGGCACCTGGCGGTGCGTCTCGTGCTTGCTGGGGTACCAGTTGGGTGAGATGTAGGCCTGCGCGCCGCGAAAGATCACCATCACGGGTGTGCCCGTGGGGCAGCGCTGCCACAGCGGGTTGGCACGGGCCACGTGGGCCTTCAGCACGCCCATCGGCCCGCCGCCGGGGTCGAGCTCGAAGGGGATGTGGTCGGCATCGAGCAGGCCGTCCTGCGTGCGTACCAGGGTGCCCAGCGGATGCTCGCGCATGATGCGGTGCAGGGCCTGCGGGTCTGTCTGTGCAAACTGGGCGGGGATGTACATGAGTGGTCTCGGTGGTCAACCCCCGGGACTCTACCCGGACGCCCCGGCTCGCGCGAGTCAGCCGCGCTGACGCAGGCGGTCGGCGAACTGCGCCAGGGCCACGCCGCCCAGCGTGAGGGCGGCGCCCCCCAGCTTCACCGCGCTGAAGCGCTCGCCCGTGGCCCACCAGGCCACCACGCCGGCCACCACCGGCATGAGGTATTGCAGCGGTGCCGTTCGCGCCACGCCGCGTCGCTCGTTGACCCACCCCCAGACCAACCAGCCCAGAAAAGCCGACACCAGCGAGGCCCACAGCAACAGACCCCAGTGCAGCGCGGTCATGGAGGCCCAGGGCGCTGCCCAGGCGGTGGTTGCGCTCAGCAACACCACGGGCGGGCTGCCGGCAATGGTGGCATAGGCCATCACCGTCACCCCGCCATGGCGCTGGATGAGCGGCTTGGACATGACGGTGTAGTACGAGAACAGCGCGGCGGCCAGCAGCATCATCAGGTCACCCCCCGTGGCGGCCCATTGCTGGCCCAGCAGCTTGTCTGACAGGAACACGAGCACGCCCACACAGGCGATGCCCACGCCAGCGATCTGCGGCCAGCTCAGGCGCTCATGGCCCACCCCGTGCAGGATCAGCAGGGTGAAGATGGGCCCGCAGGCCAGGATCAAGGCGCTGGAAAAGGCTGTGGACCAGTGGATGCCGAAGGTCACCATGGTGACGTGCACGCTGTGGCCCAGCAAGCCCAGCAGCGCCATCTGGATCATGTCCTGGCGCGGCACGTCCCGGCGCCCTTGGCGGCTGAACGCCAGCAGCAGCGCGGCGCACAGCGGCATCAACAGGTAGCGCGCGAACAGAAAGCCGGCCGGAGACAGCACCTGGAACAACGCCTTCTGCACCGCGAAGTTCGCGCCCCAGATGCAGACGATCATCAATCCCGCCGCCAGGGCCCACGACGCCGCGCCCGGGGCCTGCGCTGCGGTCTGGTCTGGAGTGCCCTGAGGGGGTGGATTCAAGGCGATTTCGTTCCCCCGGGCAGTTCACGGGGCGGCACCCGTTGCAGATGATCGGCCTGCGCATCACGGCCAGCGCTTCGGCGCCGCCGTCTGGCGCGGTACACCGACGAGGGCCCACGTGGCTGGAACCAATCCCGGCCCGGCCCCAGGCGCTGCAGGGTTCCCGGACGGCCGTTGTCCACCACAACGTCGGCTTCCCGCGCCAGGCAACGCGCCGCGGCCCGGTCCGCGGGCTGCTTCAGGTCCAGCGCGATGGACTGCCTGCCCCGGTTCAGGCTGGTGAAGATCTCGCTGCAGCCGCCCGACAGCGGCGGCCGGGTGCGCATGGCGTGTCCCTCGGGCGGTTCGATCTCCACCCCCTTCACCCCAGCCAGTGGCCGGGTGCCCGTGGCCTCAGAAGGGGGCGTCATCGGTGGCAGGAAGGTCGGCCTTTCGCACCCCGGTGGCTTTGCGTGCCGGCGGGGTTCCGGGCGCAGCCGGCACGAAGGCCTGCGTGGCATCCAGCGCGCCCGCATCAGCAGCACCGGGCACCGCAGCGGCCGCGCCCGTGCCCGCCTCCTCGGTGTCCTGGATGACGCGGGTGTAGGGCGTCAGCATCTGCACCAGCTGTCCGTAGATGCGTGGGGTGGCCGCCACCACTTCGCGCTGGTACAGGAAGTCGGCTTCGCCCGTGAAATTGCCCACCAGGCCGCCGGCCTCGGTGATCATCAGCGAGCCCGCCGCCACGTCCCACGGGCTCAGGCCCGTCTCGAAGAAGCCGTCGTACCAGCCCGCGGCCACGTAGCACAGGTCCAGCGCGGCCGCGCCCGGGCGGCGCATGCCGGCGCATTGCTGCATGACCTCCTCGAACATCTTGAGGTAGCGCCGGAAGTTGTCGCCCTTGCGGAAGGGAAAACCCGTGCCGATCAGCGCATCGGACATGCGGATGCGCTTGGACACGCGCAGCCGCCGATCGTTCAGGTAGGCACCTTTGCCCTTGCTGGCGTAGAACAGGTCGTTGCGGGTGGGGTCGTAGACGACCGCTTGCTCCACCTTGCCGCGAAAGGCCAGGGCGATGGAGACCGCGTAGACCGGGAAGCCGTGGATGAAGTTGGTGGTGCCGTCCAGCGGATCGATGATCCACAGGTAGTCGCTGTGCCTGCTGCCGCGCTGCCGCCCGGACTCCTCGGCCAGGATGGCGTGGCCTGGGTAGGCTTCCAGCAGGGTGGAGATGATGGCTTCCTCGGCCGCCTGGTCCACCTCGGTCACGAAATCGTTGGTGCCCTTGGAGCCCACCTTCAGCACGTCCAGGTCCAGCGCCGCCCGGTTGATGATCGAGCCCGCACTGCGAGCCGCCCGCACCGCGATGTTCAGCATGGGATGGAGGGTCTGGGACATGAACGGGCCTTCGGGGCTGAAGCGGCGGGGTGGATGCAGGCGACGGGTTGGAGGAAACGGCCGCGGTGCACGTCTGTGGGTGCCGGCGGTCGTCTCAAAGAGCGAAGGGCGGACAATCAGCGTGCGCCCGCAGGGTTCGAGTTTACCCGCGCCCCTGCTGTGTATGGCCCCCACTGCGGCCGGGCCGTTGCCCGGTTGTGCCATGTCTGTTGACGTCGATCCCACCCGCTTCATCTTGCTGCACACCAGCCACGGCGGCAACGTGGGTGCGGCTGCACGCGCCATGAAGGTGATGGGCTTTGGAGACCTGGTGCTGGTGCAGCCGCGCTTTGCGGACGTGCTGGTGCGCCAGGACACCATCGCCTTTGCCAGCGGCGCTGCCGACGTGCTGGCCCGTGCCCGCATCGTCGGCAGTCTGGCCGAGGCCCTGGAAGGCGTCACCCACGCGTGCGCCACCGCGATGACGCCGCGCGACTTCGGCCCCCCTGCCCAGGCGCCGCGCGAGGCCTTGCCGGTGCTGGCGCGGCAGCCGCATCGCGTGGCCTTTGTCTTCGGGTCCGAACGCTTCGGCATGGCCAACGGGGACGTGTGGCGCTGCCACAGCGTGCTCAGCATCCCCACGCACCCGGGCTATGGTTCGCTGAACCTGGCCCAGGCGGTGCAACTGATCGCCTACGAATGGCGGCAGGCCCTCGGGACCTTTGATGTCGTGGCGGCCACGCCGCCGCCCACGTGGGCCGGCGCCGACGAGGTGCAGGGCACCCTGGCGCACTGGCGCCAGGCGCTGGTGGCCGTGGGCTATCTGGACCCGCAGGCGCCCAGGAAGCTGATGCCCCGGCTGAATCAACTGGCCAACCGGCTGAACCTCACCCGGGAGGAAGTGCACATCCTGCGCGGCATCGCGCGGGCCATGCTGAGGTCGGCCCCGGCCCCAGATGCGGATGCGGATGCGGATGCGGATGCGGATGCGG